>CAMHNI010000007.1 GCA_946186505.1 uncultured Prevotellaceae bacterium | reverse complement strand
AGGTGAGGCAAGTTTTGTGTTCAACGAGCATTGCTACCACATTATCAAAAACGACATGGTGGTGATACCGATGCCTGATCGTATCAGCAATCTGGCGGCACATGATGACTTGCAGGTAGAATGGTTTGCTGCTGATTATAAGTTTCTTCAGAACCTGCTGCCGTCGAACAACTACAGCATCGGTGGCAGTATCTCGCTGAACCAAGACCCCGTCATCAAACTGACAGATGAACAAGCACGACATCTGCTTGATGACTTCCATCGTCTTCGTGACCGCAAGGACGAGCGCCATTTGCAGTTCTATCGCGAACTGATGGGCAGTCTCTGCCTGACGATGATGTACGACATCTTCGAGGCCCATGCCCAACGTGATGCAACAGACACCCATACCGACCGCACAGCCTACATCGTGAAACAGCTGATGGCACTGCTGGCAACAGGCATCAGTCGGACAGAGCGTGATGTGAGCTACTATGCCAAACGGCTGAACGTATCGCCCAAATATCTTTCTGCCACCATCAAACGTGTGACAGGACACAGTGTCACCTCATACATCGACCGTCATACCATACCTATGTTAAAAGACTATCTGAATGATGAACGCCTGTCACTCACTCAGATAGCCGACCTGATGAACTTCACGTCTCTTTCCTATTTCAGTCGCTACTGCACCAAGCATCTCGGCCAGTCGCCCAGCGAGTACCGTCTGAGTCTTCAACCGAAATAAAGTATATTTAGCAAATACAATAAAAAAGGGGCCTGCCCAACCGGACAGGTCCCTTTCATTATTGTAAGAGTGATATTTACTCCTCTACAGCTGCCTGCGCGGCTGCGAGTCTGGCAATCGGTACTCTGAAGGGAGAGCATGATGCGTAGTTCATACCAATCTTGGCGCAGAACTTCACAGAGCTGGGCTCACCACCGTGTTCACCGCAGATACCGCAACGGAGTTCGGGACGAACCTCACGGCCTTCCTTCACAGCGAACTTGATGAGGCGGCCCACACCAACCTGGTCAAGTACCTGGAACGGGTCAACCTTCAGAATCTTCTTGTCGAGATATACAGGCAGGAACGAAGCGATATCGTCGCGGCTGTAACCGAAGGTCATCTGAGTCAGGTCGTTGGTACCGAATGAGAAGTACTGAGCCTCAGAGGCAATCAGGTCAGCTGTCAACGCGGCACGAGGAATCTCGATCATCGTACCGATCTCGAACTCAACCTCAACACCATACTCTGCAAATACTTCCTTAGCGGCATACTGGATAACATCCTTCTGCTGCTTCAGCTCCTTAACAGTACCAATCAGCGGCACCATAATCTCAGGCATCGGGTTCTTACCTTCCTGCTTCAGCTCGCAAGCGGCAGAGAGGATAGCCTTGGTCTGCATAGCGGTAATCTCGGGGAAGGTGATACCCAGACGGCAACCACGGTGACCCAACATCGGGTTGTTCTCAGCGAGAGAATCTACGCGACGTTTGATTTCATCCAGGCTGACGCCCATCTCCTTGGCCATCGTCTCCTGACCAACCAGATCGTGGGGAACGAACTCATGGAGAGGAGGATCGAGCAGACGGATGTTCACGGGCAGACCGTCCATAGCCTCGAGGATGCCCTTGAAGTCGGCCTTCTGGTAAGGCAGCAACTTTGCGAGAGCCTTTTCGCGTCCGGCAACGCTGTCGGCCAGAATCATCTCACGCATAGCAACGATCTTCTGATCTTCAAAGAACATGTGCTCTGTACGGGTCAGACCGATACCCTTGGCACCGAAGGCGCGAGCCACCTGTGCATCATGCGGGGTGTCGGCATTGGTACGAACCTGCAGTTTCGTATATTTGTCGCAGAGGTCCATCAGCTCCTTGAAGTCGCCGCTGAGCTCAGCAGCCTTGGTGGGCACCTCGCCAGCATAGACCTGACCAGTGGTGCCGTTCAGAGAGATGTAGTCACCCTCCTTATAAACGATGCCGTCAATCTCAACAGTCTTGTCCTTATAGCTCACGTTCAGAGCACCCACGCCCGAAACGCAGCACTTACCCATACCACGGGCCACAACGGCAGCGTGAGAGGTCATACCACCACGAGCGGTCAGGATACCCTCGGCAGCAGCCATACCGGCCAGATCCTCAGGAGAGGTCTCGATACGAACGAGCACAACCTTGTGACCATCCTCGTGCCAAGCCTTTGCGTCGTCAGCGTGGAACACGATCTGACCGCAGGCAGCACCAGGAGAAGCAGGCAGACCCTGGGCAATCACCTTAGCCTGAGTCAGAGCCTTCTTATCGAATACGGGGTGCAGCAGCTCGTCGAGCTTCTGAGGCTCGCAGCGCTGGATGGCGGTCTTCTCGTCGATCATACCCTCGTGCAGCAGGTCGATGGCAATCTTCACCATAGCGGCACCTGTGCGCTTACCGTTACGAGTCTGGAGGAACCAGAGCTTGCCCTCCTGGACAGTGAACTCCATGTCCTGCATGTCGTGGTAGTGGTGCTCCAGCTTGTCCTGAATACCGTTCAGCTCATTATAGATCTCAGGCATTGCCTCCTCCATAGAGGGATACTTGGCGACGCGCTCCTCCTCAGAGATACCGGCGCGCTCAGCCCAGCGCTGAGAACCAATCTTCGTAATCTGCTGCGGCGTGCGGATACCAGCCACAACGTCCTCACCCTGTGCGTTAACCAGGTACTCACCGTTGAACAGGTTCTCACCGTTGGCAGCGTCGCGGCTGAAGCATACACCCGTTGCAGAGGTGTCGCCCATGTTACCGAACACCATAGCCATCACGCTGACAGCCGTACCCCACTCGTCGGGGATTCCCTCCATCTTACGATAGAGGATGGCGCGCTCGTTCATCCAGCTGCGGAACACAGCGCAGATAGCGCCCCAGAGCTGCTCGATAGGATCATTGGGGAAGTCCTTGCCTGTGCGCTCCTTGATGGCGGCCTTGAACAACTGGACCAGCTTCTTCAGCTCGTCAACGCTCAAGTCCTTATCGAGCTTCACACCACGCTCGGCCTTCACCTTCTCGATAATCTCCTCAAACGGGTCGATATCGGTCTTGTTCACCGGCTTCATCTCCAACACAACGTCACCGTACATCTGTACGAAGCGGCGATAAGAGTCGTAAACGAAGTGAGGATTGTTGGTCTTCTTTACCATACCCTCAGCCACCTCGTCGTTAAGACCGAGGTTCAGGATGGTATCCATCATACCAGGCATAGAAGCACGGGCACCAGAACGTACAGAGACGAGCAGCGGATTCTCCTTGTCACCGAACTTCGAGTTCATCAGCACCTCGATGTGCTTCACGGCTGCCATCACATCGTCGTTCAGCAGCTCCATGATCTTCTGCTGACCTACCTGATAGTACTCGTTGCAGCAGTCGGTGGTGATGGTGAAACCAGGAGGAACGGGAACCCCAATCAGGTTCATCTCGGCCAGGTTAGCGCCCTTGCCACCAAGTTCCTCACGCATTTTAGCATTACCTTCGGCTTTTCCATTGCCGAAGAGGTAAACTCTCTTTTGACTCATAAGTTGTTTTTATTTACGATTAACACAATAGATTGTCTAATTTTTGACGTGCAAAGATACTGTCTTTTTTGCACATCACCAAAGAAAATGTGAAAAATTTGCCAAGCACACCTGACAATTATCTATTTTTAACCACCAAGACAGTCTTTTCTTAGGCGGTTACCGTCAGGCTATAGAGAAGGCCACGTCCATCATGTGGGTAAAGGTCGTCTGGCGTTCTTCCGCTGTCGTCACCTCGCCGGTGAGGATGTGGTCTGAAATAGTCAGAATGACCAATGCACGTTTGCCGGCACGGGCTGCATTCATATAGAGAGCCGAAGCCTCCATCTCAATAGCCAGCACACCCATATTCATCCACTTGTCATTGTGGGGGTTTTCTGTGTAGAACGTATCGGACGAAAGGACATTGCCCACCTTATAGCGGTAACCCAGGCGGTCGCAAGTATCTGCAGCTCCACGCAACAGGTCGAAATCAGCAATTGGTGCGAACGTACCGGGAAGCTCGTACTGCGAACCATAGTTAGAGTTGGTGCAGGCACCCATGGCGATGCAGAGGTCACCTACATGCAAGTCCGGGTTGATGGAGCCGGCAGACCCCACACGGATAATAGTCTTGACATCATAGAAGTTATAGAGTTCGTAGGTGTAGATACCGATAGAAGGTATGCCCATACCGTGCCCCATGACACTAACCCGTTTACCTTTATATGTACCCGTGAACCCCAACATGCCGCGCACGTTGTTGAACTGTACAGGATTATCCAGAAATTTTTCTGCCATAAACTTGGCACGCAGCGGGTCGCCTGCCATAATAACCGTCTCGGCTATTTCGCCGTACTTGGCCCCGATGTGGGGAGTTGGAGTTTTATTCATAAGCTTTCGTTTTAGATTTCATCACTGCAAAGATAACAACAATTTATGAAACTTCCAAAAAAACTCACGACAAATCACAGTTTCTGCAAAAAAATTTGGAGGAACAGGTAAAATACACTAAATTTGCACCATGAAGACAAAGCACATACAGTACGAGACCCACGGCACATGCTCGAAACTGATCGACGTGACTGCCGACGAGAACAACATCATCCAGCAGGTTTTCTTCCTCGGCGGATGCAACGGCAACCTCCAAGGCATCAGCCAGCTGGTGCGCGGACAGCACATCGACGACGTCATCCACAAACTGAACGGCGTCCGCTGCGGCATCAAGTCCACCTCCTGCCCCGACCAACTCTGCCGTGCCTTAGAACAGCTGAAGTCAGTACCAGCGACCTGACCGAAGTCAGCCCACTCGGCTTTTAGCCGCCACGGCCACCGAAGCCACCGCCACTGAAGCCACCGCGACCACCGCCGAAGCCGCCGCGACCACCTCGGCCTCCTCGGCCGCCACGTCCGCCACGGCTTTCCTCACCATCATCCCCACCCCATCCGCTGCCGTTACGACCGCCGAAGAAATTCAGGCGGTAGCTGATGTGCAGCATGGCATAGCTGGTGATAGCGTTCACCTCGCGGTCGGTCCAGCCGTTGGCCGTCACATTGCGGGTGAAGTTGGTCTGCTGCCCCAGAATGTCGTACCACTGGAGCATGACGGTGAGCTTCTTGCCGCGCAAGAAGCTGTGGCTGAGCTGGGCGTTCCAGATAAGCTCGTCGGTATTGAGCGACGCGTCGGCATAGCCGCGCTTGCTATAGATGTGGAAGTCGGTGTTGAGACGGGTCTCCCAAGGGAAGGTGATGCCCGTGTTGCCGCCGTAGTTGTAGTTCCAGGTCGTCAGGTTGCGCGATGCCTGCAGTTCGTTCTCAGTGCGGGCATAGGTGGCACGGAAGTTCAGTGAGAAGTTAAGCCAGCGGTTGCGGAAGCTCAGCGACACATCGGGCGACAGGTTATAGGTATGTGTGACGTTGCGGTCGGGCACGGCTGTACGGTTCAGGTTCACATAACCAACCTGGTGGTTGTAGCTTCCGTTGACGCCGCCGCTGAAGTCCCAGCGGTTCAGGGTGTCGAGACCGAGTGTGAAGGACCCGCCGCCGTTGACGCTCCAGTTGCCGTTGATATTCTCCGGGCGTGAGATGCGTCCGCCGGTGGTTTCATTGTAGGTGACGACATTGCCGATGGAGTTCGAGGTGCGGCGCAGGTTGACGTTACTACTGAAGCTCCAGTTGCGCTGGTTCTTGGGAATCATAAAGCCTAAGCTGTCCTCGATGAGCTTCGGCGCACGCATTTTCTGGAAGTTGACGCCGAGATTGGTTGAGAACGAGGGCTTCAGTCCGGAGTTACCCATCGAGATGTTCAGGGGGTTGGTGTCGTCGTAGATTTCGAGCAGCTGCGTGATGTTAGGCTGCTGCATCTGTCCGCGGAACTGCACCTGTAGGTTCGTCTGCTGGTTGAAGCGGTAGCGCAGGTTCAGCGTCGGCGAGAGGTTGGTGACGGTGCGGACGGTATCGACAGGCTTGCCCAGATACTGCTGGATGAAGTGCGAACGCTGGGGCTGTGCCTGCAGACCGACGTTCAGGTTGTACTTCTCACGTACCAGACGCAGCTGCACGTCAGCCTGATGACGGTACTCGGTACGCTCGGAGTAGCGGCTCAGTTCACGTGACAGGTAGTCACGTTCGTAGTCCTGAGGCAGGAAGCCGAAGTCGCGGTAGTTGTTCAGCACCGTCTGGAACACCTCGTCGGTGTAGTCGGGAAGGTCGTAGGTCGAGGGGTCGCTCTTCTGGTAGCTGTAGTTATAGTTATAGCTCAACTGCAGGAAGACGCCCTGCTGACCCACCATACGGCGCTGTCCCCGGTTGCCGAAGGGGCCGCGGTTTCTCTGCAGGGATACCGCAGAGCGCACTGTGTCCTCGGGCTGAGGTTTCGGCTTGATGATATAAAGCGGCTCTGTATAGGTGAAGCCCAGGCTGTAGCTATGGTTGTCGTTGGGCGATATGGTATAGCGGTTGGTCTGGTAGGTGGAGTCGTTGCCCGCCTGGTTCTTCTGCTGATAGAGATGAACCATCGAGAGATTGGCGTTCTTGTTGTTACCGTCGCGATAGTTGAAGTTCGACGTCAACGCCACATTACGACCGTTGCGGTTCAAGCGGCGGTGCAACTGCAGATTGGCACGGATATTGGTGTTCGAGCCGTTGCTCATCGACTTGTTCTGGCGACCGTTGACGATGAGGCCGAGTTCGTTCATACGGCTGAGGCCCTCGTTGCTCAAGGGGTCGGTAATGTAGTCAAAGGGATTCTCATTGAACGACGCATTGGTGGAAAAGCCACGCCCGTCGTTGCTGGACCAACTCAAGTCGGGACGGAACGAGAGGGTGGTCACAGAGTCTATCTGCCACTGCAGGTTCATGTTGCCCGTCCAACTGTTGTTGCGCGAGTAGTTCTGGCTGATGCTGTTCGAGAAGGCACCACCGCGAGAGGCCAGCACGAAGTTCTCGGAGCCCGTGCGGTTCCAGTTGTCGGCGTCCTGTCGGTTCCAGGTGATGCGACTGCTCCACCGCAGATTGCCGCCATTCTCCCTGCGCCCGCTCTCATAGCTGGCATCGAGGGCGGCGGTCTTCGTCTCACGCTGACCGTTGTTGTTGCCTCGGCCTCGTCCGCCACGCCCCGAGAAGTTGCGGTCGTTCACGTTGTTGGCGTTGCCCATGAAGGTGTAGCGCATGGCACCAAAGGGCTTCATGGCCGTCAGGCGGATGCCGTAACGCTTGTCTGTACCATAGCCCACGTCGGGATTTGCCTGAATGCCGTTGCGGGCACTACGTTTGGTCGTGAACTCCAATACAAAATCGTCGTTGCCGTCATCAATGCCGGTCAGGCGGCTTTGGTCGCTCTTCTCGTCGTATGCCTTCACCTGGTCGATGACGTAGGAGGGCAGGTTCTTCATCACGGCATCGTTGTTGCCGGTCATGAAGTCGCGGCCGTCGAGCTTGAAGCGTTTCACATTCTTGCCATTGATGCTGATTTTGCCGTCATCATCAATCTTGGCTCCCGGCAATGCCTCCACCAGAGCCTCGATGACCGAACCCTCGGGCACACGGAAGGCATCGGCATTATAGACCACCGTATCGTCCTTGATCACCATTTTGGGGATGTTGGCAGTCACCACTGCTTCCTTCAACTGTACAGCGTCTGCCTCCATAGCGATATCACCAAGCGAAAGAACTGTCCTGCCTTTCACGATACTACGGCTCTGTGTCTTGTAACCCAGAAAGCTCACTTTCAGCAAATAGTTGCCAGAACCGACACAACTGATTGAGAACTGGCCACGGGCATTGGAGAAAGAACCTCCTATGAACACGGTGTCCTTACCACCTATTCTATATAATTGCAGGGTTGCCTTCTCCAAGGCTTCCTTATTCTCACTGTCAATGACACGGCCTGTCAATATATTCTGCTGGGCGGCAACAGGCAGGCCACCCAATATTATGATTAATAATAGAAGAGATAAGTAACGCAAATCTTGCATCATTTAGTCAATGTATGGTTTTCAAATTTGACCCCTAAGACTAAATAATGTTTAATTTGACGTCACCGAATTAACGTTTTTTCATTTCTAATCCTTCTTCAAAGGCACCATCACGCTAAACGTGGAACCTTCGCCCTCAACAGACTCCACCATAACATCACCGCCGATTTTGCGGGCAAAGTCCTGACAGAGCTGAAGACCGAGGCCAGAGCCTTCCTCACCCCCTGTGCCGTAAGTGGTTTCGCCTTTGTGGAAAATAGAACCGATACGGTCTGCGGCAATGCCGACGCCATGATCGCGAACACTTATCTTGGCAAAGTCAGAGTCTAACGGACTTACAGAAATCTCTATCGTGGAATTCTCAGGAGAGAACTTGACGGCATTAGACATGAAATTGCGAACAATGGTCTTCAACATGTCATTGTCAGCACGGACTATGATAGAAGAACCGTTATAGGACAACTTGATCTGTTTTGTGGCGGCAATCATTTCAAAAATATCCACCACACCAGGGATAATATCGTTCAGGTCAAGGTCTTGCAGTACCACGCTGAGGCGGCCCGTCTGGCTCTTTGTCCATTTCAGCAGATTGTCCAGGAGGTCATGGACCTCCTCCGACTCTTTATTGGCCTTGTCAAGCAGTTCAAAAAGTTCAGGTCCGACAAGTTCGGGTGAGGTGGAAGCCACCACAAGGTTAAGCACCATGCGTATGCTGGCCATCGGCGAACGTAAATCATGGGCAATGACACTGTACATCTTGTCGCGGTTGTTGATGGTAGCCATCAGTTCGCGGTTCTGTTTCTCAATCAAGCGCTTGGCAGCCAAGAAAGTAATCTGGTGCATCACACGCACAATGAGTTCCTCTTTATTAAAAGGCTTCGAGAGGAAGTCACTTGCTCCGACCTGAAATCCTTTCACCAAGTCGGCAGGGCTGTTCAAAGCCGTAAGGAATATGATGGGGATGTCTTTCAGCTCAGGATCCTTTTTCAGGATGACGGCAGTGTCAAAACCACTGATATCAGGCATCATCACGTCGAGTAGTATCAAGTCGGGCTTCTCGGTACGAGCCTGTTCAATACACATATTACCACAATTAGCGGTACAAACCTGGAATTTCTCGTTCGTCAACAAGATCTTAAGCAGCAAGACATTGCTGACAACGTCATCAACGATTAAGATTTTGTAATCACTCCGGTTAATCTGTGATTCTAAGGCATTACCTGCATCCATGATTGATTCTCAGTTATTGTTACGGTTTGCAAAAATAGTGTAATAATTTGGATTCACCAAATTATTACACCACTTTTTTTGTTCTGGCAGATTATTTGTACTCACTCCAAGACTTAATGCCTATCCCGTCGAGACCTACGGTGCAAAAAGCATGGATAAAAGCGGAGGCAAGACGGCTGTTGGTAATCAGCGGCACATTCAGGTCGATAGCCGCACGACGTATCTTATAACCGTTGGTCAATTCGTGAGTGGTCAGATCCTTCGGAATGTTCACCACCATGTCAATCTTGTGTTCATGCAACAGGTCGAGTGCCTGGGGCTTTCCTTCGTCCGACGGCCAGTGTACCAGCGTATTGCTGATGCCATTGTCGGCCAGATACTTCGACGTACCGCCGGTAGCATAGAGTTCGTAGCCGTGTTCCACCAGCATGCGGGCAGCATCGAGCATCTCGGCCTTCTGCTTGGCACCACCGGTAGAGAGCAGCACCGTCTTCTTCGGTATGCGGTGGCCCACAGAAAGCATCGACTTCAGCAGGGCAGTATCGGTATTGTCGCCAATGCAGCCCACCTCGCCAGTAGAAGCCATATCGACACCCAGCACGGGGTCGGCCTTCTGCAGACGGTTGAACGAGAACTGCGAGGCCTTGATACCCACATAGTCGAGGTCGAAGAGGTTCTTGCCCGGCTTCTCCACCGGCAGTCCCAGCATGACCTTCGTAGCCAGGTCGATGAGATTCAGCTTCAGCACCTTGCTCACAAAGGGGAAGCTTCGGCTGGCACGCAGGTTGCACTCGATGACAAGGATATCGTTGTCGCGGGCCATATACTGGATGTTGAACGGACCGTTGATGTGCAGGGCCTTAGCTATCTGGCGCGAGATGCGCTTGATGCGGCGCACAGTCTCCACGTAGAGCTTTTGAGGCGGGAACTGGATGGTAGCGTCGCCTGAGTGTACGCCGGCAAACTCAATATGCTCGCTGATAGCGTAGGCCAGTATCTCGCCGTCCTTGGCCACGGCGTCCATCTCAATCTCCTTGGCATGCTCAATGAACTTGGAAACTACCACGGGATGGTCTTCTGACACGTTGGCGGCCAACTGCAGGAAGCGCTCCAGCTCGTCGCGGTTGGAGCAGACGTTCATGGCAGCACCGCTGAGGACGTATGAGGGACGAACGAGCACGGGGAAGCCCACGCGGTCAACAAACTTGTCGATGTCCTCCATACTGGTCAGCGCGCTCCACTCCGGCTGGTTCACACCCAGCTCGTTGAGCATCTGCGAGAACTTGGCACGGTCTTCGGCACCGTCGATGTCGATGGCCTGTGTGCCGAGGATGGGCACATGCTGCTCGTCCAAGTACATAGCCAGATTGTTGGGAATCTGTCCGCCCGTGGAGACAATCACACCGTGAGGCTGTTCCAGCTCGATGATGTCGAGCACACGCTCGAAGGTCAGCTCGTCAAAGTAGAGGCGATCGCACATATCGTAGTCGGTACTCACGGTCTCAGGGTTATAGTTGATCATCACGCTTCGCCAGCCCGTTCCCGCTGCTGCTCCTACCTGTGGCCTTTCCTTGCGGATGGTATTCAGGGCCTGCACGCCGCACCAGTCGAACTCCACGCTGGAACCGATGCGGTAGGCACCTGAACCAAGCACGATGATGCTCTTTCCGTCATGCTCGAATTGGATGTCGCCCTTCACGCCTGAGTAGGTGACGTAGAGGTAGTTGGTCTGAGCAGGGTACTCGGCGGCCAGCGTGTCAATCTGCTTCACCACAGGCAGGATGCCCAGCTGCTTACGACGGTTGCGCACCACGAGCATCGCCTGGTGCATATTGCCGAACTCATGTTCCAGTCCTACGGCACGGGCAATCTGGAAGTCTGTAAAGCCATAGACCTTAGCCTCGCGCAACAACTCCTCTTCCAACGTATTGACATTCTTCTTCTTCAATTTCTCATCAATATCGATGATGTGCTTCAGCTTCTGCAGGAACCATTTGTCAATCTTTGTCAGCTCATGGATGCGGTCGATGGTGTACTCCGGCAGGTGCATGGCCTTCGAAATGACAAACACGCGCTTATCCGTAGGCTCACGCAGGGCTGCGTCGATATCGGGAATCTTCAGTTCCTTGTTCTCCACGAAACCGTGCATGCCCTGACCAATCATGCGCAGGCCCTTCTGCAGGGCTTCCTCGAAATTCCGGCCAATGGCCATCACTTCGCCTACAGACTTCATCGAGGAGCCAAGTTCCTTGTCAACGCCGTGGAACTTCGACAGATCCCAGCGCGGAATCTTGCACACCACATAGTCCAAGGCCGGCTCGAAGAAGGCCGAAGTGGTCTTTGTTACCGAGTTCTTCAGCTCAAACAGACCGTAGCCCATGCCCAGCTTGGCAGCCACGAAAGCCAAGGGATAGCCCGTAGCCTTAGAGGCAAGTGCCGACGAACGGCTCAAGCGGGCGTTAACCTCAATGACGCGATAGTCCTCCGACTGCGGGTCAAAGGCATACTGCACGTTACACTCGCCGACGATGCCGATATGACGGATAATCTTGATGGCCAGCGCGCGCAGTTTGTGGTATTCCGAGTTGGTCAGCGTCTGTGAGGGAGCAATGACGATAGACTCGCCGGTATGGATGCCCAGGGGGTCGAAGTTCTCCATGTTACAAACGGTGATGCAGTTGTCGTAGCGGTCGCGCACCACCTCGTACTCTATCTCCTTCCAGCCCTTCAACGACTTCTCCACCAGCACCTGCGGCGAGAACGAGAAGGCCTTCTCTGCCAGTTTGTTCAGTTCGTCCTCGTTGTCACAGAAGCCGGAGCCCAAGCCGCCAAGGGCGTAGGCGGCACGCAGGATGACGGGATAGCCCAGCTCGGCAGCTGCCTTGCGGGCGTCCTCAATGTTGTCGCAAGCCTGGCTCTTGATGGTCTTCACGCCTATCTCGTCGAGCTTCTTCACAAACAACTCGCGGTCTTCCGTATCCATAATGGCCTGCACAGGCGTACCTAACACCTTCACATTGTACTTCTCCAGTACGCCGCTCTGGTACAGCTCTACACCACAGTTCAGCGCCGTCTGACCACCGAAGGCCAGCAGAATGCCGTCAGGACGCTCCTTCTCAATGACTTTCTCCACGAAATAAGGCTGCACAGGCAGGAAGTATATCTCATCTGCCACACCCTCCGAGGTCTGCACTGTGGCAATATTGGGATTGATGAGCACCGTCTTGATGCCCTCCTCGCGCAATGCCTTTAACGCCTGCGAACCACTATAGTCGAACTCTCCGGCCTCGCCTATCTTCAATGCGCCTGAACCAAGTAACAGGACTTTCTTTATATTCTGATCTTTCATCTTCAATTATCTATTATCCATTTTCAATTGTCAGAGCGTTTCTATGAAACGATCGAACATGAATTCAGTATCCACAGGGCCAGAGCAGGCTTCAGGATGGAACTGCGAGGAGAACCAGGGATTCGTCAGGTGACGGATGCCCTCGTTCGAACCGTCGTTCATGTTCACGAACAACTCGCGCCAGTCGTTGCCCAGCGTGGCAGCATCCACCGCATAGCCGTGATTCTGAGAAGTCACGTAGCAACGGTTCGTTCCTACCTCGCGCACAGGCTGGTTGTGTGAGCGGTGACCGTACTTCAATTTATAGATAGTGGCACCTCCGGCCTTTGCCAACAGCTGGTTACCCATGCAGATACCGCAGATGGGCTTTCTCGATTGCGACATCTGCTTCTTCAGCACCTCAACGGCATCAACGCACATATCAGGATCGCCGGGACCATTAGCAAGGAACAGGCCGTCGAACGCCATCGCCGTGTAGTCGTAGTTCCAGGGAACACGAATCACCTCAACTCCGCGTTTAATCAGACAGCGGATGATGTTGGCCTTCACGCCGCAGTCAACCAGTACCACCTTCCTACCGGCACCCTCGTTATAGCGAATGATATCCTTGCACGAAACGCGCTCCACCCAGTTCACGGCGCCGTAGTTTTCCTGAGTCCCATTGGTCTCATTGGCCTCATTACCTTCAAACACCAGTTTTCCCATCATCACGCCATGTTCGCGCAGCACCTTCGTCAGCTGGCGGGTGTCAATGCCCGTCACGCCTGGCACCTTTTCCCGTTTCAGCCAGTCGCTGAGACTCTCCTTGGCGTTCCAGTGGGAGTACTCCTCTGAGTAGTCGCTCACAATCAGGGCCTCGGCATAGATGCGGTCGCTCTCCATGAACGTAGGCAGGCCGTTCTCTTCCATTGTAAACGGCGGCACACCGTAGTTGCCCACCAGCGGATAGGTCAGCGTCATCAGCTGTCCGGCATAGCTGGGGTCGGTCAGCGATTCGGGGTAGCCCATCATCGCCGTGTTAAAGACCACTTCTCCGGCCACGGGCTTTTCATACCCGAAGCTCTTTCCCTTGAATGTTGTCCCGTCCTGCAGGACAAGTGTTACATCTCTCATTTCGTCTATCTATTTATAAAAAAGGCGAAACGTCTAACTGACGAATCGCCCTTATTGTTATTCAACGGTCACCGACTTGGCCAAATTCCTTGGCTGGTCAACGTTCTTACCTTTGCAAACGGCAACGTGGTAGGCCAACAGCTGAAGGGGTATCGTGGCCACTAACGGTTCGAGACACTCCAGAACGTCTGGCAACTCTATCACCTCGTCGGCAATCTTTGCGATGGTGTCGTCACCCTTGCTGACAAGGGCTATCACCCTACCCTGCCGTGCCTTGATCTCCTGTATGTTCGACAGCACCTTCTCGTACATCGCATTATGCGTGGCGATGACCACAACAGGCATGTCGGAGTCAATCAAGGCAATCGGCCCGTGCTTCATCTCGGCTGCAGGATAGCCCTCGGCATGTATATATGAAATTTCTTTCAGCTTCAGCGCACCTTCCAGTGCCACAGGGTACGAATAGCCGCGCCCTAAGTACAGGAAGTTATGCGCGTAAGTAAAGGTACGCGCGAGGTCAGCCACACGGTCATTCGTCTGCAGCACCTCACGTATCTTGTCGGGAATCTCACTCAGCCCCTTGACAATCTGGAGGTACTCCTGCCGGTCAATAGTCCCCTTTGCCTCGCCCATGGCCAGCGCTATCATCGTCAGCACCGTCACCTGGCCCGTAAAGGCCTTCGTCGAGGCTACGCCAATCTCAGGACCTACGTGAATATAGGTACCCGTATCGGTAGCACGGGGAATACTGCTTCCGATGGCGTTGCAGATGCCGTAGATGAAGGCACCCTTATCCTTGGCCAGTTGCACGGCGGCCAGCGTGTCAGCCGTCTCACCACTCTGTGAGATAGCCACCACGACATCGTCCTTGCTGATGACAGGATTGCGGTAGCGGAACTCCGAGGCATACTCCACTTCAACGGGTATGCGGCAAAGCGACTCGATGATCTGCTTGCCTATCAGTCCGGCATGCCAACTGGTACCACAAGCGACGATGACCATACGTTTGGCAGAAAGCAACTGACGGCGATAGTCTATCAATGCTGAAAGTGTCACATGGTCCGCTTCAACATTCACCCTACCCCTCATGCAGTTGGTCAGGCACTCCGGCTGCTCGAAAATCTCCTTCAGCATAAAATGGGGGAAACCGCCCTTTTCTATCTGACCAAGATTAATATCTACTGTCTTCACATGCAGTTCCTGCTGCTCGTTCAATATACTGACAACACGCAGCTCCTGACCGCGACGAATGACAGCAATGTTGCCATCCTCCAAATAAACGACCTTGTCAGTATATTCCACGATAGGACTGGCGTCACTGGCAAGGAAGAACTCATCATCACCGATGCCTACCACCAACGGACTCTGTTTGCGGGCAGCGATAATCTGCTCAGGATCGCGGCGGTCAAGCACGGCAATGGCATAAGCTCCTATCACCTGACTGAGTGCCGCCTGTATGGCTGTCAGCAGATCCAGCTGCTTGTGCTCCTTGATATACTCTATCAACTGCACCAGCACCTCAGTATCGGTGTCGCTCACAAACTTCACGCCCTTCTCCTGAAGTTTCTGCTTCAGCTCGGCGTAGTTCTCAATAATACCGTTATGAATGATAGCCAGATTTCGTGACTCCGAATAGTGCGGGTGGGCGTTACGGCTTGAAGGCTCGCCATGCGTCGCCCAGCGTGTATGGGCAATGCCGACGGTACCGCCGACATTCTTGTCAGCACAGTACTCACATAGATTATCAACCTTGCCCTTCGCTTTATAGACGTTCAACTCACCTTCGCCGTTTATCAGTGCCACGCCTGCAGAGTCATAACCTCGGTACTCCAGTCGTCGCAAACCTTTTATCAAGACGGGAAAGGCCTCTTTTGTGCCAATGTATCCTACTATTCCACACATAAAAAACGTCCTCTTTTGTGTCTGTGTTGTTAAACGGCTGCAAAATTACACCTTTTTTTGTACATACGCAAGTTTTCAGCCCACTTTTAACATTTCGGCTGATTTTGGCACGGTGTTTGCAATAAAGGTATTTGGTTAGCGTTAATAAAATAGAAGTAAGACAAAGACAAAAGAATGACAAGTCAATTTTCACCCAGGGTGTCTGAAATACTGGCTTTCTCACGCGAAGAGGCCGCACGGCTTGCCAGCCGCTCTGTAGGTCCCGAGCATCTGCTGCTTGGGCTGTTGCGGTTGAAGGATGGAATTGTTATGAATATATTCCATAGTCTGAACATCAACCTTCAGTCCATAAAAACGGACTTGGAGCAGAAGGTGAGGGAGGATGACCTGCAACTGCCAATTCAACCAGACGATCTCGTATTAAACGAGAAAGCGAGCAACATCCTGAAACTCGCTGTGCTTGAGGCACGTATCCAGAGATTAGACAAGGTAAACGAACAACACCTGCTGCTGGCTATCCTGCACGACCAAGTGCAGAATGGTGCCAAAGAGGTATTAGAATCAAACAATATGAACTACGATGACGTTCTCGCTATGCTGCATGCCCCCCAACAGAAGGGCATCAACGACGGTATAGGACTTCCCGACGAAGAGGAGGAAGAATACGAAGAAAGAGGAGAGAAAAGGGCAGAGAGGAAAGATGCCGGTACCACGACCGCCCAAAAGAAGAAAGAGTCGAAGACACCTGTGCTCGACAACTTTGGCACTGACCTGACACAGGCTGCTGCTGAGGGTAAACTCGATCCGTGCGTAGGACGGGAACGCGAGATACAGCGTGTGATCGAGATACTGGGCCGCCGCAAGAAGAACAACCCGATACTGATAGGAGAACCTGGCGTCGGCAAGAGTGCCATTGTTGAAGGACTGGCACAGCAGATTGCACAGCACCATACCTCTCCAATGCTTTTCGGAAAGAAGATCTATACACTCGACATGACTTCCATCGTGGCAGGCACAAAGTACCGCGGACAGTTTGAGGAAAGGCTCAAGCAGTTAATGAAGGAACTGGAGCAAAATCCTGATATTATTGTATTTATTGATGAAATACACACCATCATTGGCGCAGGCTCAACGCCTGGTTCCATGGATGCTGCCAACATCATGAAACCGGCACTGGCACGCGGCACGGTGCAGTGTATCGGTGCAACCACACTTGACGAATACCGCAACTCCATCGAGAAAGACGGTGCCTTGGAACGGCGCTTCCAGAAAGTCCAGGTAGAGCCAACCACTGCCGAGGAGACCCTGCAGATACTGCATAATATCAAGGACCGATATGAATTCCACCATCATGTCAGCTATACCGATGGTGCATTGGCGGCATGTGTCAAATTGACAGAACGCTATGTCAATGACCGCTTCATGCCCGATAAGGCCATTGATGCCATGGACGAGGTAGGCTCGCGCGTTCACCTTGGTAATGCCCAGATACCTCCCGAGATTACGGAGAAAGAGCAGGAGATAGCCATGGTGAAAGACCGCAAGCAACTGGCTGTGAAAAACCAGAACTACGAGCTTGCCGCCGGCTACCGCGACCGACAGACCATTCTTGAGAAGGAGTTGGCCGAACTGAACAAGAAGTGGCAAAGTGGTGATGATGAAGACCGGCAGATCGTTACCGAAAAGGAAGTTGCCGAGATTGTGTCACTGATGACAGGCGTTCCCGTACAACGCATGGCCGAACAAGAGGGCATACGGCTCAAAGGTATGGCGACGGAGCTTAAGAATGCCGTCATTGCTCAGGACAAGGCCATCGACAAGATGGTGCGGGCCATACAGCGCAACCGTGTAGGACTGAAAGATCCCAACCACCCTATCGGCGCATTTATGTTCCTCGGCCCCACAGGTGTCGGCAAAACTTATCTGGCCAAGAAACTGGCAGAGTTCATGTTTGGTTCCGCCGATGCGCTGATCCGCGTCGATATGAGCGAATATACCGAGTCGTTCAACACCAGCCGACTCATCGGAGCACCTCCGGGCTACGTGGGCTATGAGGAGGGTGGACAGCTCACTGAGCGTGTGCGCCGTCACCCCTATTCCATCGTGCTGCTCGACGAGATTGAAAAGGCTCATCCCAACGTTTTCAACCTGTTGCTACAAGTGCTTGACGAGGGACGGCTGACCGATGGCAATGGCCGCTTTGTTGACTTCCGCAATACAGTCATTATCATGACCTCCAATGCCGGCACACGCCAGTTGAAGGACTTCGGGCGTGGCATCGGCTTCAATGCAGGGGGCATGGGACTGGCTATGGACGAGAAGGACAAGGAACACGCCCGCAGCATCGTACAGAAGGCACTCTCGAAGCAGTTCTCGCCCGAGTTCCTGAATCGACTCGACGAGATTATCACCTTCGACCAGCTGGACCTCAACGCCATCAAGCGCATCATCGACATTGAGTTGCAAGGACTGTTCAAACGCATCGGTGATTTGGGCTATACCATTGAACTGTCTGACGAGGCCAAGGAGTTTGTCGCTACCAAGGGCTACGATGTGCAGTTCGGTGCCCGTCCTCTGAAGCGTGCCATCCAGACCTATATCGAGGACGGCATCAGCGAGCGCATCGTCAACGGCGACTTAGAACCCGGTGCCGTCATCCACATTACAAAGACACCGGACAAAGAGGAGTTGCTGTTCAACTAAGGGAGGACGGGAATGACATCAAGCTCGTTGCTCAGACGGACGTTGGGAAAAACCTGACGAGCCTCGTCGAGCAGCACGCTCTCGTCCTCATAGCGCGAACTGTAATGACCCAGAATCAGCTGGTGGACACCGGCATCGCGTGCCACCATGGCTGCCTGCCGAGCTGTTGAGTGATTGTACTTCTCAGCTTTCTGCAGATTATCCTCACCGTATGTGCTCTCATGGTAGAGAGTGGTGACACCCTTGAGCAGCTGGTGCAGTTCAGGCATGTAGCGGGTGTCGCTACAGTAGGCGTAGCTGCGGGGAGGGTCGGCAGGCAACACCAGTTGGCTGTTGGGCACCACAGTACCGTCGTCCATGGTCCAGTCGGCACCATTCTTGATGTTCATAATCTGCGACGTGGGAATGCGGTAGAAGTCTATCATGTCTCGCCTGATGTGCGGCAGCGACGGTTTTTCACGGAAGAGAAAGCCGCAGGTGGGTAACCGATGACAGAGAGGTATGGTCTCGACGGTCAGCGAACGGTCCTCGTAAATGACGTCATGACGCGTAGCATCAATGGGATGGAACTCCACCTCATACCCCAGGTCGCGGCAGAATAGATCCATCTGGCGACGCAGCATATCGCCCAAAAGGGGATGGGCATGGACGTGCAGCGTGGCTGTACGTCCGAGCAGTCCGAAGGTGGATATCATACCTATCAGACCGAAACAGTGGTCGCCATGCAGGTGACTGATAAAGACGTGACTGAGTTTGGTGAAGCGTATGTGGAGACGGCGCAGCTGCAGCTGCACCCCCTCACCGCAATCGACCAGGAAGAGTTTCTCGCGCACCTCGACAATCTGTGCCGAGGGATAGTGACGCATGGTGGGCAGTGCGCTGCCACATCCCAGGATATGAATTCTGAACGGCTCCACAAGTGATTACATTTTGAAATCGTCGAACGATGATTCCTCCAACTGGATGTTCACATGACTCTCGCGAATCCGGAAGCGGGAGTACTCGTAGGTGTCCTCAGCGTCCTTGAAGACCAGTGAATCGGGGCCGATATAGATAATGTCGTAAAGGTTGGTCTCGACCACCTCGGCACCGCCCTCGCGCACCGACACCAGTTCGAGCTTGCCGTTAAACAGGCGCCAGGAACGGTAGATAGTCGATGGCTGGTCTATGCTCTCGGCAATGCCGCCTTCCTGTATGCGGATGCCCATCTCTGAGCTGCCGTCCAAGGGATTGGGCATGACCCAGTCGCCAAGCATGGCCGACTGGTTGATGACTTGTCGGGCGGTATTCTTGTCCTTCAGGATGACAGCCATGCGGTCGCCGGTCTGGAAGCCGCCGAAGCACTGACCCCTGTCATTGGCATCGGCAATGCTCAGTGTCACCGTGTCACCCACGTCGGTTATCAGCTGCAGCGTGTTCATGGCCGAACCGTCGCCACAGATGCCGTAAAGGGTGGAGTCACGGTTTATCATCACCACAGCCGAGCTGTCGGCCACAGTCTCCTCCTGAGGCTGCGGATTTTTACCCCCACAGCTGCTTATGGCCGTAGCCACGACAGCTGCCGTCAATAGGAATGCAGTCTTTTTCATAGCATTTGCGTTTTATCTAAATCACTCTTTTTCAATTCTTTTCGCCTCGTTCCACAGGGTATCCATCTCCTCAAGCGACATCTCGGTGAGTGGCCGTCCTGCACGGATGCTGTGTTCCTCGATGTAGCCGAAGCGGCGTATGAACTTCTGGTTGGTGTGCTCCAGCGCATTCTCGGGGTTGAGTTTGTAGAGCCGTGCAGCGTTGATGACCGAGAAGAGGAAGTCGCCCAACTCGGCAGTAGAGCGCTCCTTGTCCTCGCGCTCCAGTTCAGCCTGCAGTTCGTCCAACTCCTCGCGGACCTTAGCCCACACGTCTTCACGCTGCTGCCAGTCGAAGCCTACGTTACGGGCCTTGTCCTGTATGCGGTAGGCCTTGATGAGCGAGGGCAGTGCCGCAGGCACGCCGCTGAGCACGGTCTTGTTGCCGTCTTTCTCCTTGAGCTTGATCTGCTCCCAGTTCTGCAGCACCTGTTCTGAGGTCTTGGCCTGCGAGAACTCACGCTGCTGCTCGACATCGGCCTCGTTCTCTGGCACATAGGGCAACGGTCGTGGGTTATCGGCACCCACCTGCGAGGGATGGTAGATATGAGGGTGGCGGAAAATGAGCTTGTCGGCCTGCATGCGGCAGACATCGGCCATATCGAAATCGCCTGTCTCCGAACCAATCTTGGCATAGAACATGACATGCATCAGTACGTCGCCCAGCTCCTTGCAGATATTCTTACGGTCATCACGCACCAGTGCATCGGCCAACTCATAGACCTCCTCTATCGTGTTGGGACGCAGCGACTCGTTAGTCTGCTTTCGGTCCCACGGACATTTCTCGCGCAACTGGTCGAGCACGTCGAGCAGCCGTCCGAAAGCCTCCATCTGTTCCTCTCGTGTATGCATCTTGTAAATTGATTATTAGAAATTTGCGGACAAAGATAAGCATTATTTTCGAAACGGCCAAACTTTTGCCCGTTCAAATGATTTTCACACCCCGCCGAGAAACTCGGCGCACTGTTCTGCACACCGTTCGCCATCGACACCCGCCGAGACGATGCCACCGGCATAACCGGCACCCTCGCCACATGGGAAAAGCCCGCGCAGACGGATGTGCTGCAGGGTCTCATGGTCGCGGACAATGCGCACAGGACTGCTGGTACGGGTCTCGACACCTATGAGCACGGCCTCGTTGGTAAGAAACCCGTGTGCCTGCCGTCCGAAGGTCTTGAAGCCTTCCTGCAGACGGTGGCCTATCATCTGCGGCAACCAGAAGTGCAAGGGGCTGGACACTAACCCAGGGGCATAGCTGCTGCGGGGCAGGTCAAAGCTCAGACGACTGTTGACAAAGTCGGCCATGCGCTGTGCAGGTGCCGTCTGCCGACGGTTGCCCTGCTGCCAGGTCAGCCGTTCCAGCTGTTCCTGGAACCTCATCACCCCCAGTTCATCACTTTTCACTTCTCTCTCTTCACTTTCTATGTCTTCCGGACGCACCTCGACCACCATGCCGCTGTTAGACCACGCCGTACCGCGATTAGCAGGACTCATGCCGTTGACGACTATCTGCTCTGGTCCGGTGGCAGCTGGGATGACGAAGCCACCTGGGCACATACAGAACGAATAGACACCACGTCCATCCACCTGAGTAACAAAAGCGTATTCAGCTGCTGGTAAGTACTTTCCGCGTCCCTGCTTCGAGTGATACTGTATCTGGTCGATCAGCACGGACGGATGTTCTAATCGCACGCCGACGGCAATGCCTTTGGCCTCGATTTCTGTTTTGGACTCAGCCAGGTAGCGATAGACGTCACGGGCCGAATGGCCTGTTGCCAGGATGACCGGTCCGCGGAATTCCCTGTCACCAGCCACCACACCGACAACCGTGTCGCCGTCAATCAGCAACTGCGTCATCTTAGTCTGGAAGTGTACCTCGCCGCCACAGCGGATGATGGTGTTGCGCATGTTCTCGATGACCCGTGGCAGCCGGTCGGTGCCAATATGCGGATGAGCGTCGGCCAGTATGTCTGTAGAAGCGCCGTGCTGGCAGAACACGTTCAGTATCTTGTCGATGTTGCCGCGCTTCTTCGAGCGGGTATAGAGCTTGCCGTCAGAGTAGGCTCCTGCCCCACCCTCGCCGAAACAGTAGTTGCTCTCGCCATCCACCTGCTGGGTGCGCGATATTTCAGCCAGGTCGCGCTTACGGTCGTGGACGTTCTTGCCACGTTCGAGCACCACCGGGCGCAAACCCAGTTCAATGAGTCTGAGGGCAGCAAACAGGCCGCCGGGCCCGGCACCCACGACGATGACCTGGGGACGGTCGCTGACATCGCCGTAGTCCATATGCACATACTCGTCGTCAGCAGGCTGTTCGTTGATATAGACGCGCACCTTCAGGTTGACGAAGATGGTACGCTGGCGGGCATCGATGCTGCGCTTCAGGATGCGCACACCCTGGCAGGTGCGCACATCAAAGCCGTACTCATCGGCCAGCCACTCCCTGAGTTTCTGGCCACTGGCTGCCACGTGGGGCAGCACCCGTACCTGGTACTCGCTGGTCATCTGAGGTAGAAGAAGTAAACGTAGGCCAGCACGGCGGCCAGCACGATAAGCACCACCGACTTCAGCAGACAGGTCGTCACCTTCTTGATGATGAGGAAGGCCACGATGATGGCTGCCAGCAGAAACAGATAATAACCGATATTTTCCATACAAAACTTACTTGAACAATTTCCTGAACGCCACGGGAACGGGGGTCTCGAACTCCATAGGCTGGCCCGTCACGGGATGGGTGAAGCACAGCAGCCAGGCATGAAGGCACAGGCGGTGCAAAGGGTCGGTACCGTCACCGTACTTCACGTCGCCACAGACAGGGTGTCCCATGTCGGCAGAGTGAACGCGAATCTGGTTCTTGCGCCCCGTCTCCAGCTTAAACTCCACCAGTGACAGCTCTGTCGTGCGGTCCAGCACGTGCCAGTGGGTCACAGCGTACTTGCCGCCGTTGTCCGTAGGCGATGAATAGGTGACGTATGCCTTGTTGTCCTTCAGCCAGTTAGCCACGGTGCCTTCATCCTCCACGATCTCGCCTGAGCAGACAGCCACGTAGCGGCGGTCATAGACGATGTCGTGCCAGTTGTGCTCCAGCACCTGCTCCGTCTCCATATCCTTGGCATAGACCATCAGCCCGCTGGTGTCACGGTCCAGGCGGTGGACGACGTGTGCCGTACACTTCTGACGGCTCTTCTTGAAGTAGTCGTCTAGCACGGCCTTGACGTTCAGCGTAGAGTGTCCGGCAGCCATGGAAAGGATGCCGACGGCCTTCTCGACGACGATGAGCCAGCGGTCCTCATAGACTATCTTGACATAGCGGCTCTTGAAACCCTGCTGGTTGCGCTTGGTGTTCGACACAGCCACCTTCATGCCCGGCTCCAGCATGAAGTCATACTGCGAGATGGTCTTGCCGTCAACCTTGATACCACGCCCCTGAAGGGTGGATTTGATTTTCGAGCGGCTGCCAGACACGTTGGCGAGCAGCCACTCCAATAGCGGGGTTCGCTCCTTCACAGTGTAGTGAGTGTAGTCTCCCGGCGTATTTTTTCCTGTGTTCATTCTCATATCAGGGAGCAAAGTTACAAACAAAATCGGAAACCGACAAGCATTTCCGCAAAATAATCCGAAAAACGTGCGGCGGTTAGCGAATTTTTGCGTAACTTTGCGCTCTGAATTCAAAAAACTGTTGACAGGTTGATAGAGAAGCATATTGTACTTGAGGATATAGACACCGTGATGTTCTACGGCGTAGGCAACAGCCACCTGCAGATAATAAGGTCGCTGTTCCCGAAGTTGCGCATCGTGGCTCGCGATAACGTCATCCGCGTGTTGGGTGATGAGGAGCAGATGGCTGCGTTTGAAGAGAATATCGAACAAATACGCAGACATATACTGAAGTTCAACTCGTTACGTGATGAAGACATACTCGACATCGTCAAGGGTGGGCGACCGAAGGACGTGCCCGACGACGTGGTTGTCTATAGCATGTCGGGCCGCCCTATCAAGGCGCGCTCGGCGAATCAGCAGCGGCTGATAGAGGCTTATAAGGAGAATGACATGGTGTTTGCCGTTGGACCTGCAGGCACCGGCAAGACCTACCTGTCGATAGCCCTGGCCGTCAAGGCACTGAAGGAAAAGTCGGCCAAGAAGATTATCCTGAGCCGCCCCGCCGTGGAGGCCGGCGAGAAATTAGGCTTCCTGCCGGGCGACATGAAGGACAAGATAGACCCCTACCTGCAACCGCTCTACGATGCCCTTGAGGACATGCTGCCGCAGGTGAAGCTGCAGGACATGATGGAGAAGCACATCATCCAGATAGCACCGCTGGCCTTCATGCGTGGCCGCACGCTCTCCGACGCCGTGGTCATCCTTGACGAGGCCCAGAACACTACCCCTGCCCAGATCCGGATGTTCCTCACCCGCATGGGCTGGAACACAAAGATGATTATCACCGGCGATATGACGCAGATAGACCTGCCCCGCACGCAGAAGAGCGGACTCATTGAGGCACTGCATATATTAAATAATGTAGAGGGCATCGGCGTGGTCAACCTGGACCGCCGCGACATCGTGCGCCATAAATTAGTGACACGCATCGTCAACGCATACGAAGCCTTCGACAAGGAAACGAAGGGTGAGAATCCGGAAATTAGTAGTATATCGTAATCAGTAAATATAATGGCAAAAGCATTAACAAAGACAGAGTTCCACTTTGATGGACAACAGAGCGTTTATCACGGCAAGGTCCGTGACGTGTATGACATTAATGATGACCTGCTGGTGATGGTCGCCACCGACCGCATCTCGGCGTTCGACGTGGTGCTGCCCAAGGGCATTCCCTTCAAGGGCCAGGTGCTGAACCAGATAGCCGCGAAGTTCCTGGATGCCACCACCGACATCTGCCCCAACTGGAAGCTGGCAACGCCCGACCCGATGGTGACCGTCGGACTGAAGTGCGAGGGCTTTCGCGTGGAGATGATTATCCGCAGCATCCTGACCGGCTCGGCTTGGCGCGAGTACAAGAACGGTTGCCGTGAGCTGTGTGGCGTACGCCTGCCCGACGGCATGAAGGAGAACGAGCGGTTCCCCGAGCCTATCATCACGCCGACGACCAAGGCCGACGAGGGTCACGACATGAACATCTCACGTGAGGAAATCATCGCGCAGGGACTGGTATCGGCTGAAGACTACGCCGTGATGGAGGACTACACACGCAAAATCTTCGCTCGTGGTCAGGAGATTGCCGCCAAGCGTGGCCTTATCCTGGTGGATACAAAATATGAGTTCGGCAAGCGCGACGGCAAGGTCATCCTCATCGACGAGATCCACACGCCCGACTCCAGCCGCTACTTCTATGCTGACGGCTACGAGGAGAAGCTGGCCAAGGGCGAGCCGCAGCGTCAGCTCTCGAAGGAGTTCGTGCGCCAGTGGCTCATCGAGCACGACTTCATGAACGAGCCAGGACAGGTGATGCCCGAGATTACCGACGATTATGCCGAGAGCGTCAGTGACCGCTATATCGAGCTGTACGAGCACATCGTCGGCGAGCGCTTCGACAAAGCAACAGAGGAAGGTGACATTGCCGCCCGCATCGAGCGCAACGTCACCGAGTGGCTGAAAGCCAGATAAGACAGTACCCATCAGCCCCATGAGCTACAAGCAAGAGCAGATCAAACCCTACAACGACGGCGAAAAAGCCAGTCAGGTGGAGCAGATGTTCGACAACATCGCCCCTACCTACGACCGTCTGAACCACCGCCTGTCGTGGGACATCGACCGCGGATGGCGCCGCAAGGCTATCGGCCAGCTGGCACCCTACAGCCCGAAGGCGATGCTCGACATCGCTACGGGAACGGGTGACTTTGCCATCCTTGCCGCCCAGATGCTGAAGCCCGAACGGATTGTGGGAGCCGACATCAGCGAAGGCATGATGGAGATTGGACGCCAGAAGGTGCAGCAGGCGGGACTGTCAGCTGTTATCTCTTTCGCCAAGGAGGACTGCCTGAACCTGAGCTATCAGGACGAGACGTTCGATGCTGTGACAGCGGCCTTCGGCATCCGCAATTTTGCCGACCTCGACCGCGGACTTTCTGAGATGTGCCGCGTGCTTCGCAAGGGCGGTCACCTAAGCATCGTCGAACTGACCACACCGGTGAAGTTCCCCATGAAGCAGCTCTTTCACATCTATTCGCACACGGTGCTACCCGTCTATGGACGGCTCATCAGCAAGGACAGCAGCGCCTACTCTTACCTGACAAAGACCATCGAAGCCTTTCCGCAAGGCGAGCAGATGGTCGGTATTATGAAGAAAGCCGGATTCGGCGAGGCACGTTTCAGGCGCCTTACCTTCGGTATCTGTACGATGTATTTTGCAACTAAATAGACACGAACACAATGGATAAGTATGGATTAATTGGCTACCCCTTAGGACACTCGTTCTCCATCAGTTACTTCAACCAGAAGTTTGCCGATGAGGGCATCAATGCCAAGTATGAGAATTTCGAACTCCGCAGCATAGACCAGCTGCAGGAGGTCCTTGACACCAACCCCAACCTGCGTGGGCTGAACGTCACCATACCCTATAAGGAAAAGGTGATGGAATACTTAGACAGCATCACGCCAGAGGCACAGGCCATCGGGGCCGTCAACGTCATACGCGTAACCCATGAGGGCAGGAAAACCAAACTGAAGGGTTACAACAGCGACGTTATCGGCTTCACACAAAGCATTGAGCCGATGCTTGACAAGAAGTGGCACAAGAAAGCACTGGTACTCGGCACCGGCGGTGCGTCGAAGGCCATCAACTACGGTCTGAAATCTTTAGGACTGGAAACGGTGTTCGTCAGCCGTTACGAGCGTCCTGACACCATCCAGTACCAGAGCATCACACCCGAGGTGGTCAAGGAGTACAACGTCATCGTCAACTGCACGCCCTTAGGCATGTACCCCCACACCGAGGAGTGGCCGCTACTGCCATACGAGGCCATGGACCACCACAACATACTCTACGACCTCATCTATAACCCTGACGAGACGCTTTTCATGAAACGGGGCCGTGAACGGGGAGCCGACGTCAAGAACGGTCTCGAAATGCTGCTCCTGCAGGCATTTGCGTCATGGGAGTTCTGGCATGAGAAATGAGGAATGAGAAATGAGAAATGAAATAAGTGTGAAGTTATGGACAACCGTTATATGATGCGCGGCGTGAGTGCCGCCAAGGAAGATGTACACGCCGCTATCAAGAACATCGACAAGGGACTTTATCCGCAGGCTTTCTGCAAGATTATCCCCGATATCCTGGGCGGCGATCCTGAGTATTGCAACATCATGCATGCCGACGGTGCCGGCACCAAGTCGTCGCTGGCCTACATGTACTGGCGTGAGACAGGCGACCTCAGCGTCTGGAAGGGCATTGCACAGGATGCTATCGTCATGAACACCGACGACCTGCTCTGCGTAGGCGCCGTCGATAACATCCTCGTCAGCTCAACCATCGGACGTAACAAGATGCTCGTTCCCGGCGAAGTCATCTCGGCCATTATCAATGGTACGGACGAACTGCTACAGGAACTGCGCGAGATGGGTATCGGCATCTGGCCCACCGGCGGCGAGACGGCCGATGTGGGCGACCTCGTGCGCACCATCATCGTCGATTCCACAGTCACCTGCCGCATGAAGCGCAGCGATGTCATCGACAACGCCAATATCCGCCCGGGAGATGTCATCGTGGGACTCTCCAGCACGGGACAGGCCACCTACGAGCACCGCTACAACGGCGGCATGGGCTCGAACGGACTGACTTCGGCACGCCACGATGTCTTCGCCAAATACCTGGCCGCAGACTATCCTGAGAGCTATGACCATGCCGTGCCCGACGACCTCGTCTATAGTGGCCGTTACCGCCTCACCGATGCGGTTGACGGCTCACCCGTCAACGCCGGTCTGCTCGTGCTCTCCCCCACCCGCACCTACGCTCCCGTCATCAAGCGGCTGCTTGACGACCTGCGACCCGAGATTCACGGCATGGTCCACTGCACGGGCGGTGCCCAGACCAAGGTGCTGCACTTCGTCGGCGACAACTGCCGCGTCGTCAAGGACAACATGTTCGCCGTGCCCCCGCTGTTCCGTGCCATCCACGAGTGTTCCGGCACCGACTGGCGCGAGATGTACCAGGTGTTCAACATGGGTCACCGCATGGAGATCTACGTCCGCCCGGAGGTTGCCGACCAGGTCATCGCCGTCTCAAAGTCGTTCAACATCGACGCACAGGTGGTGGGCCACATCGAGGAAGGATCCCGCTCGCTGACCATCAAGAGCGAGTTCGGCACCTTCGAGTACTAAAGATAAAGACACAAACTACTGCTAACTACTACAAACTTATGAAGAGAAAGTCAATTGCAATTGTACTACTGACATGTACCCTGCTGGCCAATGCCCAGCAACTGCCGTACCAGAATCCGCAGCTAACGGCCCAGGAGAGGGCCGATGACCTGCTGACGCGGCTGACCCTTGACGAGAAAGTCAAACTGATGATGGACTCCTCACCAGCCATCTCACGTCTCGGCATTCCACAGTTCCAGTGGTGGAACGAGGCCTTGCACGGCGTTGGCCGCAACGGCTATGCCACCGTCTTCCCCATCACCATGGCTATGGCCGCCTCATGGGATGACGCACTGCTGCACAGGGTGTTCACGGCCGTCAGCGACGAGGCCCGTGTAAAGGCACAGCAGGCCAAACGGTCTGGCGACGTCAAACGCTACCAGAGCCTGTCGTTCTGGACGCCCAACATCAACATCTTCAGGGACCCGCGATGGGGACGCGGACAGGAGACCTATGGTGAAGACCCGTACCTGACATCGAGGATGGGAACGGCCGTCGTCCGTGGTTTACAAGGCACGGACTACAACGGTGAAGACCTCGGCATCAGCAGATACCGCAAGCTGCTGGCCTGTGCCAAGCATTTTGCCGTACACAGCGGACCGGAGTGGAACCGCCACACCTTCAACATCGAGGACCTGCCCGAGCGCGACCTGTGGGAGACTTACCTGCCGGCCTTCAAGGTACTGGTACAGGAGGGCGACGTGGCCGAAGTGATGTGTGCCTACCAACGCATCGACGGACAGCCCTGCTGTTCGCAGACGCGCTATGAGCAACAGATCCTGCGCGACGAATGGGGATTCCAAGGACTGATTACCAGCGACTGCGGTGCCATACGCGACTTCCTGCCTAAATGGCACAACACCGCCAAGGACCAGCCCCAGGCTGCGGCTCAGGCCGTACTGGCAGGTACTGACGTGGAGTGCGGTTCGGAATACAAGAACCTGCCCGAGGCTGTCCGCCGGGGCGACATCAAGGAGGCTGACATCGACCGCTCACTGCGCCGACTGCTCATAGCCCGGTTCCAGCTGGGCGATTTCGACCCCGACGACCTGAATCCCTGGACAAAGATTCCCGAGAGCGCCGTCGCCTCTGCGACGCACAAGCAACTGGCCTATGACATCGCCCTGAAGAGCATCGTTCTGCTGCAGAACAGGAACGGTGTGCTGCCACTCTCACCCACATCGTCCGTCGTTGTCATGGGACCTAATGCCAATGACTCGGTCATGATGTGGGGCAACTACTCTGGCTATCCCACCAAGACTGTCACCGCCCTCGAAGGCATCAGCGAGAGACTATCGACGCACTACGTGCCCGGTTGCGGACTGACCCGCAACGAGTCGTTCGAGAGCCGTTTCGGCGAAATCATTTCACCCCTCGGTCCAAAGGGTCTGCAAGCCACCTATTATAATAATACGGAGATGCAGGGCACACCCGCTGCCACTGTCACCCTGACACAGCCCGTCCACCTGAGCAACGGCGGCAACACCGTCTTTGCACCGGGTGTCAACCTCGAGAACTTCTCGGCACGCCTCGACGGTACTTTCGTTCCCACACGAGATGAAACGCTTATCTTCGACATCAGTGCCGACGACAAGCTGCGCCTCCTCGTCAATGGTGACACCATCGTTGACATCTGGAAAGTGCGCCACCGCATACAGGGAGCCAAGAAAGAATTGTCCGTCAAGGCCGGACAGCACTACCGCATCCAGATAGACTACGTACAGGAGACCGGCTACGGCACCCTGAACTTTGACATCCAGAAGAAGGTCAGTCCTACGGCAGAGGAACTGCTGGCACAGATTGGCACTGCCAAAACCGTCATCTTCGTCGGCGGCATCTCTCCCAGTCTCGAAGGCGAGGAGATGAAAGTCAGCGAACCTGGCTTCAAGGGTGGCGACCGCACCAGCATCGAACTGCCACAGGCACAGCGCGACGTGCTCCGCATGCTCCATGAAGCGGGCAAACGCGTCGTCTTCGTCAACTGTTCCGGCGGTGCAATGGGGCTGCTGCCCGAGACGGAGACCTGTGACGCCATCCTCCAGTGGTGGTACGACGGTGAGCAGGGTGGCCGAGCCTTGGCCGACGTTCTCTTCGGTGACAGATGCCCGAGCGGCAAACTGCCCGTCACCTTCTACAAGAGCACTGACGAACTGCCTGACTTCTTAGACTACACGATGAAAAACCGCACTTACCGCTACTATGAGGGCGAGGCACTCTTCCCCTTTGGCCACGGTCTGTCATACACCACCTTTGCCTATGGCAAACCCGTCTATAAAAACGGCAAACTCAGCGTCAATGTGAAGAATACCGGCAAATGCGAAGGACTGGAGACCGTACAAGTCTATATCAGACGCATCGCCGACAAAGAAGGACCTCTGAAGACACTCCGTGCCTTCCAGCAGGTGCAGCTCAAGGCCGGCGAGCAGCAGACGGTCACCATCGCCCTGCCCCGTGAAAGCTTCGAAGGCTGGGACACCCAGAGCAACACCATGCGTGTCGTGCCTGGCAAACACGAACTGATGATCGGTGGCAGCAGTGCTGACGCCGCTCTGGTGAAAACAACTGTCAACATACACTAAACGCCCGGATGAGACACGCTGCAAAAAGTCTTGTACTGCTGCTGCTTGCCATTGCAAGCTATGCCACAGCCAAGGTGAAATACCCTGGCTGCAAACAGTATATGTACAGGCTGACGCTGCGCGACAAGCAGGAATCGCCCTACCATCTGGACCACCCCACAAGGTGGCTCTCGCAGCGGAGCGTGGAACGGCGGCGGAGACAGGGACTGCAGATTGACTCGACCGACTTGCCCGTATCGCCCCAATACCTGAAAACCATACGCGCCCAGCAGGATGTCAGCATCGTCGGCACGAGCCGGTGGAACAACACCGTGCTGACCTGTTCGAAAGATACGCTGGCCCTGCAGAGGCTTGCCGGACTGCCCTTCGTGACAAAAGCCGAACTGGTATGGATCTCACCCGACTCGATAGACCACAAGGAACTGCTCCGCGAACGTTACCACAACTACTTCAACCCGTGGGACTCGGTGAAACAGGAACGCTACGGCGGCGGCAAAGAGCAGATAGAGAGCATCCTCGGACACAGGCTGCACGGCATTGGCATGCGCGGAAAGGGAATGGTCATAGCCGTACTCGACGGCGGGTTTCAGAACACAAACAGTATTCCCGCGCTGTATGGGGCCAGGATCGACGGATTCCGCGACATGATATGGCAGAACCCCAAGCTGCCTCACCCTGCCAACCCCGACGAACAGGTTTTCTACGAGGGCGACCACGGCACACGCGTGTTCTCTGCCATGGCGGCCAACGTCCCCGAAGTGCTGGTAGGAACAGCCCCCGAAGCCAGCTACTGGCTGATACGCTGCGAAGACCAATATACGGAACAACCCGTCGAGGAGGACTACTGGGCCATGGCAGCCGAACTGGCCGACTCGGCTGGCGTAGATATCATCAACTCCAGCCTGGGCTACAACGAGTACGACCCGCCCCACAAGAGCCTGCGGTTGCGCGACCTTGACGGCCATTCAACGCTGATTTCGCGCTCAGCCTCCATGCTGGCACGCAAAGGTATCATTCTGGTCAATTCCGCAGGAAACTCAGGCATGGCACCGTGGAAGAAAATCTGCGTTCCGGCCGATGCACACGACATACTGACCATCGGTGCCCTCAACCGCCAGGGCAAGAGCGCACCGTTCTCGTCAGTAGGACCTTCACAAGACGGTCGGGTCAAACCCGACGTGGTAGCCATCGGCGCTCCTGTGGTGCTGATCTCTGGACGCGGCGCAGTGGTACGCGACATGGGCACGTCGTTCTCAACGCCTGTGGTCTGCGGACTGGTGGCTTGTCTCTGGCAGGCTCTGCCCGGCAAGACGGCTACGGACATCATCAGGCTGATACGACAGACAGCCGACAACAACGATGCCCCCGACAACGTGTTCGGATATGGTAAGCCGAATTTCTGGAAGGCTTACATGGTAGGGAAACTGAAAGAAGAGAGGAAATTATTTGATAATGGGAAATAACAGGCTCTCGCTGCTCGAACTCAACCAGCTGGTACGCGAGGTGATTGAGTTGGGAATGCCCGACGAATACTGGGTAGAGGCGGAACTGTCGGAGTGCCGCGAAAGCCGCGGACACTGCTACATGGAACTCATCCAGCGCGACAACCGTGCAGCCACGCCCGTCGCCCGGGCCTCAGCCAAATGCTGGGCATCAAAATGGATGCTCATACGGCCTTACTTCGAACGCACCACCGGCCAGCAGCTCCGTGCAGGCATGAAAGTGTTGCTCAAGGTCTATCCCCAGTTCCACGAGGCTTACGGATTCTCATGGATTGTCACCGACATCGACCCTAACTACACCCTCGGCGACCAGGCACGGCGCAGACAGGAAATCATTCGTCAACTGAAGGAGGAAGGTGTCTTCGACCTGCAGCGTGAACTACTCCTGCCTCTGTTCTGCCTGCGTATCGCCGTCATCAGCAGCCAGACAGCAGCAGGCTATGGCGACTTTGCTGCCCAGCTGGCAGACTCACGCTTCACGTTCCAGTCACGGCTGTTCCCTGCCGTCATGCAGGGCGAAGGTGTGGAACAGAGCGTCATCGCGGCGCTGAACACCGTCTATGCCCTCGCCTCTTCTTTCGACTGCGTCGTCATCATCCGTGGCGGCGGTGCCACCAGCGACATGTCGGGCTTCGACACACTGGCACTGGCCGAGAACGTAGCCAACTTCCCCCTGCCCGTCATCACGGGCATCGGCCACGACCGCGATGAGTCCATCCTCGACATGGTGAGTCACCTGCGGGTCAAGACACCGACGGCGGCCGCCGCCTTTCTCATCGACCATGCACAAAAAGTGTCAGACGCCATAGACGATGCCCAGAACCGTCTGGCCCGCTATACCCAGCAAAAACTCACAACCCTCAGCTCTCAACTCCTGTCCATCCAACAGGCCATTCCCCGCCTGTTCTCCATCGTCAGGACACAGCAGGAAGCCCGCATCACCCAACTGTTCAGCCGTCTGCTGGCGGTGGCACAACAGAGAGTCACTATTAACCGCAGCAGAATCGACACCTTCGGACAGAGAATTCCCTTGATTGCTGAACGCAGGATGACCAACGAACGCCACAAACTGGAACTGACGGCTGAACAGTTGAAAGCCCTCGATCCACAACTGCTGCTGAAACGCGGTTACAGCATCACACGCAAAGACGGCCATGCAGTGCGCGACCCGAAAACACTGCGCAAGGGCGACGAGATAGAAACTGTCATGGAAAAAGGAACCATCAAATCAATCATCAAATGAAAGAAGAACTGAAATACGAAGCCGCCTACGCGGAACTACAGACCATCGTCCGCCGCATGGAAAACGACGAACTCGACATCGACCAGATGGCCGAACAGCTCAAACGCGCCCAGCAGCTCATCAAACTCTGCAAGGACAAACTGACCAAGACCGACGAGGAAATCAAGAAAATCCTGACCGAAGACTAAAAAACATGCCCGTCACTGCCATCATGATTCGCACAAACGAAGCGATTATATATACATGAAACAAATAAAAACCGTGCCCCTCGTGCCCCTTTTCGACTTAAATATCTGATTAATAGCTTGTTGACAGGGGCACAGTAGGCCAAAAACCGTGCCCCTACCGTGCCCCTAGGGTGCCCCTGAGAAATAGCTTGAAAATTTAGGTCTATTCCTTTTGCGCCTACGCGCACGGTCGTTTGCGCCTACGCGAAAGGTCGTTTGCGCCTACGCAAACGGTTGCAAAGCGCCTATTTCTCCCTCCAACGCAGCCAGCCTGTGATCTCTATCCGGCACGTCCGCCCCCTTCATACGGCCGTTTTAGCACTTGGAAATGGACTACTTCAGGGGCCACCATCGAACACTTGGAAATGGACTACTTCAGGGGCCACCATCGAACAAGCCGCATGGCACTCCCCTCCCCATAAAGGGGAGGGGTGTCCGAAGGACGGGGTGGGGTCTGTAATATTTTGTCATTGAAGAAGATACAGACCCCACCACAGCCCCTTCAGACGACTGTTTTTACGACTTGGAGAGGGAGTATTTCAGGGGCACGGCAGGGGCACCCTAGGGGCACGGTTTTCGGCCTACTGTGCCCCTGCCAACTATTTGTAAGACAGATTATTAAGTCGAAAAGGGGCACGAGGGGCACAGTTTTTTAACATTATCAGTATGTAGTGGCTACAAAATTACTGCTTTTTCTTGAGAGTTATCATGATTTGCTCCGAATTTAACTTTGTTTACTTCTTTCACGATATCAGTTCTTCTCATCGGTCAGGTCGCTGACGGGATATTTGCGCTTGTGTCACAAAGACACATGCAGATCTCTTCAGCCATTGTATTGAGAGCAACACAGTCAGCACGACTGATGTGGCGTTTTTTGTCATCATGCGGCCAGGGACTGAGGATAAGCAGATTCCCCTGTTCACATGCGTCGAAAAGAGAATCTGCAGGCTTGTAGTAGTCACGGAAGCCGTTGTCAGTCAGCAGGATGAACGGACGTTTCTCTTGCAGCAGCACCTGCATCACCAGCTTCTCATCTGGCGAGATAAACGGCGACACCATCACCGTCCCTTTGCGTGCCATCAATACACAGGAGTTTTTGTAGTTGCGCAACGGCGCTGTGTCTCCATACGCAGCCTGCTCCACCATGATGTGCCGCACATGCACAGTGGCGTCGTTCCTCCATCAACAAAGCAACATTGCCTACACCGTCGTAGCTGCGGCTACCGATGACAACGTCTTTCTGTACACGGAAGAAACTGGGCTTTAGACGCTTTGTGGCCAAACGCTGGGGATTCATGTCGATATAACGGATGGTGTTGGGCAGCTGCGAGTAACGAGACATCGGACGGATGAATGGCATCTCGGTAAAGAGAGGCAGAAGACGGTAATAGCTCTCGTCACCCATTCTCCCGCGTAGTGTGGCAGCAAAGTCCTGTAACTGTCTGCTCTCTTCTTTGAGCTTTTCCCGAATACCATTCGGGCTCATAAAAGAAGAGACCATAGGAGAAGCCGAACAAGCACGCCCCAGCTTCTTGACAGCCTGCCAGAAGCCCCTCACCAACGTCCCGACACCCCTGGTCATGAAACGACGTACATACAACACAGCATGCAGATGGTCGGGCATCAGACAGAAATGCAGTACCTGCACCTCAGGATGATGCTGTGGTATGCTCATCAGGCAGTCCACGACCGCATCGCCCAGAGGCGTACGCACCACGCAGGCTTTGGCTGGGTCGCCTTCAGGGGTAATAATTTTGCCCAACACAGACCGACTGTCGGGAACAGTCAGAGTGACATGATACAGAGCGGCACCCTTCCACGCTGTACCCGGTTCCTGCCATTGCCATTTCTCCTGTGTTACGGTGTCGTCTGTCATTTCATAGTTTGTAGGTTTCATCTGCAAATTTATTGAATTTCTGTCATGCAGGCAAAAAAAGAGGCAAAAAAAGAAAGTTTAAGAACGAAAATTTGGTTTTTTCCGTAAATATACCTACTTTTGCGCGTTGAATCAGAAGAACCTATAACAACTTGAGAATATGAAGAATTTAGATTGGGCAAGTTTGTCCTTCGGTTACATGAAGACCGACTACAACGTGCGTTGCTACTATCGCGACGGCAAATGGGGCGAGATTGAGGTCTGCTCCGACGAGTATCTGAACCTGCACATGGCTGCTACATGCCTGCACTACGGTCAGGAGGCTTTCGAGGGTCTGAAGGCCTATCGCTGTCCTGACGGCAAGGTGCGCATTTTCCGCGTCGATGAGAATGCAGCCCGTCTGCAATCAACCTGCCGCGGCATCATGATGCCCGAGGTCTCAACAGAGCTGTTCACCGAGATGGTGAAGAAGGTGGTGCGCCTCAACCAGGAGTGGATTCCCACCTACGAGAGCGGTGCTACGCTCTATATCCGCCCATTGCTGATTGGAACGAGCGCCCAGGTAGGCGTGCATCCCGCCAAGGAGTACTGTTTCCTGATCTTCGTCACCCCCGTAGGCCCGTACTTCAAGGGTGGCTTTGCCGCCAATCCATACGTGATTATCCGCGACTACGACCGTTCGGCTCCTCTGGGTACCGGTAAGTACAAGGTGGGCGGCAACTACGCAGCCTCTTTGTTTGCCAACAATCTGGCCCACGAGAAGGGCTACGCCTGCGAGTTCTATCTTGACGCCAAGGAGAAGAAATACATAGACGAGTGTGGTGCCGCCAACTTCTTCGGCATCAAGGACAACACATACATCACCCCGAAGTCAACCTCTATCCTGCCCAGCATCACTAACAAGTCGCTGATGCAGGTGGCTGAGGACTTAGGCATGAAGGTGGAGCGCCGCCCCATTCCCGAAGAGGAGCTGGAGACTTTTGAGGAGGCAGGAGCCTGCGGCACGGCTGCCGTCATCAGCCCCATCAGCTATATTGACGACCTCGACACCGGTAAGCGCTACTCATTCGGCGACAAGCCCGGTCCCATGTCAAAGAAACTGTTCGATACGCTCCGCGGTATCCAGTACGGCGAGATTGAGGACAAGCACGGCTGGACTACCGTCGTCATTGAATAAGCATATTACCCCACCCTATAGACGCCCCTCCATTGGAAAACCATTGGAGGGGCAATCTTTATTATTCCCAGCACTCCAGTTCGTTTTCCAGTTCGGGCAGCTGACTACGGTGGAAGACAGGTTCCCTGATGCCCTTGCGCTTCTGCTGGCGGTAGTCGTCGAGCAGACGGAATGCATAGCGGCCTAACAGTATGATAGCCACCAGATTGCAGGCTGTCAGGAAAGCCATGAAGAAATCGACGATGTTCCACACCAGCTCGAAGCTGGCGAGGGCACCGAAGATGACCATGACGCCCGCCGAACAAATGCGATAGACGGTCATCACCACGGGGTTGGGCGTAATGAAGCGGATGTTGGCTTCGCCGTAATAGTAGTTGCCGATGATGCTGGAGAAAGCAAAGAGGAAGATGGCCACGGCCAGGAACACAGGGCCTATGGCCCCCACCTCCGACTGCAGGGCCGACTGTGTGAGGGCGATGCCATTGAGCTCGGGCACGTTGTAGAGTCCGCTGATGAGGATGATGAAGGCGGTACACGAACAGACGAGCAGTGTGTCGGTGAAGACACCCAATGCCTGGATGAGTCCCTGCTTGACGGGATGGCTCACGGCTGCCGTTGCAGCTACGTTGGGCGCACTACCCTCGCCTGCCTCGTTAGAGAAAAGACCTCGCTTCACACCATACATAATGGTGGTTCCAAGTCCGCCACCTGCCACTTGTTCTATGCCAAAGGCGTCAAGCACTATCACCTTGAACACATGCGGAATATGCTCTACGTTCATTGCTATCACCACGACGGCCAGCACCACATAGCCAATAGCCATGACTGGCACCAAGACGGAGCTGACATGGGCGATGCGCTGGATGCCGCCAAACACGATAAACAAGCCAAGTGCCGCCAACACGACACCCACCCAGACGGGCGACCATCCGAAGGCTTCCTGCATGGCTCCGCAAATGGTGTTGGCCTGGATGGAGTTGTTGGAGAGGCCAAACTGCAGCGTGATGAGTATGGCAAACGTGACGGCCATCCACCGCAGATGCAGGCCATGCTGAATGTAGTAGGCAGGACCGCCTATGAACGAGTCCTGGTGTTTCTGCTTGAACAGCTGGGCCAGTGTGGACTCCACGAAGGCCGTAGCCGAGCCCACGATGGCGATGACCCACATCCAGAACACGGCTCCAGGTCCGCCGATGGCAATGGCCGAAGCCACGCCTGCCAGATTGCCAGTGCCCACACGAGTGGCTACGCTGACGGCAAATGCCTGGAATGACGAGATGTGCTTCTGCGGCTTCCCTGGTTCCTTGACCTGCGACTCCACGGTGACAACGGCCGAGTCGGTGAGCAACCTCAGCATCTCGCCCACCATGCGGAACTGCACAAAGCGGGTGCGCCATGTAAACCACAGGCCACAGCCCACCAAAAGGAATATCAGCACATAGCCCCACACTGCATCGTTCACCATGTTGATTAGTTCGTTCAGTTCCATTGACGCATCGTTTTTCTACTTGACGGTACAAAGTTACAAAATTCTGAGGAAAGAGTAAAAGCTCTATCTCACGCGATGATTAGCCGCAGTCAACAGCCTCGGGATGATGTATAGCGTTCTGTCCATATAATAAACGTTTATTCGTTTCGGTCTATCACAGGTCCATTGATGGGCGCAGAGTCAATCTGTTGCTGTTCTTTCGATAGGTAGCTTTTTGATGAATCGATAGCGATGAGCACGCCGTCATTGACACCAGGCCCAACCTTATGAGGACGGAAAGTCAACACCTTGTTGTCGTACTCGCCCAACCAAGTGAGCTTGCCTGTGCCGGCGTTCATCCACCATACCTTCTTCTTCTCGCCGGAGATCTTGCGGAAGTCAATCCTCATATCGCGACTGGTGTAGTTGTAAACCAGCAGATAGTCGTTGCCTCGGGTGGCAGCCAGACGGTCATACTGCGTGCCGTTGTCAAGTACGATGCTCTGATCGGGTATGCGCTCGAAGTAAGGAAGTGAGAGCATCAGGTTCTTCAAATACTTCATCTGGTTGAAGCCGGGATCATAGAGGGCTTCCGTCCACGTTTTCTTGTTATGATAGGCAGGGGCATAGCCGTCGCGATAGAACTGCATGATGGCATTATGGCCGTAGGTGTGTCCGCAACTACCGGCAAATACGCTCCAGTAGGCATAGCGACGCACGTCACAGGCTTTCCAGAAAGGTTCGTCAGCATCGTGCAATCCCTGAGGTATCTCCTCATAGATTGGCTCATCGTCAATGACGGGCTTGATGGGTTTGTAAGCCCAGGTCGAGTCCACGTACATCCAATTGTCTTCCTCCGTATTATCAGGGATGGGGTAGTCTTTGTTGCCCATACGTTGCCCGTAGCGGCGATGCCCACTCTGGAAGGCGTGGAAGTCTATCCACTTGGCCTTGCTCCACCATTGGGCAGAGGTGTGGCGTCCACGTGGGTGATAGGTCATCAGGTGGTTCTTGTCAATTGACTTGATGGTTGTGGCCAGAGTCTCCCATACCTCAGGTTTGATGTTTCCTTGAATGTCGCCACCGATGATCCATACTATGTTCGGATGGTTTTTATAACGGTTGGCAAGAAACGCACCGTAGGTCTTGGCCTGCTCCACGCTGAGTTTGCCGGCCTTAACCAGTCCGCCCCAGATACACACCATACCGATATAGATACCGTTCTGGGCTGCTGTATCGATGATATAGTCCATGTGGTCCCAGTAGGTGTAAGCCCCAGAAGTGAGTAGCTTACCCTGTTTGTCATGTGAGGGTGTGCCATAGACATTGTAGGCAGGCACACCGTTGAGGACTTGTATCTGAGCCATGTTATAGCCTGCCTCGCGACACGTCTTCAGATAATAGGCCACCTCGTCGCGATTCAGTCGCTCAGGCATAAGCCATGCTGTCTCACCCATCCAGAAGAAGGGCATGCCGTTCTCGAACTGAAGGAACCTCTGGTTCTCTGATACCTTGAGTTTTCCGTTGTCCCAAGGTTTCTGGGCGGTAGTACTGACTGCCAGCAATAGGACAGCCAGCAATAGTGTAATAGTTCTTTTCATCAATGTAAATGTATGTACTTAGTTTGTGCTGCAAAGGTACAAAAAAAGCTTGTAACGAGTAACGGATTTTGGAGAATTATAGCTGTTCGGCCAAAAATAAAGGCCGCTCGGCGACGATAGAAGATGCTTGTACAGAAAAACCACCACTTTGAAAACTAAACAGTTATACAAAGTAGTGGTCTAAAATACTGATTTACTGTGAATTGAAAATACTTTTCCCAGAAATCAAAGGGATACCGAATTACTCCCACTCGATGGTTGCGGGTGGTTTGGAGGAGATGTCGTAGCAGACGCGGTTGACGCCGCGAACCTTGTTGATGATCTCGTTCGACACCTTGGCCAGGAAGTCGTAGGGCAGATGGGCCCAGTCTGCGGTCATAGCATCTGACGAGGTGACGGCACGCAGGGCCACGGGGTGCTCGTAGGTGCGCTCGTCGCCCATCACGCCCACCGAGCGGACGGTACTGAGCAGGATGGCTCCGGCCTGCCATATCTGGTCGTAAAGTGAGACCTCTATCTCGCCGTCGGTCATCTCGGCAGGAACACCTGCAGCCAACACTTTGCGGGCCTCTTCGCCACTGAGTTTCACTTTGTACTCACGTAATCCACGGATATAGATGTCGTCGGCATCCTGCAGGACGCGTACCTTCTCGGGGGTGATGTCGCCCAGTATGCGTACAGCCAGTCCAGGACCTGGGAAGGGATGACGCGTTATGAGGTGTTCGGGCATGCCGAGCTGACGCCCCACACGACGCACTTCATCCTTGAACAGCCATTTCAGCGGCTCACAGAGCTGTAGGTTCATCTCCTTGGGCAGTCCGCCGACATTGTGGTGGCTCTTGATGACCTTGCCCGTGATGTTGAGCGACTCGATGCGGTCGGGGTAGATGGTACCCTGTGCGAGCCAACGACAAGCCCCACCAACTGCCTCCGAGGGGGCTTCATTAGTTTCGGAGATGATTTTCTTGGCTTCGGCGTTGAACACCTCCACGAAGTCGCGACCGATGATTTTGCGCTTCTGCTCGGGGTCGGTGACGCCAGCGAGGTCGGCAAAGAACTTTTCAGAGGCATCGACACCGATGACATTCAAGCCCAGCACACGGTAGTCATCCATCACCTGACGGAACTCGTTCTTGCGCAACATGCCGTGATCGACGAAGATACAGGTCAGGCGATTGCCGATGGCACGGTTCAGCAAGACGGCAGCAACGCTGGAGTCAACACCGCCTGAGAGTCCCAGAATAACGCGGTCATTGCCCAACTGCTCCTTCAGTTCAGCAACGGTGGAATCGACGAACGAGGCGGCGCTCCACTCCTGACGCGAGCCGCAGATATCAACCACGAAGTTCTTCAGCAGTTGTGTACCCTGCAGCGTGTGGAACACTTCGGGGTGGAACTGTACGGCAAAGACAGGAGCCTGACCTTGCCCCTCACCAAGGGGAGAGGGAGACCAATAGCCAGCCTGCTTCACATCTTTAGTTGATGCTATCGTTTCGAAGCCGTCGGGTATGGCGGTGATGGTGTCGCCATGACTCATCCACACCTGTGAGTGCTGCTCAAAGTCCTTGAAGAGCGGGTTGGACGTATCGACCATCGTCAGGTTGGCACGGCCATATTCGCGGCTGTCGGCCTTCTCGACCTTGCCTCCAAGGGTGTGTGAGATGAACTGCGCCCCATAGCAGATGCCCAGAACGGGGACACGCCCGACAAACTGGCTGAGGTCAACACGGAATGCCTCAGGGTCGTGTACCGAATAGGGTGAGCCACTCAGGATAACGCCTATCACCGAAGGGTCGTCAACGGGGAACTTGTTGTAGGGCATTATCTCGCAGAAGGTGTCTAACTCGCGCACCCGGCGACCAATGAGTTGGGTCGTCTGTGAGCCGAAATCTAATATTATAATTTTCTGTGTCATATCTCTGTTATCGTGGCGCAAAGGTAGCAAATAAATTGCAACCTACAAAGAAAAAGCTGGATTTTTTGTCTAAACTGTGCGACGGACGGTGTTCATATCGTTATGCTGATGATGCCGCCGTAGGGTGTCAGATGGTCCCAGGCCCTCGCAAAGGAGTACAGTCCGCCGTAGATGCCAGCCGATGCCAAGACGCCGCCGTGGGCGAAGACAGCCACGCGCCGGTAGGGCTGAGACTTCAGTTCGTCCAGGAAGCTGCTGACACGCGCCACCTGGTCGGGGAAGCTCTCGCCGTTGGGTGTGGGCAGGTGCAGGTAGTCTTTATACCACTCGTCGATATACGGGTCCTTGATGTCGTCATAGCGCTGCATCTCCCAGTCGCCCATTGACAGCTCCTTCAAGCGGTTGTCGAGCGTAGGATGCGGGTAGCCGCAGAATCGGGCCAGTTTCAACGCCCGCGACAGGGGTGAGCTGAATACGTGGTCGAAAGTCCCGTAGCGGGCCAGCCGCTCCCTTGTCCGGGCTGCCTCCTGCTCGAACGTAGCTGCCAGAGGTACATCGGTCTGGCCGTAGCACGTCCCCCTGGGAACGTCCACACTGGTATGCCTAATCAAGACCACTTCCATAATTGACCAACAGGCTAAGGTAAAACGACAGTTCGACTAACAGGCAGACGGCTCCGCAGCAGTCGCCAGTATAGCCACGGAGGCGGCTCCAGATGAGCCGGTAGAGGAAGTACATCACGAGACAGGGCACGAAGATGACAGCAGACCACTCCACCTGACTGCGCATCAGCCACAGGAACAGGGCCATAGGCAGCAAGCCCTGGACGGCGAGCGACACGCCTGCCGCTACCGAGGGTTTACGATAGACGGTCTTGTTCTTAGCCGTCTCAGCCGTGCGTGCGTATGGCATCATCAGGATGAGCTGCGATGTCACCATCTTGGCAAAGGGGTCGGCGGCCAGTATGGCCAATGCAGCCACCTGGCTGGGCAGTGTCAGCAGCGTGACGTAAAGCAGACCCAAATAGAGCAGCAGGCCAATGACACCGTAGGTGCCGATGTGCGAATCCTTCATAATGGTGAGGATGCGCTCGCGGTCGGTGCCTCCGCCCCCGAAGCCGTCGAAGAAGTCGGCCAGCCCGTCCTCATGCAAGGCTCCAGTCATCAGCAGTCGGACGGCAATAGCCAGCAGCAGCGCAACAGCGGACGGCATGACCATGCTGCCGAAATAGACGACCGATGCCAAAGCCCCGCCCGTAAGCCAGCCCACGAGGGGCCACCACTCCACGACGGCAGCGTATGACGAACGGGGAGGCTGGTACAACCGCCATGCAGGGAGTCGCGTGAAGAAGATGAACGCTGCCCAGAGGTTGTCGTACCATCTAAAAGTATTTAGTGATTTCTGCATCTTTGAAGTTGTTCATTTCGTTAATCATACGGACGGCACTGTCAACAATGGGGAAGGCACACAAGGCTCCCGTCCCCTCGCCTAAGCGCAGACCGAGACTGAGCAAGGGTCGGGCGCCGAGCGCATCGAGCATGCGGCGGTGGCCGCTCTCGTCGCCGCAGTGCGTGAATATCATATAGTCCTGTACTGTAGGAAAGAGCTGCGTGGCCGCCAGGGCACAGGCGGTCATAATGAAACCGTCAATCAAGATGACAAGGTTCAGCTCGGCAGCCCTGAGCATAGCCCCGATGGCCGACACCATCTCAAAGCCGCCGAAATGGCGGATGACGGACAGCGGATGACGGTCTGAAGACTGTAGGAAGTTGTCAACAGCCGACCGCAACACCTCGTACTTATGGCTGATGCCCTTGTCGTCCAGCCCTGCGCCGGCACCGATACACTCGGCCAGCGGTATGTCACAGAACAGGTGCATCCAGATGCTTGACGGCGATGTGTTGCCAATGCCCATTTCGCCAATGTTCACAATTCGGCAACCCTCGGCGTGACAGTCATCAATCATGTCAACGCCCACCTGCAGAGCCGCATCAAACTCGGCCTCGGACATAGCCGGCCCGTAGAGGAAGTTGTTTGTCCCCCACCCCACCTTACGGTCGATAATGCCTGCTACGCCACTCAGGTCGTGGTCAACGCCGACATCAACGATGCGCAACTTGAAACCGTGCTGCCTGCAGAACATGTTGACGCCGCCGCCACCACGGGTGAAGTTCACCATTTGCTGCCAGGTCACTTCACGCGGTGACACGCTCACGCCCTCGCGCTCAATACCGTGGTCGCCGCCAAGCAGCAGGTGACACGGACAGGCAAGGCTTGGATGGAGTGTCTGCTGGATGAGACACACCTGCAGGGCCAGTTCCTCTAACCGCCCGAGCGAGCCTTTCGGCTTGTTCAGGTTGTCTATCTTCTGTTGGATGTCAGGCTCCAAGGCCCTGTCAACGGGTTGTATGCTGAAAGTCCTCATTTACTTGATTTTTACTGCTATACCCGATACCATGAGCGTCACTTCGTCAGCCCGCGTGGCGATATACTGATTCATCCAGCCCTCCAAGTCGGTAAACCGTCGCTGCAGGGCATTGTCGCTGACACCGCCCGAGCCTATCTCGTTGGTGACAAAGATGAACGTGGCATCCTGAGCCGTGAAACGGTCAAACTCGGCCTTCACGGCTTCCAGCGTGCTGTCAGTGTCTGGATTGTCGAAGAAGTAGTTCGTCAGCCACAAGGTCACACAGTCGATGACCACAACACGTCCCGACACATCGTGACGGCTCAGGCAACGCTCCTCCTCGATGTTCGTCCATTGGGGTCCGCGGCGCTCCTGATGGCGACGCACCCTTTCCCGGAACTCGTCATCCCAGACGCGGGCCGTAGCCATATATACCGGCCGGTCTGTCAGGCTCAGTGCCAACCGCTCGGCCTGCACGCTTTTGCCCGACCGTTGTCCGCCTGTGATGAGTATAATTTTCTTCATAACCGTGCAAAGGTACGAAATAAATATCAATCATCCAACAGTAGTTCCATTTTTTTTCGTACCTTTGCAGGCAACGAACAACAATCAGATAAGAACAATGCTTGAGATCCTCTTGTATATCATAGCGGGAATGGCAGTAGGAGTGGTAGCTGCCTATCTCGTGGCAAACCGCCGCTATACCGCACTGCGCGTGTCAGCCGAAGCCAACGCCACATCGCTGAAGCTGAAGTCCATAGACCTGGATGCCAGAAACGAACAGGTGGCACAGTTGCAGGCCGAGAACCGCCACCTGACAGCCACCTGCACATCGTTGGCCAACGAGATTGAACTGATGAAGGAGCGGAACGAGGCCGAAACCAAGTTGCGCAGCGAACAGTTCCAGCAGCAGCTGAACGTCGTCCGCGAACAGTTCCAGAACCTGGCCACCACCATTCTGTCGAAAACCAGCGACCAGCTGCGCACACAGAACCGCGAAGCTATGGAGCACATCACCAAACCCCTTGGCGACAGCTTTGCCGAACTGCAGAAAGCCATCATGGAGAGCGACCGCGAGGCAGCCAAGACTGCAGCCTCGCTGACCGAGCGGCTGCGACAAGTGGGCGAACAGGCTGAGCGGATGGACAAGACCGCCACCCGGCTGACCAACGCCCTGCGGGGTGACTCGAAGCAGGCAGGTGACTGGGGCGAGCTGGTGCTACAGGAACTGCTCGACTCCCAGGGTTTCAAGCGCGGACTCGACTACGACATACAGGACTCCATCACCGACCGGGACGGATTCATCGTCCGCAACGAGGACACCGGCCGCGCCATGCGTCCCGACGTCGTACTCCACTATCCCGGCCAGCAGGATGTCATCATCGATGCAAAAGTCAGCATCAAAGCCTACTACGACTTTGTCAACGAACCATCAGAGACCGTCCGTCAGCAGATGCTCGACCGTCATGTGCAGAGTCTGCGCTCACATTTCAAGGAACTGGCCAACAAGGACTACAGCCGATATATCCAGCCGCCCCGCACGGCCATCGACTTCGTCATCATGTACGTGCCTAATGAGGCCGCACTGCAGGCCGCACTGAGCCGTGACCCGAAACTATGGGCAGACGCTTTCGAGAAGAAGGTCTTTATTTCCAGCACCCAGAACCTGTTTGCCATCCTACGCATGATTCAGATAGCCTGGCGACAGCACAACCAGACCGAGAACCAGAAGAAGATTGTGGGACTGGCCGAACAACTGGTGTCACGCATCGGCCTTTTTGCAGAGCGTATGTCAAAGATTGGGCGTGACATTGACACGCTGGGCACCGACTTCGCCGACATGCAGAAGTCTGTCGATGGCACCCGGGGCATCCTGCAGAAAGCCAATGAAATGAAGCGGCTCGGCATCAAGGAGGACGTAAAGCACCCCCTGCCGGCTCCTGACTACATAGAGGACAGCAGCTCCGAAGGGTGACTGACAAAGCAGGTGCCACCGTGGGCCTGCAGGAATGAACGGTCACGGAACCCCCAGAGCACACTGATGCAGGGCAGCCCGCTGTTGCGGGCGGTGGCTATATCGACATCGCTATCACCCACATAGACGGCATCATCGCTGCCCGTGCCGAGTTGGCGCAGAGCCTCTATGACGGTGTCTGGCATAGGCTTCTTCCGTATGCCCGCAGCCTCGTTTTCGCCTATGGCCACGTCAATAGTGTCGCTGAAGAAGTGGCGGCAGAGTTCTTTGGTGGCAGCATCGAACTTGTTGCTGACCACCGCAGTGCGGCAGCCGCGTCGTTTCAGTGCCGCCAGTGTCTCCTGGATGCCGTCATACGGGCGCGTCGTATCAAGGGCGTGTTCCATGTAATGACGCCGGAAAGCAGCAAACACCTCTTCAAACAGCGGATTGCCGTTACCATCGGGCACCGCCCGCTCCATGAGCAGGCGGACACCGTTGCCCACCATCATACGCACCTCATCGACGGTATGCTCAGGCAGATGGTAAGTGCGCAGGGCGGCATTGACTGACGCTGCCAGATCGCCAAGGGTGTCGAGAAGTGTGCCGTCGAGGTCGAAAATATAAGTCGTGTATAACTTCATCGTTTGCTACGGGTGACCATTGTGCGCACCTTGTTATTATATTTCGAAGCTTGCAGCAGCTGTTCGATGGTGAGGTGCATGCGCCACTGCCAGCGGTTGTAGGCATCGCTGGGCACGTTGATGCGCTCCTCGCGGGGATTCTTCCGCCGCAGCTCGCCGTCCATAGCCAGCCAGTCCTGAAGCGACAGCAGGCAGAGCATCGAGGGACAGTAGAGGTGGCGGGCAATGATTTCCTCGGCCAGATGGGCAGGCAGGTGTTCGGGGGCACGTCCCTGCTTCTGGAGCATGGTGACGTAGTAGCGCTGGGTACGCTCGGGACTTTCCTCCCACCACAACCTGAGAGGTGACATATCATGTGTGGCGAACGTAGCGACCGACCGGTAGGGATAGCCATCGAGGTGGCTGAATTCATAGCCAGTCTGCTTGGGCATGGTCTGTATCTCGAGTGTCAGGATGCGCATAGCGTCGAGCACTGGTTCCACGCAGTCGGGCAGCATGCCGAGGTCTTCGGCACAGACCAGCATGCGGCAGTCGCTGAGTGTGTCGCCCAGCCGGTGCATGGCTCCGTCGCCCCAGAACATGGAGTGGCGATAGTAGAAGAAGTTGTTGTAGATTCTCATATATGCCTCTTTCTCGTCGCTGCTGAGCGCCTCGAAGACAGGTTCCTGGAAGGCCATGATGCGGGGGTGGTACATCTTCGGCTGGCGGGGATCTTCCACAAACAGGACGTTGGCAATGAGACGCAGCAGGCCGTCGCGGATCCAGAGACTGTTCTCGTCGCCTTGCCCCTCGAAGTGGGCTGCCACCTTGCGCTGGGTGTCATATTCCGACTTCAGGCCGTACAACCCGTAGGCCTTCTGAATGAGGAACGTGTCGCGCACATACTGGGCGTGCATGCCGAAGAGCCGCTCCAGTACACGGTCGTTGATAAAGGGCCTGGTGAACAGGTCCCGGCGGAACGGCAGTCCGAAGTACTCTATCTCGCCGACGGTCAGCGGCAGTGCGGGCGAGAAGTGTCCCAGCAGGCCATAGACAGCATCCTGAGGTATCTCCCAAATGCGGAAGAAGCCCAACACATGGTCCAGTCGTATGGCGTCGAAATACTGTTCCATCCAGCGGTAGCGGCGACGTAGCCAGGGTGTCACGCCGGGACGGTCCTGAACATCCCAACGGTATGTCGGGAATCCCCAGTTCTGTCCTATCGGCGAGAAGGCATCGGGAGGGGCCCCTGTGGAGCTGTCCATATTGAACAGTTCGGGTTGCGTCTGCGTCTCGACGCTGTCACGGTTGACGCCTATGGGCACGTCGCCTTTCAGCAGTATGCCTTTCGAGCGGGCATAGTCGGCAGCGGCCTTCAACTGGAGGTGCAGGTTGTACTGTATATAGCAGGTCAAGTCGGACGACTGCGATGCTGAGGTCAGGCCAGACTTCCAGGCGGCATAAGCGTCAAGCCACCACGCGTTATCCTTCTGCCAGGACTTGAACTCCTTCGAGGCCAGGACCTGCTCGCCACGTTCGGCAAAGATGTCATTTACGTAGTCGCACTTCACCCGCTCAACGGCTTCATAGTCGCTATACGACAATGCATTCAACTCCCGTTGCTGGCGACGATAGGCGGTCATCTTCTGACGGCTCTTCAGCTCGCCCAACTGTTCGAGGTCAAGATAGTGGGGATGTAGGGCGAAGCACGAAGTGATGTTGTAGGGATAGGAGTCGTGCCAGCGGCCGTCGGTCGTCGTGTCGTTGACGGGCAGCACCTGTATGACCTTCATGCCCGTCTCCTCGCACCAGTCCACCAGACGGCGCAGGTCGCCGAAGTCGCCCACGCCGAAGGAGTGTTCACTACGCAGCGAGAACACAGGCACTACCACGCCGGCTGCCCGCCACATCTTCTCCTTCATGTGGAGCATGCCGCCATAGAGCACGCTCACCTCACCGTCCTTCAGTTCCTCGCTGACCACACGGTTGTCGCCTTCCTCCCACGACAGCAGTTCATGCGTCTGGTCGTCTATGACCACGTACTTGTATTCCAGGGGCAGCCCGACGGCATCCATGTTGACTGATAGCATCCACTCCTGCTGTCCGATGTACTCCATGCGCAGGTAGCGGGCGGTGCTCCAGCTGCCCGTCATGGGATGACTGCCTATGAGTGCCAGCGACTGGCCTGCCACAAGCTGGGGTGCCGACACGCGGAAAAGGGCTGTACGCCGGTACAGCGGCAGCCTGCGCGCCTCTACCTGCTCGCCGTGAGGAGCATGCTGAGTGGTCAGGTAGGCGTTGGTATAGAGATGGGCACAGAGCGGACGGTCACGCCACTGGTCGTCGAAGATGTAATTCTTCGTCGAATCGAACCAGTAGGTACGCGGCACCTGCGACCACTCGCGGCGCAACAGCCGTCCGTCGCCGTCTTGCACCTCGTAGTGGTATGTGACAGAACAGATAGGATGCTGGCGGCTCTCTATGACAGCGGTCTCCAGCTTCCACGACACACCGTCCTCGGTGGTCATCAGCTGGTCTGACGACCGTTCGGTGCCGTCCTGGCTATGGTAGCGGAGCAACACATGGAGCGACTCACCCCATTGTGTTGCGTATTGGATGCTGAACTTCAGTTTCATTTTCTTGTTGGTCTTTGTTGTTGTCAGACTATTTCTCCACCAGTATGCGGGCATCGACAGCCGTCACATCGTCGGCATCGGCCAGCAGGGGGTTGATGTCTATCTCCTTGATTTCGGTGGCAAAGCGCAGCAGGGTCGAGAGCCTGACGATAATCTCGGCATAGCGGCGCTCGTTGATGCCTTGCTGGCCTCGCGTACCTTTTAATATCTTATAGGCCCGCAGGGAGTGTATCATGGAGTAAGCCTCCTCGTAACTCAACGGGGCCAGGCCCGAGGACACGTCGCGCAGCACTTCGACGAAGATGCCGCCTAGACCGCAGAGCACGACATGTCCGAAGCGTTCCTCATACTTCGCTCCCACAAACAGTTCGGTACCCTTGATCATCTTCTGCACCATCACAGCCGTCGCACCGGGTATCTGCATCATGCGGTCGAACTCGGCCTGCAGCACCTCCCTGGAACGGATATTCAGTGCCACGCCGCCAACGTCGCTCTTATGGACGGGTCCAACGACCTTGGCTACCACTGGGTAGCCTACCTTTTCAGCGAAGTCCGACAGCTCGTCAATCGATGTCGATACGAGTTCAGGAGCCAAGGGAATACCTGCACAGGAGAGAATCTCGCGCACAAGGTCGGGCGACACGTAGCCGCTCTCCTTGATGTTGCTGATAAGATTGTGCAGACGAGGTATGTCGGTGCCATAAAGCTCGACCTCGAAGCGTGCCGGCTCAGGCGTCTTCATAATCTGCGTCAGTGCGGTGGCCAGCGTCACCTCGTCGCTGAAGTTGACGTGTCCGCGCTTCAGGAACTCCTGCACCTCGGGGCCAGCCGTGCTCACACTCGGCAGTATGGGGAAAATGGGCTTGCGACACTCCTGTATCTTCTTGTGCAGCACGTCATAGACTTCGAATATTTTCACCAGGCCAGGCGTACCGAAGATGACCATGATGGCATCGATGTCGTCCATCTGTTCACAGGCGTCGATGGCTATGCCCAAGTGCTCGGCATTGCCCGTAGCCAGGATGTCAATGGGGTTGGCCACACTACTGCCAGGCAACAGCTTCGACTTCAGCTCTTCAGCAGCAGGACCCGTGAGCGGCGGCACCTGCATGCCTCCTTTCGACAAGGCGTCGGTGAGCATGACACCAGGACCGCCGGCATGGGTGACGATGGCAAAATTCTTGCCAGTGAAACGGGGCAGCGTGAAGATGCAGCCCACGGTGGTCAGTTCCTCACGGCTGAAACAGCGCACGATGCCCGCCTTACGGAACAAAGCCTCGACGGCACTGTCGCTTGAGGCGATGGCACCCGTATGGCTTGATGCGGCTCGACTGCCACTCTCGCTCGAACCAGCCTTGATGGCTGCTATGCGGCAGCCCTTGCGGATGAGCGACGTGGCGTGATAGAGCATCTTGTCGGGGTCGGCAATGTTCTCGATGTACAACAGTTTGACGTGCGAATCGTGCTCGGGGTCGAAATGCTCGTCCATATACTCCAGCACGGACTCCACGCCTATCTGGCGACCGTTGCCTACTGACCATACGGAGTTGAAGGCAAGTCCCTTGGTGACGGCACTCTCAAGGATGAACACGGCTGTAGCACCGCTGCCTGAAATGAAATCGACACCTTTTGGGTTCAGATGCGGTATGGGCTTGGTGAACACCGAGTGGTGCCAACGCGTCAGCAGACCGATGCAGTTGGGACCAATCAGCGCACAGCCGTATGACTGACAGACATCAAGGATGCGCTGCTCCAGTACGGCTCCATCATGGGTCTCCTCGCTGAAGCCTGCAGAAATAATAATGAACGCGCGAACATTTTTCTCCTTCGCCAGCAGTTCCACATAGTCAGGACAGAACTTGGCTGCCACAACAAGTATGGCCAGTTCGGTAGGCGGCAGTTCACGTGCATCGTGAAAAGCCTTGATGCCCTGAACCTCGTCTTCCTTGGGGTTCACTATGCGCAGGATACCGCTGTAGCCACCACTCAGAAGATTGCGCACAACGGCGCCACCGGGCTTATGAACATTGTTTGAACCGCCGATGACGACGATGCTTTCAGGCTGAAGGAGTTCCTTGTTTATCATAGCTGTCAGTTGATAAAGGTTTGATATGCAGATGCAAAAATAATATATTTTCACGACATACCGCATATTTTTCCCTTGTTTTTTTGGTAGAACCTAAAAAAAGTCGTACTTTTGCAGCAAGGGAAACAATTAAATCTAACCAACAGATGAATTAAAACAATGATTTGGAATCCTAACAAAGAGTGCATGAGCCGCGACGAGATGAGCGCGCTCCAAGGCAAACGCCTGCACAAAATCGTGGAGTACGTCTACCACAATGTTCCCTTTTATCGTAACAAACTGCAAGAGATGGACATCCGCCCCGATGACATTCAGACCATCGAGGACATCACGAAGCTGCCCTTCACCACGAAGAAGGACCTGCGTGACAACTATCCCTTCGGCTTGCAGGCTGCACCACAGAGTGAAATAATCCGCGTACATGCATCATCAGGTACCACGGGTAACCCCACCATCGTGGGTTACACTCGCAAGGACATCGGCGTCTGGAGCGAGTGCATGGCACGCTGTCTGACAGCCTACGGCATCACCCGCAATGACACCTTCTCTGTGGCCTACGGCTATGGCCTGTTCACTGGCGGCCTCGGCGCACACTACGGTGTGGAGCACCTCGGTGCCAGCGTCATCCCTGCCGGCACGGGTAACACGGAGAAGCACCTCAAGCTCATCCGCGACCTGGGCATCACTGGCATTGCCTGCACACCGTCGTACGCCCTCTATCTGGCTGAGACGATGGAAAAGATGGGCATCACGAAAGACCAGATAAAACTGCGTGTGGGCGCCTTCGGTGCCGAGCCCTGGACGGAGAGCATGCGCAAGGAGATTGAAGAGCGTCTCGGACTGAAAGGCTACAACCTCTACGGCCTCAGCGAGGTCATGGGACCGAGCGTCAGCTACGAGTGCCAGATGCAGCACGGCTCGCACATCTGCGAAGACCACTTCTATCCTGAGATTATCAACCCCACCACCCTTGAGCCGCTGCCCGCCGGACAGTCTGGTGAGCTGGTGTTCACCACGCTGACCAAGGAGGGCATGCCCGTCATCCGCTACCGTACCCGCGACCTCTGCTCGCTGCTGCCGGGCACGTGTGACTGCGGCCGTACCGCCGTCCGCATGGGACGCATCGAAGGCCGTTCCGACGACATGCTCATCATCCGCGGTATCAACGTGTTCCCCTCACAGGTGGAGAGCGTCGTGCTGTCGATGCCCGAGTTTGCTCCGCGCTACATGCTCGTTGTCGATCGCGTCAACAACCTCGACACGCTGCAGGTACAGGTGGAAATCCGTCAGGAGTACTTCAACGGCACGTTCGACACGCCCGCAGCCGTCGATGCCCTCGAGAAGAAACTGGCCCAGAAGCTCAAGAGCGTGCTCAGCATCTCGGCTAAGGTACAGCTCAAGGCACCCAACACCATCGAGCGCAGCCAGGGCAAGAGCGCACACGTCATTGACAAGCGTAAACTTTAAATAAACCCATGAACACTTCAAACTATTTTAATCCGGAATTCGAGACCATGAGTCGCGAGCAGATTGAGGCTCTCCAGCTGGAGCGTCTGCAGAAGACTGTACGCCACTGCATGAACAACGAGTTCTATCAGAAAAAATTCAAGGAACTGGGCATCACGCCAGACGACATCAAGACATTGGCCGACGTGCGCAAGCTGCCGTTCACCACGAAGCAGGACCTGCGCGAGACTTATCCCTTCGGCATGAGCTGCGTACCCCTGCGCGACTGTGTCCGCCTGCACTCATCGAGCGGCACCACGGGTAACCCCACCGTCATCCTCCACACGCAGAAGGATCTGGACGAGTGGGCCAATCAGGTGGCACGTAATCTCTGGATGGTAGGACTGCGTCCCGACGACGTTTTCCAGAACTCTTCAGGCTACGGCATGTTCACCGGCGGACTGGGCTTCCAGTATGGTGCCGAGCGTCTGGGCATGCTCACCGTACCTGCCGCTGCCGGCAACTCGCTGCGCCAGATCAAGTTCATCAAGGACTTCGGCACGACGGCCCTCCACGCCATTCCCAGCTATGTCACCCGTCTGTACGAGGTCATGCAGCAGGAAGGTGTTGACCCACGCCGCGACACCAAGCTCAAGGTGCTGGCCATCGGTGCCGAGCCTCACTCCGACGAGCAGCGCAAGCGCATTGAGGAGATGATGGGCGTGAAGGCCTACAACTCGTTCGGCATGAGTGAGATGTGCGGCCCCGGCGTAGGCTTCGAGTGCCCCGAGCAGAACGGTCTGCACTTCTGGGAAGACTACTACATCGTAGAGATCGTTGACCCCGAGACCCTGGAGCCTGTACCCGACGGCGAAATCGGCGAGTTGGTGCTCACCACCCTGTGCCGCGAGGCTATGCCGCTGCTGCGCTACCGCACCCGCGACCTCACCCGCGTCCTTGGCCGTACCTGTCCCTGCGGACGTAACCACATCCGTCTCGACCGCATGCGCGGACGTTCCGACGACATGATTGTGCTTCGTGGCGTCAACATCTTCCCCATACAGATTGAGAAGATTCTCATGAAGTTCCCGGAGGTAGGCACCAACTACCTCATCACCCTGACCACCGAGGACAACAACGACCAGATGACCGTCGAGGTCGAAGTCAACGAGGGTACCGACGACTTCAGCAAGTTGCAGGAACTCTCAGCAGAACTGCGTCACCAGATAGGCGACGAAATCCTGTTGAAGCCGAGAATACGTCTCGTGAGCAAAGGCACGCTACCCGTCAGTGAAGGTAAGGCTGTCCGCGTCGTTGACAAACGTAAAGTCTATCAGTAACAAATAATTAACAAAAGTACACCCAATATGTTGTTAAACATCCCTCCCTTTGGGAGGGCCTGGGTGGGCTCAAAATCCTAAAACATCATGACTATCAACCAACTATCTATTTTCATTGAGAACCGTTCCGGCACGCTCATCAAGGTGCTCGAGGTCCTGAAGCAGGCTGACATCCAGATTATTGCTTCCACTATTGCCGACACGGCAGAGTATGGTATCTATCGCCTCATCTGCAGCGAACCGCTGCGTGCCTTCGAGGAATTGAAGAAGGCTGGCGTGGCCGTTGCCCAGAGCGACGTGTTCGCCATCGAGCTTGACAACCAGCCCGGACGTGCTGCCGACGCCATCGAGACCTTCTCGAAAGCAGGCATCAGCATCACCTACATGTACTCCTTCCTGCTGGGTGCCAAGGGCATCCTCATCTTCCGCACCGACAATGCCGAGCAGGCTCGCGAGACCATCATCAGCAACAACCTGAAATACATTGCCGAGAGCGATCTCATCTCGTATGTATAAACGTTAGGATACAATTAGACATACCCAGTAAAAACGGCAGAAACGATTCAGCTTTTGCCGTTTTTTCAATTTTTCTTGCAACATGATATTCTATTTCTCAGGCACAGGCAATACAAGATGGGCAGCAGAACAACTGGCGGCTGCCACGAAGGAAAGGCTGTACTTCATTCCCGAGGAACTGAAGACGGCGTGTGAATACACCCTTGAAGAGAACGAGCGCATAGGTTTCTGCTTTCCCGTCCACGGATGGCAGCCACCACACATCGTGCGCCAGTTCGTCAGCCGTCTCACACTTCTCACCCCTTGTCACTCCACGCTTGACGCTCATTACGCCTATGCCCTCTGCACCTGTGGCGACAGTACTGGACTGGCCGTGAAAATGCTGGCCGGGGAACTGGCTGCCAAAGGCATAGTCTTGCAAAGCTGCCAGTCGCTCATCATGCCCGAGAGCTACGTCTGCCTTCCTTTCATGTACACCGACACCCCACAACGGGAACATGAGAAAAAGGATGAGGCAAAGGTCGTGCTTGAGAAATTCGCCAATGTCGTGGTAAGCCGCCAGAGCGGTTATGAACAGCTGACCCTCGGCCTGACACCGTGGACCTTCACCCACATCATCGGTGCCTACTTCAACCGCTTCATGATAACCGACAAGAAGTTCACCGTCGATGGTGACGTCTGCATCCATTGCGGTAAATGTGCCGAAGTATGTCCTGTCGGCGACATAGAGTTCGACAACACGCCATCATGGAAAAATGATAGCAGCTGCACGTGTTGTCTCAGCTGCTATCATCATTGTCCTGTCCACGCCATCAATTACGGCCGGATCACGCGTAAGCGCGGACAATACTATTTCAGGGAATAGGCCCGTCGGCCCTGCCTCATCAGAATGGCAGGTCGTCGGTAGAGCCTTCCGTTGCGGGTTCCTGCGGGGGGAACGGGGCATTCTGCGAAACAGGCTGCTGCGGAGGGAACGGGGTGGTACCGGGTGCTGGAGCGACACCTGGGACAGGCGTACCAACGGTAGGAGCCACCTGGCCACGGACGATGTTGAAGGCACGGATGTCATTGAACCAGCGGCCCTGATACTCACGGGCATCAATGTCGAACTGGACGGTCACATCCTCGTTCAGCTGGATATTAAACTGTTTGATACGTTCTTCACCAAAAATGTTAAACACCATGCGCTTGGGATACGTACCGGGGACTTCCAGCACATAGTCTTGCATCATCCAAGGATTACCCGTGCGAGCAGAGACTCCACTGCGGGGCTGCATAATAGCAATTATTCTTCCTGTTAAATCCATATTATTAATGTATTAAATTGTTGATTTAAGCGATTTGCGACTGCGAAAGTACTAAAAATAGTTTGAAAAGCAGAATTTTTAGGCATAAATTTTTCTAATCACGCAGATTTTTGTATCTTTGTGGTCAATTTAGAAGAAACAAAAACCGCAATATTATGAGATTTACAGTATCAAGCACTGCACTGAGCGCAAAGCTCGTCGCACTCTCGAAAGTTATCAACAGTAAAAACGCCCTGCCTATTCTTGGTGACTTCGTCTTTGACGTCAGCGGACAAACGCTGAACCTGACAGCTTCTGACAGTGAAAACACCATGCAGACCACAGTGGCACTGGCCGAGAGTGATAGTGACGGACGCTTTGCCATCGGTAACCACGACCTGCTGGAAGCCGTTAAGGGCATATCAGAACAGCCCATCACCTTCGATGTTGACCAACAGACCAACATAGCTAAGATTAATTACCAGAACGGTCTCTTCTCGTTGCCCATCGAGAATGCCGACGAGTTCCCTGTGACTCAGAGTGTTGGCGACAGCGCTTCGTCCATTGTCATCAGCAACCAGATGCTGAGCGAGAATATCAACCGCAGCATCTTCGCAACAGCTCAGGACGAGTTGCGCCCCGTGATGAACGGTATCTATTTCGATCTCACACCCGACTGTCTGGCCGTAGTGGCCTCCGATGGACATAAGCTGGTGCGCAACAAGATTTTCACCATCAAGAGCGACCAGCCCGCCTCGTTCATCCTGCCCAAAAAGCCTGCCTCGCTGCTGAAGAACCTCCTTGGCAAGGACGGCGGCGATGTCATCATCCGCTTTGATGACCGCAACGCAGAGATTAACTACGGCGACGGAATCATCCAGTGCCGACTTATCGAAGGACGCTACCCCAACTACAACTCCGTCATTCCACAGAACAATCCCAACGAACTGCGTGCCGACCGCAACGGTCTGTTGGCTGCCCTGCGCCGCGTCCAACCCTTCGCCAACGACTCCAGCAACCTCATCCGCTTCCATGTTGAAGGTTCCATGCTGCAGCTCGATGCCGAGGACTACGATTTCTCAAAGACGGCTACCGAACGCATGACCTGTGACTACAACGGCCAGCCTATGAGCATCGGTTTCAAGGGGTCGTCGTTCATCGAGGTGCTGAGCAACTTCGACTGTTCAGAGGTCATCATCCTGCTGGCCGATCCCAGCCGTGCCGGCCTGGTACTGCCGTCAGAGCAGCCTGAGAACCAGGATGTGCTGATGCTGATGATGCCCATGCTGATCAATGACTAAGACAAAACAATGAAACTGAACCTGAAAAAACCGCTGGTCATCTTCGACCTGGAGACTACTGGACTCGACCTGGTGAAAGACCGGGTCATACAGCTTTCATATATTAAGGTATATCCGGACGGCCACGAAGAACGGGGGGACGAACTGATAAACCCAGAGCGCCCCATCGAACCCAAGATCACAGAACTGACAGGCATCTCTAACGAGGATGTTAAAGACAAGCACACCTTCAAGCAACTGGCCGCCAAGCTGAACACGGTCTTCACCGGCAGCGACATTGCCGGTTTCAACTCCAACCATTTCGACGTACCTCTGTTGGCAGAGGAGTTCCTGAGGGCAGGCATCGACTTCGACTTCTCGAAATGTCGTCTCATCGATGCCCAGACCATATTCCACAAGATGGAGCGCCGCAACCTGGCTGCCGCCTATAAGTTCTATTGCGGACGGAACATGGAGGACGACTTCGAAGCCCACCGCGCCGACCAGGACACCGAGGCCACCTATAGGGTGCTCATGGGCGAACTCGACAAATACGCCCCGGGAGCCAACGAAGACCCCGAGAAGGTGCTCGACAACGATATGGACATGCTGGCAGAGTTCTCAAAGGTGAACGACAATGTCGATTTCGCGGGACGCATCGTCTGGCAAGAGGTCAACGGCGTGCGTACAGAAGTGTTCAACTTCGGCAAGCACAAAGGCAAGCCCGTCAGTGACGTACTGCGCTTCGACCCCGGCTACTACAGCTGGATACTCGGAGGTGACTTCACATACAACACCAAGCAAGTACTTACACGCATACGCCTGCGTGAAGCGCAGGCGTTGCGCTAAGAAGAGCGTCGTAAACATAACCGCCCCCGTCAACCCATGCTGACGGAGGCGGTTTTTTACCTGAACAAAAGAATTATATGGCAAGAAACAAGAAACCACTACCCCTGCTCGAAAGGGTGACCATTGAGGCGACAGCCGCCGAGGGCAAATGTCTGCTGCACTGGAACGACCTCGTGGTGTTCGTACCCTTCTGCGTCCCCGGCGACGTCTGCGACGTACAGATACGGCGCAAGAAGCACTCCTATGCCGAGGGCGAGGTGGTCAGATTCATCAAATACAGCGATGTACGCGCTACCCCTTTCTGTCAGCACTTCGGCGTCTGCGGAGGCTGCAAATGGCAGAACCTGCCCTACGACGCGCAGCTACACATGAAACAGCAGCAGGTCTTTGACCAGCTGACTCGCATCGGCAAGGTCGAACTACCAGAATTCCGTCCCATCCTCGGTAGCGTCAAGACACAGGAATACCGTAACAAGCTTGATTTCGGATGCGCCAACAAACGCTACCTGACGAAAGAGCAGATTGAAACGCTACCCAAGGATGAGAGCCAGAGCCTGAAGGATGTGCCCGCCATCGGCTTCCATATCACGGGAGCATTCGACAAGATTCTGCCAATAGAGAAATGCTGGCTCATGGATGACCTGCACAACGAGATACGCAACGAGATACGCGACTACGCCATCAAGCAAGGATTGACGTTCTTCGACCTCAGGGCACAGGTGGGACTGCTCCGCGATGTCATCTTCCGCAACTCACAGAGCGGCGAACTGATGGTCATCTTCCAGTTCCACTATGACGAAACAGGAGGTGAACAGGAGGCTAAAGCACTGCTGCAACACATAGCCGATAAATTCCCGAAAATCACGTCGTTGCTCTACTTGGACAACCAGAAGTGCAACGACACCATCGGCGACCAGCAGATACTGACCTTCAAGGGTACCGACCACATCTTCGAACTGATGGAGGATCTCCGATTCAAGGTTGGACCGAAGTCGTTCTACCAAACGAATACCGAGCAGGCCTACCACCTCTACAGCGTCGTCCGCGAGTTTGCATTTAAGGCTGATGGTAATGGAGCTGATGAGGCCAATGGGGGTAATAAGCCTCTGATCTATGACCTCTATACGGGCACAGGAACCATTGCCAACTTCGTAGCCAAGAGAGCCCGTCAAGTCATCGGCATCGAGTACGTGCCCGAGGCTATTGAGGATGCTAAGGTGAACTCCGAGATCAACGGCATTACCAACACACTGTTCTATGCCGGTGATATGAAGGACGTACTGAGCGATGACTTCATCCTGCAGCACGGACAGCCCGATGTCATCATCACCGACCCGCCACGCGCCGGTATGCATCCCGACGTAGTGAGAACTATCCTGCGTGCAGCGCCACAGCGCATCGTATATGTCAGTTGCAATCCCGCCACACAGGCCCGTGACCTGCAGATGCTCGACGAGACCTACCGTGTAACGGCCGTACAACCCGTCGATATGTTCCCCCATACCCCCCATGTGGAAAATGTTGTTTTACTAACCAAACGATAACGACTATGAGAAGACTATTAGCATTGAGCCTCATGGCTTTCGCATTGATCGTCAATGCACAAGAAAACAAGACTACCGTTGAAGTGCCCCAGTGGGTGAAGAACATCAAGTTCAGCGGATACGGCATGATCCAGTATCAGGCACAGGATCCTGAGGACAACCACACCAACAGCATCAACCTACGTCTGGCACGTTTCATCCTCGACGGCAAGATTGGCGACTTCGACTGGCGTGCCCAGATTCAGGGCACTAACGTCAAGGGCCCCGGCGAGCCTACCGTACAACTCGTTGATCTCTACACTGAATGGGCCAAATACAAGGAGTTTAAGATAAAAGCTGGACAGTTCAAGCGGGCCTTTACCTTCGAGAATCCCACCCACCCCATCACACAAGGCTGGTACTCATACGCAAACGTCATCAACGCCCTCTCGGGCTTCGGCGACCGCACTGGCGAGAAATCCTCGGGTGGCCGCGACATCGGTCTGCAGGTGCAGGGTGACCTCTTCCCCAACGCCGCAGGACGGCGGCTGCTGCACTATCAGGTGGGTGTCTATAACGGTGAGGGTATCAACTCCAAGGATGCCGACAACCGCAAGGATGTCATCGGTGGCCTGTGGGTCATGCCCATTGCAGGCGTTCGTATCGGTGCCTTCGGATGGACAGGCAGCCGTGCTGCCGTGGGCGAGAAGAACCGCTACGCCATCTCTGCCGAGTACGACAAAAACGAGTACACCTTCCGTGCCGAGTACCTGCACTCACAGGGAATGGGTGCTGATACCTCGTTAGGCGACAAGGCCGACGGCTGGTATGCCTTCGGTATCGTACCCGTCATCAAGTCCAAGCTCCACGCCAAGGCCCGCTACCAGACCTACCGCAAGGCCAAGGAATGGGGCTCTGCCAAGACCATGTACGAAGCTGGTCTCAACTACTTCTTCACCCCGAAGCTTCAGCTCAACGCCGAGTACGCCCGTGTCAACGACCGCTCACTGGCTAACCATGACTACAACTTCGTAGATGTAGAACTTGACTTCCGCTTCTGACCTGACGTGCTTTCTGGGTAAAAAAATGAGGGTGTGCAGTGCACACCCTCATTTTTATCTTTACATATTCATACCGCCATCCACCTGTATGACTTGTCCGCTGATGTAGCTTGACATGTCACTGGCCAGGAACACGGCACAAGAGGCGATGTCGTCAACAGTGCCGCCACGACGGAGGGGAATTTTCTGTTTCCACTGCTCGCGAATCTCCTCAGGCAACTGGGCTGTCATCGCGGTCTCAATGAATCCAGGAGCAATGGCATTGGCACGAATACCCTTGGGACCCATCTCCTGACCGATACTCTTGGCCAAGGCTATCAGGCCTGCCTTCGAAGCGGCATAGTTGGCCTGACCAGCATTACCATGAACACCAACGACAGAGGCCATGTTGATAATCGAACCGCCACGCTGGCGCATCATGACAGGCACACAGGCATGGATGAAGTTAAAGGCCGACTTCAGGTTGACGGCAATCACGGCATCCCACTGCTGTTCGGTCATACGTAGCATCAGACCGTCCTTGGTGATACCGGCATTGTTGACCAGGATGTCAACGCTTCCAAACTCTTCCTTTACCTGTTTCACCACCTCCTCTGTCTGTGCAAAGTCTGCGGCATTTGAGGCGTAGCTCTTGGCTTTGACACCCTTGGCAGCGATTTCCGCTTCCGTCTCTTCATTTACTTCAAGGTCGGTGAAAGCAATGTTGGCACCTTCCTCAGCAAACTTCAGCGCGATAGCTTTTCCGATACCGCGTGCAGCACCCGTTATGAGCGCTGTCTTTCCTTCTAATAATCCCATTTCTTATAAATTATATTAAGTGTTTTTACTTTTTATTCAGCTTGCCCAGTGCACCATAGACAACTTTGGCCACTTGCGGCTTGGTGGCCTCTTCGGTCATGCCGTGAGCTATGCGTCCGTAGATGTATGGAACTTCAAGTCCCTTGATGCAATAGTGCGTGATGTCAGCGACCAGCTCAACATTGTCTATGTCAAACTCGCCGTCGGCCTTCCCCTCGGTATAGACCTTACGGAAGAGGTCTATCTCGGCATCGTCGAAGTTCTTGCGCACATTCTCCACTCTCCAGATGTTACGGAAGAATTCTGCACGCAGGTTACCATTACGCACCACCGTCTCACGAATCATGCTCAGGTGGGTATAAATCAGTTCGATGACTTTGTCCTGCGGACGGATCTTCTTGGCTGCCACCTCGTCAAGCTTATCACTAAGCCGTTCAAGCTCACTCTCGATAACAGCATTGTAGATTTCTTCCTTCGACTTGAAATAGGTATAGAGCGTGCGACGCCCTTTACCCGACGCGAGCGCAATGTCGTTCATCGTCGTGTTTTCCAGCCCTTGCTTGGCAAATAGCTGGCGGGCAACATCCACCAGCAATTGTCTCGTCTTAGATACAGACATATAATTGCACATTGATAGTATCGTGTGCAAAATTACCCCTTTTATTTGACATGACCAAAAAAAAGAGCATGAAAATTTGTTGGAATGGAAAAAAAGTCGTACCTTTGCACCCGCAAAGAGGGGAATACCTCAGAATTACATCGCGGAGTGGAGCAGTTGGTAGCTCGCCAGGCTCATAACCTGGAGGTCGCATGTTCGAGTCCTGCCTCCGCAACTCAAGAGTCCGATTCTATCGGACTCTTTTTTATTTCCCCGACAATAAACGTGCGATGAACGACTTTTCTTAGTACGGGATAAAACCGGGACACAAAGGATATTATGTCGGGCGATGGCCCTAAAAGTAAAGAAAAACGCGGATCCATAAATATGAACCCGCGTCTATTGAATCTTATCCTTAAAATCTTAGAAGAAGAGGTAGCGCTTATCGACAACACCAGCCTTCTGGTAAAGCTCCTGCATGAAGCGGCCTGCGGCCTGCATGGCCTGCTGCTTGAGCTGGGTCTCTACAGTCTTGGCATCAACAGCTGTCTCAGGCTTGGTCTCGTCAATCACCTGGAAGACGAAGACACCACCCTTACCCTTCACGGGAGCAGCGTGGAATGAACCAACCTTGGCAGATGCGACAGCACCGGCAAGGGCGGGCTCCGACGTACCTGTGGCCTGGACGAAGACAGGAGCACCGAAGGTGATGTGCTTCACCGTGTCAACCTTGGCACCCTTGGCCTGAGCGTCGGCAATACTCTTCACACCGTCGAACTTACCCTTGAGCATGTCGAACTTCTTATCGCTGAGCACCTCAGCAGTCAGCATGTCACGCACGCCATCGAGGTCACGATAGCCAATGGGGTTAACCTTGTTGAGGGCAACCACAAGCAGGTGGTCGTTGGAACCGCACTCGTACAGCGGGCTGACATCGCCGGGCTTGGCATCGAAAATCCACTTCATTGCCTCACGGGTAGCACGGATGCCGGCCACATTGTGCTCAGCATTGGTCATGTTGGGACGCTCGCTGACCTTGAAGCCGAACTTCCCGGCATTGGCCTCAAGAGCTTGGATGGTCTGGTTCTCGCTGACGAACTGGGCAAACTTGTTGTAAGCCTCGCTATAGGTGTCCTTCGAGAAGTCAATGGTATGCTTGATAATAGCCACGTCGTACTTGGTCACCATGCTGCGGCGGTCAGTGACCTGAGCAATGATATTGTTCTGTGAGAACTGCAGGTTTTTCATCTCACCGGCGCCCATGGTGTTGAGCGTTGTCAGATACGTCTTGGTGTCGGCATCGAGTGTGGTCTGGCTCTGGTACTGGTTGGAGACAAGCCACTGCTTGTCACCCTTCTGACCGTACTTCTTGGCGATGGAGTCGAAGGGGGCACCAGCCTTCAGGGCGGTGTAGATGCTGTCAGCACGCTTCTGGATGGCCTCGGGGCTGTCGCCTACCACAGCAATCATGCGGTACTCGATAGAGTCGGGCAACTGCTGCTTGCTGATGAGCTTCACCACATTGAGGGTATTGTCCATAGAGGTCTCGAACGGAGCCGTAGTCTGACCGACAGCCATCGAGTCGATGCGCTGGGCGATGTCAGAAGGCAGGGCGCTCTTGGTGACAGGGAAGCCTATATAGGGCGTCTGTGACTGAGCCTTGCGGACGACCTCGGCAGCGGCAGCGCCGCTCTGCAGCTTCTGGCTAGCATCCGTGAGGGTCTTCATCAGCTCCGCACGGTCGGCATCAGAAGCCTGAACCTGGAAATCGACATACTTGATGTCACGGGTCTCGACGTACTGCTTGAACATCTCCTTCTCGGAATTGTACTTGTCCTTGAGGTCGGCATCGCTCATCTTCACCTCGTCATCCTTGACATTACCGTATGGCAGGGCGGCGAGCAGGATGTTCTTCTCCTGCTGACGGGCTTCAACAGCCAACTTGGCACTGACGGGGTTGGACAGGAGGCAGTGAGCCAACAGCGACTGGTACTTCTGGGTCAGGGTCTGCTGACGCAGGGTCTTCTCTATGAACTGCCAGTAGTCGTAGATGCTTTTGTACTGCTCTGCCAGCTGGGCGTTGGTATTGCTCTTATAGTCGTTCAGGAACTTCTGGAGCTGGGTCACATCGAAACGTCCGGTCTGCTGGTTGACGAACGGGGTCTGTGCCAGCATTGGGTTGGTACCCTCACGCAGGATGTTCTGCATCTCCTCGTCGGTAACGGTGAGTCCGAGTTTCTCAGCCTCATCCTCAACGATCTTGTTGCTCACAAAGGTGTTCCAAACCTGGTCCTTCACCTGGTTCAGCTCGTCCTCGCTCAGGTTGTCGCGGCCCTGAGTCATCTTGATGACCTGCTGGTACTCATCGACCAGAGCCTGGAAGTCCTGAACATTGATTCTTTCACCTAACACTTCGCCGACCTGCTGGCGCTCATTGTTTTTTGATGCTTCACAAGAGCGGAACATTTCCTCGGCAATGAATGCAAAGAGGGCCAGACCGATAACGGATACGAGGACTGGTCCCCAGCTTCTGATTTTTCCAATTGCTGCCATTTTTCTTTTTATTTTTATTTGTTATTTATTCTTTTTTCGCAATCAGTCGGCAAAATTACTAAAAATGTCGGACATGACGAAATTTTTCAGCAAAAAACCGCTCATTCTGTAACTTTTAATCGTACAAGTTCGATTTTTGTGGCCGTATTCTTGATAATTTTGAACTCAAAGTGCCCGATTCTGACGATTTCGTTCAGTTTCGGGAACGACTGGTACTCATGCAGGATGAGACCGCCGACAGTCATATATTCGTCACTCTCGGGCAGGTCAAGACCGAACATCTCGTTCACCTTCTCAATCTCCAGTCGTGCCGAGAGCATATACTCGCCGTCATCCATCTGTTTGGCCACGTAGTTGTTGGAGTCATGCTCGTCCTCAATATCGCCGAAAATCTCCTCAACGATGTCCTCCAGGGCAATCAGTCCGCTGGTGCCGCCAAACTCATCGACGACGATGGCCAGCGAACGCTGCTGCTGCATGAAGGTTTTCATCAAGCGCGAGGCCTGCATCGTCTCAGGGACGAAACTCAGCTGGCGGATGCCCTGCCGCCAATCCTGCGGGTGGTGGAACATCTCGGAGGAGTGGATATAGCCTATGACGTGGTCGATGTCCTCATGAAAGACAATGACCTTGGAGTGTCCGCTCTCAATGAACACCTGTTTCAGCTGCTCAATGTCACAGGTATCTTCGACAGCGTCAATTTCGGTACGGGGAACCATGCAGTCGCGTACCCGAGTCTCGGTGAACTCCAGGGCGTTCTGGAAGATCTTCACCTCGTCCTCGATTTCCGCTTCGTTCTTGGCGTTGTCGATACTGCTCTGCACAAGGTAGTCCAGGTCAATGCGGGTGAACTCCTTGTCGTCTTGCTCCTTCTCAATCTTGACGCCTACCAGCCTCATCAGACCGCGTGAGAGCAGTGTTGCTAACCGCGAGATGGGATAGAGCACCACGTAGCAGACAAAGGCGGGAACAGCGAAGAAGGTGAGCAGCATGTTAGGGTTCGACTTGAAGATGGTCTTCGGCAGGAACTCGCCCGTAAACAGCACGACAACCGTGGACAGCAGGGTGTCGGCGGTCACCCTCGCACCGTCGCTCAGCCCGCTGAACAAAAGCTCATCAAAGATGCGGGCAAATAGGATGCCGTAGATGACCAGCGCGATGTTATTACCCACCAGCATCGTTGAAACAAAATTGTTGGGATGCCGGTAGAACACGCTGATGGCACGCTGCGACAGACCGTTCTTCTCCCTGTCCATCTCAACCAGCAGCCTGTTACTGCTGACGAAGGCAATCTCCATGCCCGAGAAGAAGGCCGAGAAGACCATGGTGATGGCAAGACATATAATGAGTGATGTCATATCAAGTCAGCGTTCAGTGGTTTTTGCATGTTTCCTGGCAGCCGGGCGCATGGGGGCCTGTGGCTGCTGCTGGGTAGTATCGGCCGGTGCAGTGGCCTGTTCATCACCCTTGTCCTCGTCGGGAACGAACGATCCCTTGGAGTTCGAGACGGTATAGTGGGTCATGCGCTCGTTGCTACGGAAATAAGTGCCCTGCAGGGTACGCTCCGGCGTGGTCACCCGTGAGAATACGTTGGAGTAGAGTTCATGGCGGATGCCATCCCAGTACAGCTCCTCGCTACGGTAAACCAGACCATTGTTATTGCGGATACGAACACGTCCACGGAGTTTCCACAACTTCAGCTTATCGTAATACCATGCGGTGTCAGCCTGGATATAGGCCTGGACATGAAACTGCTCGTCGAACTGCTCGAAGAACACACCTTTCATGAACTCCCAGCGGTTGGGCTGACGGATGGTGTTGACATCCCACCGCTCCGTTACGATGCGGTACTTGATGACACCTGAGTCGGATATCAGCGTATTGACACCGTAGGAGGTCATCATCGACACCGAGTCGCGTTCCAGTATGGCCGGAGCCGTGTGTTCCTTGGCCTCCTCGCTACATGAGGAAGCAAGGAACGAGAACTGAACAGCGAGGAGTGCCAGCAGCACCCTCACGCCATGTCGCCTATGATACCTTACCAAATCCAATCTTCTATTCACGGCTTTAGTCAACCTTCCACTTCATGAACCACCGTTCGTTGAACGTTATGCCGATGTTGATTCTGAAACTGTTCTCAGTGATGAAGTCCTTGGCCGAGGAACGCACCCACTGAGCACTGAGGTTCAGTATAGAGCGGTTGTTATAGCCATTGACAATAGGAATGCCAAAACCAGCACTGACACTCAGTTCCTTGGGACCGTCCTTGCCCTCTATATTATAATAAGGTGTGGCATAGCCGGCACCGAGGCGGTAATGGACATGTTCAAGGAACTTGCCGCCCTGCAGACTGGGATGAGGCAACCAGTCGAGACCGACATTGACCTTCGTGCGGTCTTCAAGCAGCCCCTTCTGCAGTTCGTACTGGCCGCCGGAATTGCCGGGGAGCTTCACGTCGGCCCACTTCTCGAACGAGAAGTCAGCCGCGAGGGTCAGCTTGCCGGCATGATTGTAAGCCACACCGGCACCGATAGTCAGCGGCAGAGCATAAGCATCGGCCACTGTGAAGGCCGTTGTGTCTGTCAAGCTCGACACGGTGTTCTGGCTGATGATGGTCATCGTGGCATTGTTCTTCAGGTTATGCCCTAGTCCCACGACAGCGCCGACGGTCAGCCGGTCGTACCGGCCGACAGGCTGCTCCCACTGTGCGCCGAAGTCCAGCTTGTAGCTGTTGACCGTGGTGGAATAGCTCTTTGTCAGTGTGTTTGATGCCGAGGACGACACTGGCGAAACGCTACGGTCGATGGTTCCCCAGAGATAAGCGGCATTCACACCGACGGAGAGTGGCTTCAACACACGCCAGCCGACACCAAGGTAAACCTGATGCAGGCCACCGCTGCCCGAGTAGCTCTCTGAGAGCGTGCCCGTCTGCAGACTGTTGGTCGTGGACTTGTAGTCATAGCCCACACTGGAAAAAGGCAGGATGCCGAACGAGACACCCACGTTTTTCCATGCACGGAACGAGCCTGTCAGATACTCGACATTGGCCATCGAGGCATTGCGCTTCACATTGCCCTCCTCGAAATGCGTAAACTGACCGGACAACCCCATGTCAAACAGCATCGTCAGCGAGTCAACGCTGGAGTAAGAAGCCGGGTTCAGCGTGTTCACCTGATTGCCCTGGCGTAAGGCATAGCCCACGCCGTTCATGCCGCGGCTCATGCCCTGCGACTGGTCGTTCAGAGAACCGATGCCAAACTGGCTGTAGGGCGACCGTGTGCCTCCCTGCGCCCAAGCGCCGTTAATTGTTGCGGCCATCAACAGACAGCCCAATATCCTAAGTTTTATCATTGCTTTTTAATATCAGCCTGCAAAGGTACTAAAATTTCTGCTTTCTCTTTTCTCATTTCTCATTTTTTTAGTATCTTTGCAGAAACTTTAGCAATTATGAAACGAGAAGACCGATACAAGCACGTTTTACAGTACTTCCAGCAACAGATGCCCGAAGTGAACACCGAACTGCAGTTCGGCAGCGTGTTCCAGCTGCTCGTGGCAGTCATCCTCAGCGCACAGTGTACAGACAAGCGCGTCAACCTCGTGACGCCCGACCTCTTCAGCCGGTTTCCGGACGCTCACACGATGGCACAGGCTGAACCGGAGGATGTCTATGAGTATATACGGAGCGTATCCTATCCCAACGCTAAGGCGAAACACCTGGTGGAGATGGCCCGAGCACTGACCAACCACCATGGCGGCGAGGTGCCACAGGACATGGACCAGCTGCTCCTGCTGCCAGGCGTGGGGCGCAAGACGGCCAACGTCATCCAGGCCGTCGCCTTCGGCAAGTCAGCCATGGCCGTCGATACCCACGTCTTCCGCGTCAGCCACCGCCTCGGTCTTGTCGGCAAGCGTGACAACACGCCCTTCAAGGTCGAGCAGACCCTTGTGCGCCACATTCCTGCCGACCTCATCCCCCGGGCCCACCACTGGCTCCTCCTCCACGGCCGCTACGTCTGCACGTCGCAGCGGCCGAAATGCCAGCAGTGCGGTCTGCACGATGTCTGCGTCCAACGACTACCTCAATAGAAAACTGTCGTGTATAAACGATTCCTGAATTTAGACTTAATAACTATGCTGTTTGCGAGTGATAACTATCATACTTACGCGTGATAACTATCATACTTACGAGTGCTAAACACCATACTTATGATAATCTGTAGTGCCGGTTGGTGAAGGTAGTGAAGGAGATATTCACCGTCCACACTCAGAATCTCCCCATAATCCCCCAGCATGTTTAATGTATAATGAGCGGTCACGGTCACAGCTGTGACCATGTGACCGCCCGGTCTGAAACCCGAGAGACTTTGTAAATAAAATTCACAAAAGTGCTATTTACTCGGCTATTTTGTATCTTTCTAATTTACTGCAACTTATCATGCCATAGTTTGCAGCCTGCAAACAGGATGTTTGAAGCCGCCAAACTATGCCTTTCCCGCCGCCAAACTCCCCGTTTCCAGCCGCCTAACTCATAGAGTTAGCCTGCGATACTATGTAATGTAAAATAATTTCAAATTCTACGAATATCAGCGGTCTCATGGTCACACCTGTGACCGTGACCGTTTTGCAAATAATGCAAAAAAGGGCGAAAAGTCAGAGAAGCTCCAAGAGCTGCTGATAGTCTATGCCGACGTAGTCGCTGAGCTGGATGTCGGACAACGGGGCAATGGCCTCGCGGCTGTTGGTGGTTGCCAAGCCCACAACCTTCATGCCGGCGGCACGTCCCGACTTCAGACCGTTGAAACTGTCCTCGAAGACGATGCACTCCTCTGGGGCGGCACCGAAGCGAGCCGCAGCCTTCAGATAGCAGTCGGGATGGGGCTTCGAGTACTCAAAGTCCTCGCTCGTCAAGATGGCATCAAACAAGCTCTTGAACGCCGGTTGTGCCCTATAGACGCTTGCCATCTTCGGCTGGTTGGAACTCGTCACGACAGCCGTCTTCACGCCGTGGGCATGCAAATCGGCTATCAGGGTCTCGAAGCCGGCGATATATTCAAACTGCATCTGTGCCTCAAACTCGTCAAGCCGACGGGTAATGGCCGCCTGCTCAGAAGCCAGCGGTCCTGAGAACCACCGGTCGTAAATCTGTGTCAGCGTGGAACCTTTGATTTCATGCTCCAGTCCAGGATGCTCAGGATGATACAGCCTGCACTGGCTGCCCCAGAATACGGTGTACTGCGGCTCGGTATCGAACACCACACCGTCCAGGTCGAAGAGTGCTGCTTTCAGTTTGTTTTCCATGTCTGTCAGATCGTCAGCGGATTTCTCTGTAATTATTGTTCTTGAGCAACTGCTCAACAGTAACGTCAGGATGGTTCTTCATGTAGTTGCCGACAGTGCGGGTGTAAAGCGTGTTGAAAACCCGCCTGTTCATCGTCCTGTTCACCACCCACTGTATCTTACCGATGTGAATATCACGGTCCATCTGGCTCAACGACCGGTCGTGGGGCATGGGATAGAGGCTGAGCAGATAGAAGCCGATACAATCGGGTACGATGTACTCACGCGTCATGACACTACGCTGACTGTCGGTATAACCGTAGTCCTCACGTAAATATAGCGGATAGTCCTTACCAAGATACTTGTCGAGTGAGATGCCCAGAAGACCGTTTCCTACGGTGATGCTCTGGTCAAGGGATCCTATCTGGGCATATATCTCAGGAATCTCTATGTCGGTGAGCATTGACTTCAGACGCTCAAAAGCCTCGCTCATGGCCTGGTTGATATCATCCATATTGGCATACTGCTGTTCTGCAGAGGCTATCAGGGTCTGCAAGGTGGTGTCTTGATAGAAGTTCAGAAGCTTGATATTGATTTCCGGCTCGTTCACCTTGCCGATTTTCAGCACGTCCTCAATCAGCGTGCGGGTCTGCTGGGGATAGCCAGTGTTCATCTGCTGCAAGGCCGAGAAATCTCCCGTTGTCAGGTACAGGCTTTGTATGCGGTCGTAACGCTCCACGACAACCTTTCCTTCCGACTCATTATCCGAAGAGGTCAGATGCCATTCGCAACCTATGCACAAAAGCATGAGGGTTATTACTAGAGTATAAAACCAACGCATTATTTTGCCTTTTGAGTGAATTTATTTTAAATTCGAGTGCAAAATTACTAAATTTTATTGTAAAATCCAAATTTTAACCTAAAAAAGATAAAAATATATTTGAAAATCATTACTTTTGTATCCTACAAAACAAATCAGCAACATGAAACGAACTATCTTTTGGGCATTGTTTGCCTCGGCCTTATCCACTACAGCACAAGAGACCATCAGCGTCAGTGTCAGCAACCCCTTACGGCAGGAGCGTACAGACCAGCCCGTCATCATCCCGTTAGCCAAATACGGCGACGTGCGCTCGGCACTGGTTACGGTTGACGGCAGGGAGATTGCCTGTCAGTTGGACGACCTTGACCAGAACGAGCAGTACGACGAACTGTGTTTCCTCGCAGACTTGGGAAAGAAGGAGAAGAAGACCTACACCGTAACCCTCTACCACGAGGGGGAACCGCGCCCCTACCCTGCCCGCGTCTATGCCGAGATGCTGATGCGCAATGACAAGGTAAAGGAGAAAAACCGCCACAACAACTACATCGAGAGCATCACCGCCCGAGGCGACTGCGCCAACTCGTACAACCTGCAACACCACCACGGCGTGGATTTCGAGAGCGAGCTGAACGGTATCCGCATCTACTTCGACAAGCGTCAGACACTGGATCTCTACGGAAAGTTTAAGAAAAGGCTGGAACTGCATGAAACACAGTTTTATACATCTGAAGAACAGAAGCAACAAGGCTATGGAGATGACGTATTGTGGGTGGGCAACACTTTCGGGCTGGGTGCCTTCCGGGGCTGGAACGGCCAAGAGCCGACGATGATCGATCCTGTCCGCTCACGTACTCAGCGGGTGGTTGCCTACGGTCCGCTGCGAACCATCGTCGAGGTGGAGGACCGGGGCTGGCAGGCCAACACCTCGAAGCCTGCCGTGAATATGACCCTGCGCTACACCCAGTATGCCGGTCACCGTGATACAGACGTAGATGTTAGCTTCAACAAAGATGTCAGCGACTACCGTTTCTCCACGGGCGTCATCAACGTGAAAGGCTCAGAGGAGTTCAGCGACAGGAAAGGGCTACGCGGCTGCTGGGGTACCGACTACCCCTCGACCGACACCGTGAAATGGAAACGCGAGACCGTCGGACTGGCCGTCTGCATACCCCGGAAGTTCATTGTCAGCGAGGAACCGGCCAACAAGGACAACTACGCCTTCGTAGTCAAGACCGACGGTAGCCGGATGAACTACAAGATCATCTACACATCGGCCAACGAGGAATTCGGCTACCATTCCGCCCGGGAGTGGTTCGACTTTCTCGAAATGTGGAAGAAAGAAGTGGAGCAGCCTATTCAGGTAAAGTACTGAACGTCTTGCGTCCCCGTCCGTAATACTGCCAGAGCAATGAGAACCGTCGTTGCTCTGGTATTTTTTCGCCTACGCGGGAAGCCTGTATATCCCGGCGGTCCTGGTCGAAATCCCGGCGCCAGTGCCTGAAAGCCCTGCGGGCACGGCAGACAGCCTTGAAGTCGCCAAGGTTTCGCTTCAGCAGCAACATCTCCCATGCAGCCAAATAGTCAAGGAACCAACGCCAACGCATGACATGTTTCAGCTCGGAGTCTGGCAGACACTTATAGAGCATAGTCAGATTATTGCGGAAGTTCAAGAATGTCTTCATCGGATTAGACTTCGGTAGCGTACCTCCGCCAACATGATAGACGAAGCTCTCAGGAAGACAGTAAATCCTGCGGCCACGGATACGCAACCGCCAGCACAGGTCGATTTCCTCGTTATGGGCAAAGAAACGGCCATCAAGTCCACCGGCAGCCCAATAGTCTGACGAACGCACCATCAGCGCCGCCCCCGTTGCCCAAAGCACTTCCTGCGGATTGTCGTATTGTCCGTCATCGCGCTCAACGGTCTCGAAGATGCGTCCCCGACAGAAAGGGTAGCCATAGCGGTCGAGGAAACCTCCGCTGGCTCCGGCATACTCGAACATATCACGGTCGTAGATGCTGAGAAGCTTCGGCTGACAGGCGGCAGCCTCCGGATGGGCATCCATGAACTCAATGAGCGGGTCGAGCCAGTGATGGGTCACCTCTATGTCGGAGTTCAGCAGCATATAATACTGGGCATCTATCTGTTTCAAGGCCTTGTTGTAACCGTCAGCAAAGCCCCAGTTTCTGTCCAGCACAATCAGCCTCACTGTCGGGAACTCCTCTCGCAGCAATGCCAGCGAGTCGTCGGTCGATGCATTGTCAGCTACATACACCACAGCATCATCCTGCGAATAGAGCAAGACCGTCGGGAGATACTGACGCAACATCGCCGCCCCGTTCCAATTCAAAATTACGATTGCAAGCTTGTCCATACACCTTATTATATTATATAGGCCGATAAGGCCGTCTTGTCACGATTGAACTCACCAAGCCGGACACGCACAATCTGGTTGTCCAGTTCTGCACGAGACTCCTGCGGCGGCAACTCCACACGGATATAGTTGCGGGTAAACCCGTGCATAGCCCTACCACGCGGGGCCTTCTCGAAGAGCACTTCTGCCTCATGCCCGATATACCGGGAGTAAAAGGCAACCGTCTTCTCGTCCGAAAGATCTAGCAGTCGCCTGCTCCGGGTTTTCTTCTCCTTGCCGCTGACCACATAGTCAATCTTCAGGGCTGCTGTCCCAGGCCGCTCTGAATAGGGAAACACATGTAACTGCGATACGTCGAGATCACGTAGGAACTCGAAAGTCTCATCGAAGCACTCCGGTGTCTCCCCCCGACACCCCACCATCACATCGACACCTATAAAGGCATCGGGCATCAGTTCCTTGATGCGACGTATCTTTTCGGCAAACAAATGGCTGTCATAATGACGGTGCATCAACTTCAGTACGGTGTCGCTACCACTCTGCAGAGGAATATGGAAGTGAGGCATGAACGACCGGCTCGAAGCGCAGAAATCTATCAGCTCGTCCGAAAGCAGGTCGGGTTCCAACGAACTGATACGGTAGCGGCTGATTCCTTCAACACCGTCAAGCGCTTTGACAAGATCGACAAACCGCTCGCCAGTGGTCTTACCGAAATCACCGATATTAACCCCCGTAAGCACAATCTCCTTCCCGCCTTCCCGGGCAGCCTCCTCTGCCTGACGTACCAACGACTCTATCGTCGGGTTACGGCTGAAACCACGGGCATAGGGTATGGTGCAGTAAGTACAAAAATAGTCACACCCGTCTTGAACCTTCAGGAAATACCTTGTGCGATTCCCCTTCGAACAGCTCGGTGCAAACGACTTGATATCCTTTGTCTTCTTCACATAGTATTTCGCACTGACTTCAGCAGACCCTGCACCCGCCTCACAAAGGCAGCCACCCCAGGCATCACTCAGGAACTGTATCAGATTTGCCTTCTCGTCCGAGCCGAGCACCAGATCCACCCCTTCAATCTTGCTGACGGTAGTAGCCTCCAACTGCGCATAGCATCCCGTCACCACGACAAAGGCTCCGGGATTCTGGCGTACAAGCCGATGGATGGCCTGTCTGCACTTGTGGTCGGCCACGTCGGTCACTGAACAGGTGTTGATGAGACACAGGTCAGCTGCCTCACCTTTCTGGGCCGTAACTACGCCCATCTGCCGGAGCATGTTAGCAAAAGTTGAAGTCTCTGAGAAATTCAACTTGCAACCGAGTGTAAAATAGGCCGCTTTCTTCCCCTGAAAGGACGATGTATCTATCATATATAATTAAGGTATGATGTTTTCGCGCACAAAGGTACTGTTTTTTTCTGAAATTTAGGCTTTTTTTTCAAAATATCGTCCGGGGCGATTTTTATTGCATTATTTAACATTTCACAAACAACTGATATTCAACCATTTGCAAAAAAGTTACAAAAACAGCCTAAAAAAAAACAAAAAAAACGATACGTCGTATTGAAAAAATGCCTACCTTTGCATCGTTTTAATAAACAAATGATTGTTTTACAGATTTAAAAGCTTAGAAAAAAATGAAGAAATTGGTATTTGCATTCGCCGCTGTTGTTGCTGTTTCATTCGCAGCATGTGGTAACAAGACTGAGCAGGTTGCTCCCGTTGACACTGACTCTATCGAGGAGGTTGTTGACAGTGTTGTTGCTGACTCTGTAGTCGCTGACAGCGTTGTAGCTGATTCTGCTGCTGTTGCTGAGTAATAGCTTGAGCGAATTAGAAATGTAAACCGCTGGACGAGAGTTCAGCGGTTTTTTTATAAGTCAGACACAGACTATGGCAGCACACAACGAATTGGGGAAGTGGGGCGAAGACCATGCCGAGGAATTCCTGCGGCGCAAGGGCTACGTCATCCTTGAGCGCGACTGGCATTCTGGCCATCGCGATATCGACATCATCGCTTTGGACGGTATCGAGTTGGTGTTTGTGGAAGTGAAAACCCGACGCAATCGGATGTTTTCCGACCCAGAGGCTGCTGTGGATTTCAGGAAAATCAGAAACCTGAAGCTGGCGGCAAACCATTACGTGAAATACCGCAGGATGGACTATGATGTTAGGTTTGACATCGTGACGGTCGTCGGTCTCATGGACGAAGAACCGGAGATAGATCATATAGAAAGCGCTTTCTGAACAGAATTTTCAAGAGTGCACTCCTGTCACAGGAGCACACTCTCATGTGTTAGTCATATTCTTAGGTTCAGGTTACAAAAGATTGGTAGTGCAAAAGTAATACAATATTTTGGAACTGCCAAATAAAAAGCAGCAATTCTTCAAAAATCTTTATATTTTTCCGTACGCGCTATTCTCTGTTGCGATCAGAATCGCGACTGGCTTGGCAGATTCCAGATTCCACAGTGGGTACTTTTTTTGTAATCTGCAAAAAAAGGAGATTTTTTTCGCCAAAACATTTTCCGTTCTAATATTTTTTTGTATCTTTGCAGCCGAAAGAGTTTTCCAAAACGGACAACTTTTTCAAATTGCAGGACAGAAAAGTTTTCCAAAACGGACAACTTCTGCATCGATAGAGAGCATTCAAATAAGGAAACAAACATATAAAATGGAAATTAAGAATTTTACCATTACCAAACGCGACGGTTCTAAAGACCGCTTTTCTTTAGACAAGATTATGAACGCCATCGTCAAAGCGTTCGAGAGTGTGGACGAGCCAACAGACCTCGGCTCTATCTCCAAGATTATCAGCCACTTGGATATAAAGGAAGATATCAAGGTGGAGGACATTCAGAATCAAGTTGAGGAAGCACTGATGCGTGAAGGCTACTACCGGGTGGCCAAGTCCTTCATGCTTTACCGACAGCAGCACACCGAAGACCGCGAAACGCTCGAGAAGATGATGTTCCTGTCAGAATATATGGAGTCGGTGAATGCTGCGACTGGTTCAAAATATGACGCCAACGCCAACGTTGAACACAAAAACATCGCCACGCTGATTGGTGAGTTGCCCAAATCGAACTTCATCCGTCTGAACCGCCGCCTGCTTACCGACCGTATCAAGAAGATGTATGGCAAGCAACTGGCTGACGAGTATATCGACAAGCTCACCCACCATTTTATTTACAAGAACGACGAGACGTCACTGGCCAACTACTGCGCCTCCATCACCATGTATCCCTGGCTGATAGGCGGCACGACCAGCATCGGCGGCAACTCGACAGCCCCGACAAACCTGAAGTCGTTCTGCGGCGGTTTTGTCAACATGGTGTTTATGGTGTCGTCCATGCTCAGCGGTGCCTGTGCCACACCGGAGTTCCTGATGTACATGAACTACTTCATCGGCCAGGAGTACGGTCTGGACTACTGGCAGCGTGCCGACGAGCAGGCAGACCTGAGTCTGAAGAAACGCACCATCGATAAAGTCATCACCGACTATTTCGAACAGATTGTCTATACGCTGAACCAGCCGACCGGTGCCCGCAACTACCAGGCCGTGTTCTGGAACATAGCCTACTACGACCGCTACTATTTCGAAAGCATATTCGGCGACTTCTACTTCCCCGACGGTTCGAAGCCCGACTGGGACGGCCTCAGCTGGCTGCAGAAGCGCTTCATGAAGTGGTTCAACAAGGAGCGCACCAAGACGCTGCTGACATTCCCCGTCGAGACGATGGCTCTTCTAACTGACGAGAACGGCGAATGCAAGGACCCGGAATGGGGTGACTTCACGGCCGAGATGTATTCAGAAGGACACTCCTTCTTCACCTACATGAGCAACAATGCCGACTCACTAAGTTCCTGCTGCCGTCTGCGCAACGAGATTACCGACAACGGGTTCAGCTACACCTTAGGTGCCGGTGGCGTCTCTACTGGTTCGAAGTCTGTATTGACTATCAACCTCAACCGCTGTATCCAGTACGCCGTCAACCACCAGATAGACTATCTCGAGTACCTGAGTTCCGTCATCGACCTGTGTCACAAGGTTCAGCTGGCTTACAACGAGAACCTGAAGGAACTACAGGCTCATGGCATGTTGCCCCTGTTTGATGCCGGCTATATCAATATCGGTCGTCAGTATCTGACAATCGGCATCAACGGACTGGTTGAAGCAGCCGAGTTCATGGGACTGAAGATTACGCCCAACGACGACTACCTGCACTTCGTACAGAGCATCTTAGGACTCATCGAGAAGTACAACCGTCAGTACCGCTCGAAGGATGTCATGTTCAACTGCGAGATGATTCCCGCCGAGAACGTCGGTGTGAAGCACGCGAAGTGGGACCGCGAGGACGGCTACTTCGTCCCGCGTGACTGCTACAACTCATACTTCTACGTCGTCGAGGATGACTCGCTAAGCGTCATCGACAAGTTCAAGTTGCACGGCGCACCCTACATCGAGCACCTGACAGGCGGTTCCGCCCTGCACATGAACCTCGAGGAACACCTGTCGAAGCAGCAGTATCTGCAATTGCTGAAGGTGGCTGCCCAGGAAGGCTGCAACTATTTCACCTTCAACATTCCGAACACCGTTTGCAACGACTGTGGCACCATTGACAAGCGCTATCTGCACGAGTGTCCGAAATGCCACTCAAAGAACGTGGACTACATGACCCGCATCATCGGCTATCTGAAGCGTGTCTCAAACTTCTCACAGCCACGCCAGGAGGAGGCTGCACGCCGATATTACGCCCATGCCAATCTAAAGCATGCTGAAGTATGTTAACACCGGCGTCGTGTTCCAGGAGATACCCGACGAGGTGACACTGGCCATCAACATCTCGGGCTGCCCATGTCGCTGCCCGGGATGTCACAGCCACTACCTCTGGGAAGATATAGGACTACCTCTGGATACCGACGCCATTGACGAGTTCATACAGAAATTCAGTTCGGACATCACCTGCATCTCGTTCATGGGGGGCGATGCTGACCCGAAGGGCGTTAATCTGCTGGCACAGTACGTCCACGAGGAATATCCACAGATGAAGGTGGGATGGTATAGCGGACGCATACGCATACCATCGACCGTGTGCAAGACTGACTTCGACTACATCAAGGTCGGTCCCTACATCCGTCATCTCGGTCCCTTGGACAAGCCTACCACCAACCAGCGGCTCTACAGGCAGACCGACGAAGGCATGTTTGAGGATATCACCTACAGATTCTGGAAAAAGTGAGAGAAAGGGAATCACAAGACGTGGTTCCTTTGGCACTGACTCCATATATACATATAGATGCTTGCAGATGCTTTCATAAGCTTGCAGCAAACTTTTCGTTGCCAAGTTTGCAAAAAAAATCTGCATTTTTTATCGGATTATAGTTTTTTATTCGTACCTTTGCACCCGCCATCGGGGTAAGCCCCACTTGTCAAGGGGTACCGGCGGCAAGATAAATTGCATAGGAATATGAAAGTAATGAAATTCGGCGGAACGTCCGTAGGTTCCGTAAAAAGCATTCTTAGCTTGAAAAAAATCGTGGAGACAGAGGCTCGGACGCAACCTGTCATAGTAGTAGTAAGCGCACTTGACGGTATCACCGACCGCCTGATTGCCACATCCAAGATGGCCCAGCAGGGCGACGACCGCTATCGTGAGGAATTCGACGCGATGGTGATACGTCACCACCAGATGATCGAGGCCATCATCACGGACGAGAAAAAGCGCATAGACTTATTTAATAATGTAGATAGCCTCTTCGACCAGTTGAAGAGCATTTACTATGGTGTGTACCTGATTCACGACCTGTCGAAGAAGACGGAGGATACCATCGTCAGCTATGGCGAGCGTCTGAGCTCGCACATCGTGGCTGCAATGCTGAAAAACGGCGTACGCATGAACAGCCGCGACTTCATCCGCACGGAGAAGAAGGAGGGCAAGCACGTGATTGACGCCGACCTGACGACGCAGCTGGTGAAGGAGACTTTCAAGAACCTGAGCGACAAGACAGTGTATGTGGTGCCGGGCTTCATTGCCCGTGACCGCGATTCGCACGAGACGACGAACCTGGGCCGCGGTGGAAGCGACTACACGGCTTCCATCATTGCAGCCGTGCTGAACGCCGAGGTACTGGAGATATGGACGGATGTGGATGGCTTCATGACCGCCGACCCGAAGGTCATCAAGTCGGCCTACACCATCAACGAACTGTCGTACGTGGAGGCTATGGAGCTATGCAACTTCGGTGCGAAGGTCATCTACCCGCCCACCATCTATCCCGTATGCGTGAAAAACATTCCCATCAAGGTGAAGAACACCTTCAACCCCGAGCATCCGGGAACGCTCATCAAGGACAAGATAGACGACGACCTGAAGCCCATTAAGGGTATCTCGAGCATCAAGGGCACAACACTCATCACGGTGACGGGCCTGTCGATGGTGGGCGTCATCGGTGTGAACCGCCGCATCTTCACCACTCTGGCCAACAAGGGTATCTCGGTATTCATGGTCAGCCAGGCCTCATCAGAGAACTCCACCTCCATCGGCGTGCGCGACGAGGATGCCGAGGCCGCTGCCGAGGTGCTGAACGCCGAGTTTGCCAAAGAGATAGAGACTGGTGCCATGTACCCCATGCAGGTGGAGAGTGGCCTGGCCACTATTGCCATCGTGGGCGAGAACATGAAGCAGACGCCTGGCATCGCCGGCAAGCTATTCGGCACGTTAGGCCGCAGCGGCATCTCGGTCATTGCTTGCGCCCAAGGTGCTTCAGAGACGAACATCTCGTTCGTCGTCGATGGACGCTTCCTGCGCAAATCGCTGAACGTGCTGCACGACTCGTTCTTCCTGTCAGAGTACAAAGTGCTGAACATCTTCATCTGCGGCATCGGCACTGTGGGCGGCATGCTGCTCGAACAGATTCGCACACAGCAGCAGTTCCTGATGCAGACAAAGCGCCTGAAGCTGAACGTGGTGGGCATCAGTGACGTTGACAACTTCGTGCTCGACCGCGACGGCATCGACCTGAACAACTACATCGAGATACTCCGTGCGGGTTATCCTGCCAATACCGACCACATGCGCGACGAAATTGTGAAGATGAACATCTTCAACTCCGTGTTTGTCGATTGTACAGCCAGCCGTCAGATAGCCACCCTCTACCAGACGTTCCTGGAGCACAACATCAGCGTGGTGGCTGCCAACAAGATAGCCGCCTCCAGCGACTACGACAGCTACATAAAGCTTAAACAGACGGCTCGCGACCGCGGCGTTTGGTTCCGCTACGAGACCAACGTAGGTGCCGGACTGCCTATCATCGGCACCATCAACGACCTGTGCAACTCAGGTGATAAGATACTCAAGATCGAGGCTATCCTGAGCGGCACGCTGAACTTCATCTTCAACGAGATTGCCGCCGACGTACCGTTCTCAGAGACCGTACGCCGTGCCAAGGAGCAGCGCTACTCTGAACCCGACCCGCGCATCGACCTCAGTGGTACGGATGTCATCCGCAAGCTGGTCATCCTGACCCGTGAGGCTGGCTACAAAGTGGAACAGGACGATGTAGAGAAGCACTTGTTCGTGCCAGACGACTACTTTGAAGGTAGCATTGACGACTTCTGGAAACGGCTGCCGGAGCTGGATGCCGACTTCGAGGCCCGCCGCAAGGTGCTTGAGGCCGAGGGCAAACGCTGGCGCTTCGTGGCCACGATGGAGAACGGCAAGACGAATGTTGCCCTGAAAGAGGTGCCACAGGGTCATCCGTTCTATCCGCTGGAAGGCTCGAACAACATCGTGCTGCTCACCACCGAGCGCTATAAGGAGTACCCCATGCTCATTCAGGGCTATGGTGCCGGTGCCGCCGTCACGGCCGCCGGTGTCTTTGCCAACATCATGAGTATTGCAAACATCTAATATAATGAAACACATTATTATATTAGGTGACGGCATGGCCGACCTTCCCGTGGAGAGACTGGGAGGCAAGACCCTGCTGCAATATGCCAGCAAGCCTATGATGGACCAGCTGGCTCGTGAAGGCCGCTGTGGCAGACTGATTACCGTCCCCGAGGGATTCCCCCCGGGGTCGGAAGTTGCCAACACCGCCATCCTTGGCTATGACCTGAATAAAGTGTACGAAGGGCGCGGCCCTCTTGAAGCGGCCTCGATTGGCTATGAGATGGCTGACGACGACTTCGCCATCCGTTGCAACATCATCACGTTAGAGGACGGCAGGATTATCACCCATAATGGAGGTAACCTGGAGACGAAAGACGGTGACATGCTCATCAAGTATCTGGACGAGCATCTCGGCAACGACCGCATAAAGTTCATCACCGGTATCCAGTACCGTCATCTGTTGGTTATCAAGGGCGGCAACAAGCACATTGTCTGTGCCCCACCCCATGACCATCCCAACGAAGAGTGGAAGCCCCTGCTGGTAAAAGCAGAGGACAACGCTCCTGTTGAGGAAGGACGCATGACAGCACAGGAGACGGCCGACCTTATCAACGACCTGATACTGAAGTCACAGCTGCTGCTGGCCAAGCACCCCTATAACTTAGCGAAAGCTGCTAAAGGGGAGCGTCAGGCCAATAGCATCTGGCCCTGGAGCGGCGGCTATCGCCCTTCCATGGAAACGCTGATGGCCCAATACCCGCAGGTCAAGTCAGGTACAGTGATTTCAGCTGTTGACCTGATCCGAGGCATCGGCCACTACGCAGGGCTGAAGATTGTCGAGGTGGAGGGTGCCACAGGACTGGCCGACACCAACTACGAGGGTAAGGCACAGGCTGCCATTGACGCCCTACGGCACGACGACTTCGTCTTTGTTCACGTAGAGGCCAGCGACGAGGCCGGTCATGACGGTGACCTGGAACTGAAGCTGAAGACCATCGAATATCTGGACCAGCGGCTCATCACGCCAATATATAATGAGGTACGCACGTGGGACGAGCCAGTCTGCATGGCCGTGCTCCCAGACCACCTGACACCTGTCGAACAGCGCATCCACGTCGGCCAGCCCGTACCATTCCTCATTTGGCACCGCAGCATCCAGCCTGACGACGTACAACAGTACGACGAGGTGAGTTGCGTCAGCGGTAGCTACGGCCTGTTGAAGCTCAATGAATTTATGCAGACTTTTATCAATACAGCACAATAATTTATTATTTCTTCAAAAAAGTCAGCAAAAAGTTTGCAGATTCAGAGAAAATGTGTAATTTTGCAGCCGAAAACAGATAAAAACAAGTAAAAACATGAATAGAACAGCAAACTATTGGTGGTGGCGCAACTCAAGATTCGGACAATCGTGAGAAGATAGCCACGTACCCACCAGTAGGGAGCAAAAGATACAAAGAGGCCTGTCGTTCTTACGACGGGCCTCTTTCCTTTCAGACAGAAACAACCACACAAAGAAAAGAAATATGAAGTACCAAGTTGACGAAAATGGATTTTACGGAGAGTTCGGCGGGGCATATATTCCCGAGATTCTCTACGCAACGGTGAAGAACCTGCAGGAGCAGTATCTGCCGATTATTGAGTCGCAGGAGTTCAAGGACGAGTACCACCAGCTGCTGCGTGACTACGTAGGACGCCCCAGCCCACTGTACTATGCCCGCCGTATGAGCGAGAAGTACGGCTGCCAACTGTACCTGAAGCGCGAGGACCTGAACCACACGGGCGCCCACAAGATCAACAACACCGTGGGACAGATCCTGCTAGCAAAGAAGATGGGCAAGACCCGCATCATTGCCGAGACAGGCGCCGGACAGCACGGCGTTGCTACGGCCACGGTGTGCGCCCTGATGGGTATGCAATGCGAAGTGTTCATGGGTGCCACCGACGTGGAGCGCCAGCATACGAACGTGGAGCGCATGAAGATGCTGGGTGCAGAAGTTCATCCTGTCCGCACGGGCAATATGACACTCTCTGATGCCTGTTCCGAGGCCATCCGCGATTGGTGCTGCCATCCTGCCAACACCTTTTATATTGTAGGCTCAACGATGGGGCCACACCCCTACCCTGACCTCGTGGCTCGCATGCAGAGCGTCATCTCCGAGGAAATCAAGTGGCAGCTCCAAGAGAAGATTGGGCGCGACTATCCCGACTACCTTATCGCCTGCATCGGTGGCGGAAGCAATGCCGCCGGCACCATCTATCACTATATGGACGACGAACGGGTAAAGATTGTGCTGGCCGAGGCAGGCGGTCACGGTTGGGATACCGACTACACGGCAGCCACCATCCACCGAGGCACCGTGGGCATCCTGCACGGTGCGAAGATGCTCGTGATGCAGGACGAGGATGGCCAGATTCAGGAAGCTTTTACTATTTCGGCAGGACTTGACTATCCTGGCGTAGGCCCCATGCACTGCAATATGGCCAAGCAAGGCCGCACACAGGTGCTGAGCATCAACGACGACGAGGCCATCCGCGGCGGCTACGAGCTGACACGCATGGAGGGCATCATACCCGCTATTGAGTCGGCCCACGCCATTGCGGCACTCAGCAAGCTGACGTTCAAGAAAGACGATGTGGTGGTGCTGACCGTCAGCGGTCGCGGCGACAAGGATATTGAGACCTACCTTAAAAACAAGCCAAAAGGCTGAAAGCACACCCAAGCCCTCCCAGAGGGAGGGATATTCAAATGAAGTAATAAGAAACAATAAAATGGAAACAATGAATAACAATACGTTAAATTCAAGTAACCAAACACCCCTCCCTTTGGGAGGGCTTGGGTGGGCTTTCACCACCACCAGCCAGACGATACTGGCCGACCTCTATACACCTGTAGGGGTTTACATGAGGCTGCGCGACCTCTATCCACAAAGTGCACTGATGGAGAGCTCCGACTATCATGACCAGAGTAACGCCCGCTCGTTTATCGGCATCGGACCTATGGCATCGGTAGCCATCGGTCACGGCATTGCCACCGTCAGCTATCCCGACGGCAGCACACTGCGCCAGCCCCTATCAGCAACGTTCGGCTCTGCCGAGGCTATCCACACCCTCATCGACCGCATCCATATCAGCGGCGACGATGCTGCATGCATGGGGCTCTTCGGCTACACCAGCTTCAATGCCGTGCGCTACTTTGAGAACATTGCCGTGAAGGACGAGACACTTGAGAAGAACGACGCTCCCGATGTGCTCTATATATTATATAAGGTGGTCATCGTCTTCGACCATCATAACAACCAGTTGAAGGTAGTGACCGTCGGTGATGCCTCTGACATCGAGGCCACCATGAAAGCTATGAACCGCGCCAGCACCAAGGCCTACGACTTCCATCCTGTAGGCGATGTGTCTTCGACTCTGACTGACGAGGAACATAAGACCAACATCCGCCGCGGCATACAGCACTGCCTGCGTGGCGACGTATTCCAGATTGTGCTTTCACGCCGCTTCATCCAGCGCTATGAAGGCGATGATTTCAAGCTGTATCGTGCTTTAAGAAGCATCAACCCTTCGCCCTACCTTTTCTACTTCGACTTCGGCGGTTTCCGCATCTTCGGCTCTTCGCCTGAGACACATTGTAGAATTGAGGGACGCAAAGCCTATATCGACCCGATTGCCGGAACTACAAAGCGTACGGGAGATGCAGAGGCTGACCGCAAGGGTGCTGAATTTCTGAGAAACGACCCGAAGGAGAATGCCGAACACGTCATGCTGGTTGACCTGGCCCGTAACGACCTGAGCCGCAACTGTCACGGGGTGAAGGTTGACTACTATAAGGACATCCAGTATTACTCCCACGTCATCCATCTCGTATCTCGTGTCAGCGGTGAGCTTGACAAAGAGGCTGATCCCATCAAAGCATTCATCGACACCTTCCCTGCAGGAACACTGAGCGGTGCGCCGAAGGTTCGTGCCATGCAACTCATCTCTGAGTACGAGCCCCACAACCGCGGTGCCTACGGTGGCTGCATCGGCATCATCGGCCTCGACGGCTCACTGAACCAAGCCATCACCATCCGCACCTTCGTCAGCCGAAACGGCGAACTGTGGTTCCAGGCTGGCGGCGGCATCGTCGCCAAGAGCAACGAGGAATATGAATTGCAGGAAGTGAACAATAAACTCGGTGCCTTGCGCCGCGCCATCCTGATGGCGGAGAAAATGTAACCCTTTTAACACCCCATCAAGCCCTATGAAAATAGTTATCATAGACAACTACGACTCGTTCACCTATAACCTGTCGCACTTAGTGAAAGAGCTTGGCGCCGAGGTGACGGTGCTGCGCAACGATCAGTTCAACCTTGACGAAATCAAGGAGTTCAGTAAGATCATCCTGTCACCCGGTCCCGGTATTCCCTCAGAAGCAGGTCTGCTACTTGACGTTATCCGAGAATATGCAGGCAAAAAGCCGATACTCGGTGTCTGCCTCGGTCATCAGGCCATCGGCGAAGCCTTCGGCGGAAAGCTGGAAAACCTCAGCGACGTATTCCACGGTGTTGCCACACCCTGTCACATCATCGCTGACGATGCCATCTTCAGCGGTATTGACCGTGACATCACCGTCGGCCGCTACCACTCATGGGTAGTATCAAAGGAAGCTTTCCCCGACTGCCTTGAAGTGACTGCTGTAAGCGACGAGGGACAGATCATGGCCCTCAAGCATAAAACGCTCAACATCCGCGGCATCCAGTTCCACCCCGAGAGTGTCCTTACCCCCGATGGACGTAAGATGATACAGAACTGGCTGTTTCTTTAAGAATGAGAAAAACGAAAGAATGAAATAAATAATATAGAAGTTATGGCACAGACAATGAAAGACATCCTGAACAGGATGCTGAATCACGAGGAACTTTCCCGTGAAGAGATGAAACAGATACTGATTGGCATCACCCAGAGTGAATACCCGACCGAGCAGATTACTGCCCTGCTGACAGCCCTGCAGATGCGCGGCGTCACTGTTGAAGAGCTACTCGGATTCCGCGACGGCATCCTTGAGACCGGCGTTCCCGCCATCCTCGATGCCGACCGCTACATCGACGTCGTCGGCACTGGCGGCGACCGCAAGAACACCTTTAATATCTCTACGACAAGCTGCTTCGTCATCGCCGGCGCCGGCTATAAGGTGGCCAAGCATGGTAACTATGCCGCCACATCGACCAGCGGTGCGAGCAATGTCATTGCCAACCACGGCGTGACCTTCACCGACGATATTGACAAGCTGAACCGCTCGCTCAACGAAGCCGGCATTGTCTATCTGCATGCACAGCTCTTCGCCCGTGCTATGAAGTTCGTCGGTCCTATCCGCAAGGCACTCCAGTTCCCCACTATCTTCAACCTGCTCGGTCCGCTGGTCAATCCCAGCCTGCCACAGTGCCAGTTGCTCGGTGTGGCCAACCTCGACCAGATGCGACTCTACACACAGGTGTACCAGAAGATTGGCATCGACTACGGTATTGTCAATAGCATCGACGGCTACGACGAAATCTCGCTGACGGGTGACTTCAAGGTGACCACAAACCAGTACGAACGCATCTTCAAGCCCAGCGACCTCGGCTTTGAAATTGCCAAACCCGAGGAACTTGTAGGTGGTGCCACTGAGGAAGAGGCCAAGCAGATTTTCGATGCCGTACTCGAGAACCGTGCCCTGCCCGCCCAGAAGAATATCGTGCTGGCCAACGCCGCCTTCGGTATCCAGGTATTGGAGCGTGGACAGAAGGACATTGACGAGTGCATCGCCATCGCCCGCGAGTCAATTGACAGCGGTGCTGCCCTGCGCACATTCAAGAAGTTTGTGGAACTGAACAGCTAACAAACATGGCAACAGACATCCTACAAGAAATCGTAGCCCACAAGCGGCTGGAACTGGAGCAGATGCGTCGGAAGAAACCATCACTGCGCCAGGCTCTGCTCGACAGCGACAGCGGCATCATCGCCGAGTTCAAGCGCCGGTCGCCGTCAAAGGGCTGGATCAAGGAGGAAGGGCGTGCCGACATCATTCCGCTGAGCTACCAGCAGAACGGTGCAGTTGCAATAAGCATCCTCACAGACAAACAATATTTCGGCGGGCACGACCGTTTTATTGTAGAGGCCCGTCAGTCGGGGGTAACGATTCCCATCCTGTACAAGAACTTCGTCATCGACGAGATGCAGCTTTACGAGGCAGCCCTCTGTGGAGCGTCGGCGGTGCTGCTGATTGCGGCGTGCCTTTCGAAGGAGAAGCTTCGGGCACTTCTGCACACGGCCCACGAACTCGGGCTTGAAGTGTTGCTTGAGATGCATAGCGAAGAAGAACTGGAGTACTGCGAGTTAGAGCCTGATGTCTATGGCATCAACAACCGCAATCTCGGGTCGTTTGTCACTGATGTAGAGAACTCCTTCCGACTGGCCGAACGGCTGCCGAAAGATGCCGTAAAGGTGAGTGAGAGTGGCATCTCAAAACCCGAAACCATCCGCGAGCTGCGCCAGGCAGGCTTCCAAGGATTCCTCATCGGCGAGACATTTATGAAGACGCCCGACCCGGGAGTTGCCCTTCATACCTTTATCGAGCAAATAAATAGTAAATAGAAAATCTGTAAATTGCAAATGGACAAGGTGACAGTAAAAGTTTGTGGCATGCGCGACGGCGAGAACATCCGCGAGGTCGTTGCGTTGGGAGTTGACTGGATTGGCATGATATTCTGGGCAAAGTCGCCGCGCAATGTGACGATGATTCCGACCTACGCAGGAATCATTCCAGATCGTGGGGCTGACATCGGCAACTTCAAGGCCAAGCGCGTCGGCGTCTTCGTTGATGAGATGGCACAGAACATCATTACCCGCGTCGTCAACTACAAGCTCGACCTCGTACAGCTGCACGGCCACGAGACTCCGACGCTCATCCGCAACCTGCGCCGGACGCTCGACCCTGACATCCGTCCCGGCGTGAAGTTCATCAAGGCCATCTCGGTGAGTAGTCGCGACGACATCGCGAAATACAAGGACTACGCCGACTGCGTGGACTACTTCCTGTTCGACACTAAGTGCCCTTCGGTGGGCGGCAGCGGTGAGCAGTTCGACTGGTCGGTACTCGATGCCTACGACGGCGACGTGCCCTTCCTGCTGAGTGGCGGCATCGGCCCTGACGATGCCGGGCGCGTCCGCAGCTTCCATCACCCCAAGTGCATCGGCATCGACCTGAACTCACGCTTCGAGACCGAGCCGGGCGTAAAAGACATTTCCAAACTTAAACAATTCTTAGAACAACTGACATGAATAAGATAAACCAAATATTCTCAGAGCGAGGCGACCGCAAACTCCTGTCGCTTTACTTCTGCGCCGGTACGCCCACGCTTGACGGTACAGGCGAGGTGATCAAGACGATGGAACGTCGCGGCATTGACTTTATTGAGGTAGGTATCCCCTTCAGTGACCCGCTGGCCGACGGCCCTGTTATACAGACCGCCGCCACGAAGGCCCTGAAAAACGGCATGAACCTCAAGACCCTCTTCGCCCAACTGAAGGCCATCAAGGACGAGGTCAATATTCCTCTGATACTCATGGGCTACCTGAACCCCATCCTACACTACGGCATCGAGCAGTTCTGCCAGTCGTGCGCCGACAGTGGCGTCAGCGGAATGATTATCCCCGACCTGCCCTTCGATGACTATCTCAACACCGTGAAGCCCGCCGCCGACAAGTACGACCTGCGCGTCATCATGCTCATCACCCCCGAGACATCGGAGGAGCGCATCCGCTTCATCGACCAGAACACCGACGGCTTCATCTATATGGTATCATCGGCCGCCATCACCGGGGCTCAGAAGTCGTTCGATGAGCAAAAGCAGGAGTACTTCCGCCACATCAACCAGATGCAGCTGCGCAATCCCCGCATGATTGGCTTTGGCATCAGCAACCAGCAAACGCTCAAGGCTGCCCAGGACAACGCCGCCGGTGCCATCATCGGCTCGAAGTTCGTCACCCTGTTAGATGAGACTGGCAACGCCGACGCTGCCCTTGACCAACTATTTGAGGCATTATCCGTTTAACAATCATCAGAAAAAGCAACTATGGAAGTCATTCAAAGTTTCACCATCGACCATACCAAGCTGAAACCAGGCATCTATGTGTCGAGACAAGACAAAGGCTTTACTACGTTTGACCTGCGTATCACAGAACCCAACAAGGAACCCGCTGTTGCTCCAGCAGCCATGCACAGCATGGAGCATCTGATGGCTACTTGGTTCCGTAACTCACCGGCCAAGGATGATGTCGTGTATGTGGGGCCTATGGGGTGCCTGACAGGAATGTACATCGTCATGACGGGCGACTATTCCGTACAGCAGATGCGGGAGCTGACCATCCGCTGCTTAGAGTGGATAGTTACCCAGAAGGAAGTGCCTGCCACCACACCCGAGACATGCGGCAACTATCTGCTTCACGACCTACCTATGTGCAAATGGGAAAGTGAACGCTATTTAGACCGTCTGAGGAATGAGTTCCACTGCGACTATGCCAAGCTCCTCATAACCTTGGAAGACGGCAAAGTCTTCGCCGACGCATGAGAGGCAGCACGGCATATTGCCATGATTGTTCCTTGCATATCCTCCTAAAACGATTACGTTAATAAAAAAACAAAATTAGTTCGTAGTTTCGCACAAAAGCATTACCTTTGCACGAAACTACGAACTTATTATATCTTTACATGAAGAAAATTCTACGACTAACACTACTGTGTCTATTGTTCCCACTCTTGAGCCATGCTAACAGTTGGGACGAAGCAAAGTACAAACAGATTGAAAAGAGCATCCAAGCACCGCAAATCAACGGCAAGGACTATGCTATTACCGAGTACGGTGCCAAACCCGAGGCTACGGCAGCCCAGAATCAGAAAGCCATCCAGAAAGCCATCGACAAGTGCTCGAAGAAAGGTGGCGGACGGGTCATCGTACCTGGTGGTAAAACATTCTTAACGGGTGCCATCAGCCTAAAGAGTCACGTCAACCTCGTCATCGAAGAAGGTGCCGTGCTGCAGTTTGTATTCGAGCCTGAGCTATACCCCATCGTTGAGACATCATGGGAAGGATTGGAGTGCTTCAACCTGTCACCCTGCGTCTATGCCTTCAAGGCCCACGACATTGCCGTCACGGGCAAGGGTACCATCGACGGCGGAGGGTCTGTTGATACTTGGTGGCCCTGGTGCGGCGCTGCAAAGTTCGGCTGGAAGGAGGGCATGATCAGTCAGAAGATTGAAGCCCGCCCGCGCCTGCTGAAGAACGGCGAGGACGGCGTGCCGATGTACGACGAAAATGGTGGGAGAACCGCCGCCCGCATTTTCGGGCCGACGGACGGTCTGCGTCCGCAGTTGGTGTCGTTCAACAAGTGCGAACGCATCCTGTTGGAGGACGTCACGCTGCTGCGCTCGCCCTTCTGGGTCATCCATCCGCTACACTCAACGGACATCACCGTGCGCCGTGTAAAAATGATTAACGACGGTCCTAACGGCGACGGCTGCGACCCGGAGTGCTGCGACCGCGTGCTCATTGAGGACTGCTTCTTCAATACCGGCGACGACTGTATTGCCATCAAGAGCGGACGCAACCGCGACGGACGGGAGCGCAATATGCCGAGCAAGAATATCATCATCCGCAACTGCGAAATGAAGAACGGTCACGGCGGCGTGGTCGTCGGTTCGGAGATCAGCGGCGGCTGCCAGAACGTCTATGCCCACGACTGCGTGATGGACTCACCCAACTTAGACCGCGTGCTCCGCATTAAGACCAACTCATGCCGAGGCGGCGTCATCGAGAACATCAATATGCGCAACATCAAGGTGGGCCAATGCGGCGAGGCCGTTGTCAAGATTAACCTCGACTACGAACATAACGAAATCTGCTGCCGCGGCTACAACCCGACAGTCCGTAACATCAACGTCGAGAACGTCACCTGCGGAAAGTCTAAGTACGGCGTACTCGTCGTAGCCCTCGATACCCTCTGCAATGTCTATGACGTGAATATCAAGAATTGCCGCTTCGACGGTGTGGCACAAGGCAACAAGATTACCGGCCAGACGCGCGACATCCGCTACGACAACCTTTTCGTCAACGGCTCGCTCTGTCTGACGGAGATGCCCTATAAGCACTACTCGGAGTGGATGACCTACTCGGAGATGAAGCGCGTACCGAAATCCTACCTGCTGGACTTCTCCTCGAAGCCTAAGTGGAGCTACGTAATGGGTATCGAACTGGAAGGCATGCTCGACACCTATCTTAGATATGGCGGCGAGGACATCCGCAAGTACTGTCAGGAGTACACCGATACGATGATTAACGCCAAGGGCGACATCCGCGGCTACAACATCCTGGACTACAACCTCGACAACATCCGCACGGGTCACTTCGTCACCCGCATGTACCAACAATGGCCCGAGGCCAAGAACCTCATAGCCATGAAGACGATGATGAAACAGCTGAAGGACCAGCCGCGCACCAAGGCCGACAAGGTCTACTGGCACAAGGCCATCTACGCCTATCAGGTGTGGCTCGACGGCATTTTCATGGGACTGCCCTATCGTTGTCTGACGGCCAACATCGTTGCCAACAATAAGGAACAGAAACGTGGCGATGTCATCAAGATTTACGACGATGCCGTGAACCAGCTGAAAATCACCTACCAGCGCACCCTCGACCCCAAAACCGGCCTGAACCGCCACGCCTACGACGAGACGCGCAAGGCATTCTGGGCAGACAAGGAGACTGGCCTGTCGCAACATTGCTGGGGCCGCGCTCAGGGTTGGTACACGATGGCACTCATCGAGGTGCTCGACGCCCTGCCCGAATCCTACAGCCGCCGCTCGGAGGTCATCGACCTGCTGACGAAGGATTTCGACGCCATTCTGAAGTGGCAGGACAAGAAGAGCAGTGTGTGGTATCAGGTAATGGACTCACCAGGACGCGAAGGTAACTACCTGGAATCCACCTGTTCAGCCATGTTCACTTACGCTTTACTGAAAGCCTACCGCAAGGGCTACGTCGGCGCGAAGTACCGCGATGCTGGCATCAAGGCCTACAAGGGCATGATCAATAATTTCATCAAGGTGAACGAGGACAAGACCATTTCGCTGACCAACTGCTGCAGCGTTGCCGGCCTTGGCCCTGCCGCCACGGAAGAGGTGGTTGCCGCTATGAAGAAGGTGAACCCGAAGGGCTCGGTGAAGGAGAACAGCCGACGCGACGGTGGCTACGCCTACTATCTCAGCGAGCCCATTCGCGACAACGACGCCAAGGGACTTGGCCCGTTCATCTGGGCTTCTCTCGAAATGGAGATGCTGGGCTACGACACACAGAACACTACCGCCGAGATTAACCGCCAGGCTGTAGTCAACCGCAACAACCCCATCATCACCGAGGCCGACCCATTGGCCTCGCTGACGGTGGGCAATGGCCACTTTGCAACAACGGTCGATGTTACCGGCCTACAGTCGTTCCCTTTTGAATATGGGGCAGGTGTGCCCCTGACAGCCATGTCCGACTGGGGATGGCATAAGTTCGAAAACACCAACGGCCTGTCACCCTCCGATAGCGAGAAGAGCTTCGACCTGGGTCACGGCCACCCCGAGGTCTATGCCGTAGAATACAAAGCCTCCAAGGGCGATGGTGCCCGCTACGTGGCTGCCACCGAGTATTTCCGCGTAAACCCTCATCGGCTGAACCTCGGCATCATCGGGCTCGATATGAAGAGCGCTGACGACAAGAAGATTGAGCTGAAGGACCTGACGGATATCCGTCAGGAACTGCAGTTGTACGACGGCAAAATAGAATCACACAGTGTGGTCGATGGCTCCCCCATCGACGTCACCACCGCCGCCTTGCAGGACAAAGATGCCGTCATCTACCGCATTAAGACACCGCTCCTGAGAGACGGTCGCGCCGTTATCTCCATCCGTTTCCCCTACCCTACGGGCAAGCACGCCGACGATGCCGCCGACTGGACGAAGCCTGAACGGCATACATCGCGTATCATTACTACCCATGAGCATTCAGCCGTCATCGTGCATACCCTCGACTCCACCAGTTACTATCTCACCCTCACCTGGCAGGGCGATGCCCATTTGCAGGAATGCGACCGCCACCACTTCGAGCTTTCTACAACCGAAGACGTGCTCGCCTTCAAGGCCGAGTACAAAGCCCCCCTTTCGTCCCCCGAGGGAGACACGATAGCTCCATCCGACAAAACTAATGTAGCCCCCTCGGGGGCAGAAGGGGGGGCTTTGGCGGCTTTCGTCTTCGACCAGGAGCTAAAAGCCATTATCAAGGTTTGGAACAGCTGGTGGCAGCAGGGGGCCATCGTCGATTTCAGCCAATGTACCGACCCGCGTGCCAAGGAGCTGGAGCGCCGCGTAGTACTCTCACAGTATTTGACGCAGGTGAATTGCGCAAACAATATGCCACCACAGGAGACGGGCCTCACCTACAACTCGTGGTTTGGCCGTCCGCATTTGGAGATGGCGTGGTGGCACCTCGTTGACTTCGCCCTTTGGAACCGTCCGCAAACCGTGGCCAACGTCCTCGACTGGTACAACACGACGGCCTATCCCGTCGCCCGCAAGATTGCCGAGCGCCAAGGCTTCAAGGGTGCGCGCTGGATGAAGATGACCGACCCTTGGGCTGGTGAAGCCCCCTCGAACACGGGCAGTTTCCTCATCTGGCAGCAGCCACATTATATCTATATGGCCGAAGAGCTTTATCGGGCAACCCCTACTGCCGAGGTTTTAAAGAAATACGCCAAACAAGTGGAAGCCACCGCCGCATTTATGGCCGACTATGTCAGTGTGGCCAGCGGTTCTCCCGCTGGCAAGAAGCGCTACTTCCTGCAAGGCGCCACCGCCATGCAGGAGTCTATGTCGAAGGACTTCAGCTACAACCATCCCTTTGAACTGGCCTATTGGCAGTACGGCCTCAGTGTGGCCAACCAATGGCGCGAGCGTCAGGGTAAGCCCCGCAATGCCAAGTGGGATGACATCGTCCGCAACATGTCACCCCTGCCCCAGACGAAGGATGGCATCTACACCGCTGGCCTGCCGAAGGGCAAGACCACGGGCCTGAAAAGCTTCGACCCCTTCGATGCCGTAGCCTCAGGTGCCGCCCCCGTCGTCGCCACCGAGACCTTCGATGAGAAATGCCACAACGACCACCCCGCCGTCCTCGCCCCCTTCGGTCTCCTCCCCGCCGTCCCCCTATGCTGCGACACTGTCGCAGCCAAAAAGACCCTCGCTTGGGTAATGGACAACTGGAACTGGCCCACCACTTGGGGCTGGGACTATGGCATGACGGCAATGGCCGCCGCCCGCCTCGGACAGCCCGAGACCGCCCTGAAAGCCCTGCTCATCGACACGCAGAAGAACACCTACCTCAAGAACGGCCATAACTTCCAGACCGCCGACCGCCTGCGCATCTACCTGCCTGGCAACGGTGCCCTGCTGACGGCTATCGCCATGATGTGCGCCGGATGGGACGGCTGCACGATACCCTACAATCCCGGTTTCCCGCAGGACGGCACATGGAACGTGCGGTGGGAAGGCCTGCAACGAATGCAATAAACAAACTATATGAAAAAACAAATTACGACACTAACACTTGCGACCCTTACGTTGGTCGCACAAGCTCAGGCACCGGCCTTTCCTGGCGCCGAAGGTCACGGACGCTACACTGCGGGCGGTCGTGGTGGAAAAATCATCCATGTCACCAATCTCAACGACTCCGGCACCGGCTCGTTCCGTGCCGCCGTCAATGGTTCCGACAAGAAGACAGTAGTCTTCGACGTGGGTGGCGTCATCGCCCTGAATAGCAACGTCAGCATCGGTGCCAACACCACCATACTCGGACAGACGGCTCCCGCACCGGGCATCACCCTGCGCTACTACACGGTAAACCCTAACGGCAACAATATCGTTATGCGCTTCATCCGCATCCGCCGAGGTCAGGAGAAGGATGTCAACGATGGTGCCGACGCTTCGACAGCACGCCACTATACGGGTATCATCATCGACCATTGCTCGTTCTCATGGAGCATCGACGAGGTGGCCTCGTTCTACGACAACAACAACTTCACCATGCAGTGGTGTACCATCGGCGAGAGTCTGAACAACGCAGGCCACAACAAGGGTGCCCACGGCTATGGCGGCATCTGGGGCGGCAAGCTCGCCTCGTTCCACCACAACCTCATCTGCCACGTCAACAACCGTTCGCCCCGCTTCAACGGTGCCCGCTACGACTGGACGGGCTATACCGGCAATAAGCTCTACAGCCAATATAAATGGCAGAACGCCGTGCAGGCCGAGAACGTCGATTTCCGCAACTGCGTCATCTATAACTGCGGCAACGGCTGCTACGGCGGTCCCGGCGGCGGCAAGATCAATATGGTGGGCAACTACTACAAGACAGGACCGGCCGCTAACACCAGCCAGCTAACCACCGTCACCGTAGGTGCATCGGGCAACGCCGAAGGCTATCCGAAATACTGGACAATGACCAGCCGCTACTATCTGGAGGGCAACCAGATAAACAACAATGCCAATACCGGCTGGGGAAATATGAACTACGACAGCGGCACGTACACCATAGACGGCAAACGCTACAGCCCAGACCCCAACCACTACAACGGTGATGGCGTAACCTACGTAAAAAATAGCGATGGCACTGACTGCGTCTGCATACAGCTCGACGAGCCGGCCCCAATGGGAGAAGTGACCACCCACACAGCTGCCACTGCCTACGACAAGGTGCTTGGTTATGCTGGAGCCTCACTCAACTCCGATGAAGTGGATCTGCGCTATTTCACGGAAGCCCGCAACGGCACGGCCACCTACAAGGGGTCCGTTACCAATAAGGCCGGACGCATCGACAAGGTGAGCGATGTCAACGGCTACACCGAGGCCAACTTCGGCACGGGTAGCCGTGAGACGGGCTTTGACACCGACAAAGACGGCATACCCGATGCCTGGGAGACGGCTAACGGTCTGAACCCCAACAGTGCTACTGACGGCAGCGCCTACACACTCGACCCCGCCAAGTACTACACCAATCTGGAAGTCTATGCCAACTCCTTGGTGCAGGACATCATGCTTGACGGTAATGCCGATGCCAAGGATGCCGCCAAGGAGTATTTCCCCGCCTTCACCAAGACCGACGGCACGAAAGTAGAAGCCGTCAACACATTAGAAATCAACATCGGCGGCGACGACCCAACCCCATCACAAGAAGGCAAGACCTGTACCGTATCGTTCAACGGCTCTGACATCGAGAACCCCGTCGGTTTTTTTTCGTATGGTGACGGCAAGCACAATTTCAACAGCAAGTTTACGGGAACTTACGACGGCCTGGAGTTCAACCAAGGCCTGAAGATGGAGGGAACGACCATCATTCAGTTCACCACCACGGCAACAGCTACCGTCACCATCGTACAGTCAACCTGGAGCGACTACTCCATCAAGCTGGACGACACCGAACTGCTTGTTTCGTCCGCCACCACCCCCACCGGCAGTCAGGGTGTACGCGTCTATACGATAACTAATGTTGCCAGCGGCACACACACTATAGCACGCGGTTCCGGCGAGAGCGGTATTTTATATGTGAAAGTCTCAGAAGGCAAAGCCAGGCTGACACTCAACGAGAACAGCACAACCCTACCTGCCGCTGCACAGTCTGTTGACGTAACCCTCTCACGCTCGTTCGCTGACGGTTTCAACAGCATCGTACTGCCGTTTGCCGTATCCGACATTGAAGGAGCATTCGGGGCCGGTGCAAAGGCATACAAGTTCTCTTGCCAAATGAATGGTGACGGATACATTTTCGATTTCACCAGAACTGAAACCATGACTGCCAATACGCCATACCTACTGAAGCTTGTTTCACCAAAGACGAGCATAGACTTCGAAAAAGTAGATATTGCTCCTGAGGCTAAACCCATGACTACAGGTACAGGCTTTGACTTTGTGGGAACATATACCTATAGTAATAATCTTATAGCCGAAGGTGACTACCTCGTAACCAGCACTGGACTGAGCAAGGCCAACGGTGGCAACACCATCAAGGCATACCGTGCTTTCTTTGCCAACAACAGCGGCAAGGATGTCAACGTCAGACTCGTGATTGACAATGAGGAAGTGACCGGCATTGACAACACCATCGTCATTCCTCAAGGAAGTCAAGGCAGATACTACAAACTCAATGGCCAGCATGCCAAGAGGCCTCAGCATGACATATACATTATTGAAGGTAAGAAAGTCATCAAGAACAAAGAACAAATGAACCTAATACTTGCAGACAACAATGGGAAAGGCAACATATAGTCCTCCGGCCATATACATTTACCACGTCAATGAACGCTATGCGATCATGGCGGGGTCTATAGAGGCTTTCACAGACGATGATGAACTCATCATCATTGACAACGAAGGAAATTATGACGAGGCCGGTTAGCGCCTTATTATCGCCACAACGGCACCAAAAAACAGGTAATAAAGAGGCAACGCCTTTTTTTACCTGTTTTTTTGTAGTTTTTTGTATCTTTGCTGCGTCAAATGGGAAAAGATTCAATAAACAGAACGACAATGACGACGGAACAGACTATAGAAACGTCCGTTCCCGTGATTGTCTTTCTGGCATACTGTCTGTCAGCTTTCCTCAAAGAACGAGCCAACAGGCATGGCTGCATCTTCGGCCACGCGGCAGTTGTAGCGTTCGCGGCTACGGCGTTCACGGGCGAACATGGCCTTAGTGCCTGCCGCACTCTGCTGGAACTTCAGGTGCTCGTCGATAGCAAAGGAGTGGGCCATGGTCTCTACGTCGAGGTTGTCGGTGCCGATGAGCGTGAAGGTCCAGTGTTGCTTCTTCAGCTTCTCAATCATCGTGCGGATCATCTTCAGCGTCCATTCCTGAGAACTGTTCTCCTCACCGTCGGTGATGACAGTCACCAGCACATTGTCGTCATCCTCCGTCTGGGCCTGGACTTTCGAGATGGCCATACCCATCGCATCATAGAGGGGTGTGCCGCCACCAGGACAGTAAGCATTCCATTCAAGATCTTCGGTATGCGAGGCTGGCATATTGTCGTAGTGCCAGGTGGTGTGGCCAGTATCGAAAGTGACGAGGGTGATGCGCTGCTCCTGGTCGGGGAACTTCTTCTGCATCTGACGGACTGTCTGCAGGGTTTCGTTCATACCGGCGAAAGCTTGCCGACGGATAATGGACATCGAACCGCTCTCATCGACGATAATCAGATTGAACACACGCTTGACTTTTACTTCGTTCGTTTTCATAATCGTAACTTTTTTAATGGTGAATACTCGAATTTAAGACGTCTTTTATCTCTTTGAAGAAGAATTTGAAGAAAAATTAAGCGGGAATACGTTTTTTTTCGTAACTTTGCTGCAAATTCATCTAACATGTACTATCAGCAACTGTCTGACGAGGAGATTCTGAGCGGCTTCCGCATGGGTGACACGGCGATTATCCGTGAATACTTCTACGGATATTGCCGAGTGGGCTACGTGGTGTTTGACCAACGGTATCAACTGAGCGGGAAGGAGAATCTGGACTTCATGTCGCTGGCTCACCAATATGCACTCTATCTGATGGAACACGACTGGAAGCCTTTGGAGGATCATTCGCCGGAAGTGAGTTTGAGGTCGTGGCTCATCGGTGGATTCCGCTACGTGGTACTCGATGCACTGAAGTGGTACCAGAAGGAGTACGGTAGCATCACGTTTGAGGACTATCTGATGTCGTTTGACGCTGGCAACAACCTGCGTTTGCAGTTCAAACGCATGGTGGAGGACGTGTGCGACCATGCTCCTCTATCCAGGCAGGAAAGGCTGATTATTGACATGCTGCTGCTTCGCGGATTCAAGGGCAAGGAGATTGCGGCTCAAATGGGTATGACCCCCTCGGCCATTTCACAGAAATATAAACAGCTAAAGGAGCGCATAATCATACCATATTTCAAGAAGTTTTTCGATATGGATCTGGATATGCCTGAGGTGATGGACATAGGGACGTATGCAAGACGCGAGGCCACGGCGGGCGAAGCCAAAATGTCGATACCTGCACCGATGGCTTGCGAAGAGTACAGAGATATGGAATGTTCAATTGCAGAGGATCTGATCCATGAGAGGACTACGCCGGAGTTCTTGCCGGGCAAGCGTACTACGTCCGAGCACATCACGGAACTCCAGCCGAACGAGATTTTCGTGTTCGGCAGCAATCTGAAGGGAATGCACGGTGGTGGAGCGGCATACATCGCCTACCGCAAGTTTGGGGCTATCATGGGACAGGGCGTAGGGCTGCAAGGGCAGAGCTACGGCATACCGACGATGCAGGGTGGCGTAGAGACCATCCGTCCGTATGTGGACGAGTTCATCGCGTTCGCCAAGGAGCACCCAGAGCTGACATTCCTCGTGACCCGCATCGGCTGCGGCATCGCAGGATTCACCGATGATGAAATCTCACCGCTCTTTAATAAGGCGCATGAAGTAGAGAACATCGTGCTACCGCCTAACTGGTAGATAAAAAAGCTGTTATCATGAAATTAGGAAGTATATGAGTGGAGAGATAGCATGCCCCCCGTTGGATGATACTTCTGTTAATCCTTTGCTTTTTCGTATGTGATGTCCTGATAGAGTTCCGGCTTCCCTTTCTCACTTTCCGGCAGGAAGTGAAGGCGGACACCGCGGATATGCTTCCTGGCACGGAATTCCTCAGGGCGGTCAACCTTGTCGCTCTCTATCTCGAGCTTCATCAGTCCCCAGGTGTCAAGTCGCACCTTGTCGCCTCGGCGCAGGTGACGGTTGATGACAGCCGAGAGTCCCATCATCACGCCGAGGACGTCGCCCTCGGAGGTCCCTAAATGTTCGGCCACCTCTTTGATGATTTGGTGGTTGCCCACTTCGCCATTGTGTATGGCCTTTGCCTTGTACTTGCCGAAAGTCTTCAGCGTCGGCTTAGTTTCTTGTACGATTTTGTATTTCATATACTACAATTTTTGTGTTTGAGGGTGTCAGGGTGACAGAACGCCGATGTACAGGGCGTTTGCACCCTTTTTCGAGGGTGTCAAGGGTGACAGGAGGGTGTCAGCTTTTCCTGGCCACGAGATAGCAGCGGCGCTTCTCTCCTACTCCCTTCCTGTAGCCCTTTCGATGGAGGTAACTGCCTATGAGCGTGGCATTTGACTGAGTGACCACGTTCATCTTACGCTCATCCCTGATGAGGCTGAGTATTTCCGTCGGACTGAGCAGCAACGGGTCATCGCCTGCCAGTGGCTGGCGGAACATATCCTCGAAGATGCTCACCACGTTGGGCGTTTCGTAGTAGTCGGCGTTTTGTGCGATAATCTGTTGTTCGCGCTCACCCTTGAAGGCGTACTCCTCGCCACGCTCTATCTCCTCGACAATCTGCGCATACAGCTGCGGGTAGTCTATCGCCCGTTCGCCCTGCGTGTCGGTGTCAATCACGCCGCTCACCTCGACCACCATGTAGCGGCGGCTTCCGCTCTCGTCCTTCAGCGGTGAAAGCGAGTTGGTGGTGGCACAGAAGGCGGCATAGCGCTGGCTCTGCTCGAAGGTGGTGGAGTAGAGCTTGCGCTCCTTCACGTCGGTACGCTGGATGAGGTGCTTCAGGAAGGCCGTCTGCGCCTTCGACACCTGGTCGTACTCGTCGATGTTGATGAGCAGGAAGCGGCTCAGCGCCCTGAGCGCCTCTTTCTTGTTGGCAAAGTCGATGCGGTCGATGTAGAATGGCGACAGCTCCTTAGGCAGTAGCAGCCGCATGAAGGTCGATTTCCGCGTGCCCTGACCGCCGACGAGCATCAGCACCATCTGCGCACCGTACATCGTGTCGCGCCCTGCTCGCCACTGGCTCACCATCGCGCGCATCCATATCTTGAAGTTGTCGCGCCAGCCCGTCGTCTGCGTCTTCACGCGGTCGGCCATTTCGCCTAAGCGGTCGCGGCCGTCCCAATGGGGCAGACCGTCAAGCCACTCGCGCACAGGGTCATACGTGTCGGTACGCTCAGAGACGAGCACGCGCTCCAGGTCCTTAGGCCACACCTTGATACCCTCCTCGATGGCCGCACTGTTGATGTCGTTACGCGCCTCGTCGGTCAGCGGCTTCCACCACAGCGCATAGCGGTATTTCTCCTGATACTCCAGGTCGCCCGTCACGCTATTGCGGCGGAACATATAGCGGCGGCGCAGAAACTCCTTCAGCAGTTGCTGATGCATCAGCGACCGCTCTATCGGGTTGCTGCGCCCTAACGGATGGGCCTCGTAGGCCGTGTTGAAGCTGGAACGCACCAGAATATCTTTCTGGAAGAACAGCCCCATGCTGATGGTCTCCTTGATGGCCAGCTCCTTGTCGATGCCCGCCTGACGGCAGCCGGCGGCGAGTTTCATCAAGTACGTCTCCTCATCCAACTCCTGGCCATAGGCCAGTTCGCGGCAGACGTAATTGAATTTCGTTGCATCCATCTCACGCTTCGTATAGCCCGGCAGCACCTCCATATCGAGTTTCAACTCCACGGGCTTGACAACCATCTGTGCCAACTCATCAGTCAGCGGCGCCGTGGGCTGTGCCATCTCAATAGGTAGCGCCTCCGGCTGATAATAGACATCCTCATCAAAAGACAGATAGAAGAACTCCCCTCCATCGTGCAATACCTCCTCAGGCCTGAACCCCGTCGCCCCGTATGCAAACGACGCTGCCCGCCTATACGCATACTGCTGAAACAGTGCGACCTGCGGTTCCCCCGCAGGTACCCCGCCTCCACTCAGCCTATAAGGCAAAACCACCTCCAGCGTCCGCCCCGTGGCTCCGACAAACGACAGCAGCGTCTGCGGCCAAAGGTTCACCGAACGCCGCAGCCGCTCCAGCGCCTCGACGCCCTCATCCACACGAAACGACAACAACACAAGACCTGTATAACATCCCTGCTCACCCTTGGCGGGCATCACCTTTGGCAGTTCTTCCGCAGCCAACGGGCCGCAGACCAAACCGCCCTCCATAGCCACCTCCTTAAGCCCCCTCGCCGCATCGACTCGGGCCTTATACTTGCCACATTTCGTCCACTCGGCTATCTCGTACACAGTTACATACTTCTCTTTCCACTCACGGCGGTAGAGATAACGCATCAACACCTTATTCATATCTTTCATGCCTTCTTAGTTAAACAATTCCACATAGCTTCCAGCAAAATGTATGCCAAATGCAGCAAAATTCTCTCGAGAATTTACCGCCAAAGTGCCGCTTTCCGACCCGTTAGGTGCCGCCTAACGCCTGAATTCTCTCGAGAATTCACCTACTTCCCACTCCCTTCCGTCCTTTGCCCCAGGCTTTTCATCCCGCTATGCCCGCCACAGGAGGATGACAACCTGTCACCCTCCTGTCACCCTTGTCACCCTCAAAAAAGGGTGCAAATGCCCTGTACATCGGCGTTCTGTCACCCTGACACCCTCAAACGCAAAAATTTCTGTACGACATTGCCAAAGAGCATTATGCTGAGAGGCTTTCGCTCAGTCAATGTAATGTTTGTTCTTTAGCTAAAAGACTGCGGCAATCTTCCTGATTTTCTCAAGACGCTTCATGAACGATTTGTCTTGTTTGGCTTTCTGCATATTATAGTCTGCCTGCAAGCCAATCCAGATTGAGGCATTTGTGCCCAGGGCAGCCTCCAGTAACAATGCATATTCTGTTGTTACTGGACGCTTGCCGTTTAGGATTTCATTGAACACAGTATATGATACGCCCATCTGTTTGGCGAGTTCTTTCTGTGTCATACCGCGAGCAATGATTTCGTCCTTAATCATCTCGCCTGGGTGAATCAGCATTGATGATGTCATGTTGTTGGCAATCTTATTCTCGATAATGTTTTTTGTCGTATTCATACCTTGTTCTATTTATAATGATTCGATAATTCCATAATGTTGCAAATTGTGACAACAGGTTCGTCTTCAGTCTCGGTTAGCGTGAATTCAACTCGATATTGGTCGTTGGCCTTAACGGAGAAGCGACCTTCCTTGTCACCATGCAGAGCCTCAAAGTGTAACGACTTAAAAGGGAACAGGTCTTCCTTACGCTTAGCCTGTATCAAATACTTTACGGCTTTTTGGTATCCTCTGACTATCTGAGGCTGAAATCTAAGTTTTTTGATTCCTGTCACGCCATCAGTGTAGAGTTTCTCCAAATATTCCTCATTGAACGTTACTACCATGTTTGCACTTTGCTGTTTCTGCGTGCAAAGATAAATAAAAGAAACGGAATTCGCAAATAATCGAATTGCTTTTTTGAAAACTTTTGGTTTTCATCTTGCCGTTCCCGTCGTGTTACCATAACGGTCCCGGTGGGTAGTCGTCGTATTTCCAAAAGCGTCAGTATAGGTCGAAGACGTTCCGATGGTGTTGCCATAACGGTCTCGATGGGTGGTCGTCGTATTTCCAAAAGCGTCGGTGTACGATGACGAAGTGCCAGTTGTCTGTCCATACTGATTGCGATGGGTATACCAACATGGACTACTATTAACCAAACCCCTGCATCATATCCAGAAAGAAACGCTCCCTTTTGGCGAACATGAAGATGGTTGTTATGGTGAAGTCACGCTAACTATTGAACCTAATCGTGAGCTACGAGGCAAGATTCTTGCATACGGGCAGTATCTAGAAGTTATGGAGCCCATGTCGTTGCGAGAACAGATAAAAGACATCCTCAAACGACAGATGGAATACTATTTTGATAAGAAATAACACATTTTTCTGAGAATTCTTTGATTTCTCATAAAAACATCGTATCTTTGCAAACGAGTTATTAATGATATGGGTGTAACATTTGACGATACAGAGAAGAAGTTTGTGTTCGATTTCGAGCATGATGGTGCTGATGATATGGGGCTTTCGATACAGAGGGCCGTAGACAGCGCTCACAAGGAGATAAATCTTTATCACTTTGATATTGTTATCATGCCCAAAAACAGGACTAAAGTCAATCAGTATATGCTACGCTATATCTACAGGTTCAACCAACCCAAACTCTGTAGTGTAGAAGAGATACTATCAAAGCCGATGGATGAAGAGCTGTCATCAATGATTCGCCAGCAAAATGTTCTGGTTATTGATGATGTAACCACCAGTGGCTCTACATTAAACGAGGTTCTTCGCACGCTCCGCATTCTCAACGAAGACAACGAGATTACAATCTTCAGCCTTATCGGTCGCAATGACCTGATGGCCGAGTCGATGTAATGCAAGGATATGGTTTGTCTCACCCTTGGCGTGTACTCACCTATACCTCTTATACTACGTCCTCATATAAATCTTTAGTGGCTGAGAATTTTTTGCAACTGGTTGGTGCTACGACGGCTGAATTCAATCGTCAGAGCCATCGGGCAAACATGTTTTTGAACTCAGCCATTGAGACTGTATCTCCACCATCCACCTCTGCAATCTCCTCTTCAATGTCAGGAGTCACCTGCAGTACACCATTCACGATGCGGGCATAGTCCACATCATCAGGAATTACAGTTCCTTCATAAGAGTATGCTACGTCAGCCACTGGCTCCTGTGCCGTCATGCAGCTACTGTCCTCTTCTTCCACAATGGGATATGGCTTGCTCTCCTTCATCTTCATTACGGTTTGTGGGTGCAAAGATAGTGATAATAGAGTGAAAAACCAAATCTTTCTCCATATTTCTGTGCCACGTGCTTTCTCTAATGCCGGTTTTGGAAAAGAACATTATGCTGAGAAGACTTTCGTGAACTTATAAGAAACACTTATTAGTTGGACTTTGTCAGCCCACAATAGCAGTTGTTCGGAATTTCCGAACAACCGCTAATAAGATTACTACCAACTCCAGATACTTGTGCTTGAATTATTGCTACGCTGATTGGTTGTCGTATTACCAAAGGCATCGGTATAACTTGACGAGGAGCCAATGGACTGACCATAACGGTTCTGATAGTTCGTGGTGGTATTGCCGAAACAGTCGGTATAACTGTTCGAAGTGCCCCTGCTCCTTCCGTATACGTCGGAATATGATGTCGAGGTATTGCCAAAGTTATCCGTATAGCTTCTTGCCGTTCCCGTCGTGTTACCATAACGGTCCCGGTGGGTGGTCGTTGTGTTTCCAAAAGCGTCAGTATAGGTCGAAGACGTTCCGATGGTGTTGCCATAACGGTCCCGATGGGTAGTCGTTGTGTTTCCAAAAGCGTCGGTGTACGATGACGAAGTGCCTGTTGTCTGCCCATACTGATTGCGGTGTGTACTGATGGAGTTTCCGAAACTATCGGTATATCTCGAAGATGTGCCGACATTGTAACTCTGTGCGTTTGCTGCGATGGCGAATGTGATGGCTATAAGCATCATTGAAATCTTTCTCATAATTCGTTCCTTTCTTTTTTTTATTCTATGTTGGATCATCACTTCCTTCTTTGTTTCATTTTAACATTCAGCTGTTCCAGAGCCTGGGCGGCCTCTACGGAGTCGTATTTCTTCCCAGTCTTATAGTCTTTCTTGGCAGACTTGAAGTCACCCAACGATTCATAGGCAAAGCCACGAATGTAATACAGCGTCCCACAGTAGAAACCTGTCCTAAGAGCCTGATTGACATAGCTGATGGTATAATTCCACCGTCCTTTGTTGAAAGCCTCGATTGCCTGATCGGTAAGTTCCTCATACTGCTGCTGCCTCCTTGCATGTGTTTGTGCCAAAGCACTAAGATACATGTTCATTACTCCGGTGTCGTACAGATCCACCGTCGACATCGGCAGTGCCCTGTCATACTGATACTGCGCCTGTGCGTTCAGTGCCATCCAGCACATCATCGCTCCAATCAAAATTCTCTTCTTCATAATACTTTCTTTTTTGAGTTTGCGCCACAAAGATATACCTTATTCCTATATGTTCCAAGGAAAAACGGATAACAAGGCTTGTGAAACTACAAAATTCTTAGTTGTTTTATTGCCGTTTTGAAAAAAAGGTGTATCTTTGCACTATCCTAAAACGTCATGAATATGCCTACGAAAAATATCTTTGCCGGATTTGGAGCTAGATCAGAGTTTGTGAATCTGATTTATTCGGAACTGATGAAGCGTGAGTTTGTCAGCTATGCTGATATACTTGCGTTATATTGTGGTAGACCTAAAGGATATTACGATAGAATTGCCTGTAACAGCGAGACGGGATATGGCGAGCTGAAAAAAGCTTTTCCAGAAATATTAAAGGCATTAGAGAAGGCTTGTCCTGGATGTATCGAGAATAATGGTCAAAGCAAAGGAAAAGCATACCGGTACATTGGAAGTGATGATGATCCCCTTTCTGAAGAGCGCAAAGCAGTCGTTCAGAAATCCGTTGAAGACTATGTTTCTTTCTGCAAAGCCTCAGCAGGCATATTACCTGCGAGTTGGTTTTCTGCTTTCTTTGAGAATACTCAGCTGTTGCTTGACACCAAGAGAGAGGCTGAAGACGGTGTTTTGCACATTCGTACTGGACTTGAACAGAATCTAACGAATATTGAATTGCTGCCTGTATTCAATAAGGCCATTACCGACAAGAAGGTACTAAGATTTTCCTATCAGCGCTTCGGACAAGAACCTTTTGAACTGATATTCCATCCACAGTACCTGAAGGAGTATAATGGCCGTTGGTTCGTGTTTGGTGAAGCGAATCGTGAACCATATCAAGCATACAATGTTCCTTTGGATAGAATTGTAGGTGACGTCACTATCGTTGAAGGTGTAGAATACATCCCTGCCCCAAAAGGCTTCTATCAGGTATTCTTTAATAACATAATAGGTGTAACCCACGAGAAAGATGCAATAATTGAGCAAGTTGTTATCCGTACAAAGACGGAATACCAGCATGGTCTGTTGCTTACCAAGCCTTTGCATCATAGCCAGAGAGTAATTCTTCCCTTTGGAGAACATGAAGATGGTTGTTATGGTGAAGTTGCATTGACGATTGAACCTAATCGTGAACTTCGAGGCAAGATTCTTGCTTACGGGCAGTATCTTGAAGTAATGCAGCCCATATCATTGAGAAAACAGTTAAAAGATGTACTTGAGAAACAGATAATGCAGTATTCTCAAAAATTGAACTGGTAGGTGGACTCGAACCACCCTTCCTGGGCAACAACCTGGACAGCCCATTTACCAGTTTCCGATTTTAAGGATGTCAATGTTTCGGCTCCATGACATATGTCTGACTCTATTTTCTCACTTTCTCTGCTGCCCCCAACTACAGAAACTCACATTTGAGCTTGTTGCTCAGTGTTGGATACAACAGCTAATCATGATAGGCAGACTGGAGATTTCCGAAACTTAACACGAAGGATAATGGAAGAATCATTCTTCCGACCTTGTGCATTAACGATTGAGCGATCCTTCTACACTCAATCTAAGCACGATGAACAAATTGTTTCATATGCATACATTGTTTTAAGACTGGTTGTCACTGCAGGGGCCAACTGCACCAGCCGTGTTATTATTAAGCCCGTTTGTAATCTACTTGACATCATCCCAAGGCGGAGCCAACATAACTCCGTCTTGGGAAAATAGAGGTAAGTGACTATTCAATTAATTCACTTGTCACCTGAAACGCATCCGTCATCTCTGCTCTTCCTGTTTCGGCAATTTGTCGACAGATGCTTTTCACACAATCTTCAACTTGTGCGTCATGCACATTTTCGTTGTACGGCCATGCTGTCTCGTGAAATTCGAGCGGGCCATACTTTGCTGTTACCAACAGCGTCTTTTCTATTTCCATAATCTTTTTTAATTTTAAGTTGGAATGAACACCATTGCTCACCCCATTTTTATTGATTATGGCTCTAATAGGCTCGCTACCAATAAAACTGGTGCAAAGATACGCATTATTTTGATATGATGGAACATTATTGGTTTAAAAAGTGTTATAATCTAATGAATACACATTAATCTGCGCTCACCTATTACAAATAATGTGTATCTTTGCACGTAAAAAAATAAATTTGAGATGCCTATAGCATTAACTTCAAGCTGGTAATGCCAGCCTATTCGTTTAATGAAATCGGTTCTTCGGAGAAAAGAACCGTTCGTGAAACAGAAATGCTTGCAACAATTAAAAATAGGTTGTAATTTTGCAGCGTGAAAACCAAAAACAACGAAACTATGCGTACAGCAAACAACAACAGCAACTTCACAGTAGAGGCACTTGTTGCCAAGTATCGTAACTATGTAGAGAATCATGCAAACTATGACATTATAGGTGATGATGACTTTGGAGTGGGGCTTTGTGAATATGGACTAGATGGTTGGACAGATCATCAGCTTCTGATAAAACTATATAATGACGTTGCCGGAGAAAAAGCCGATTCAAGTATTCTGGATAGACTTTCCAAATATGAGGAATGCTTTTGGAAAGATGTTCTTGATTCAGAAGAATATGCTTTTTTGATTGAGAATTTCAGAGATACAGTGGATTTCATTTTCTCAAAAGGATTGCATTATGGTAGTGAATCTACTAGAAATACTATTTATTTGAAGAAGGGAGATTACTCTTTCATAAGAAAGGCTGCTAAGTATGTTACTGCAAAGCCAGGAAGCCGAATTTACCTCGAAAATGACACTCTTGGAGATGGAGCAATGCTATTTCCTCAATGTGTAATTTTATGCGATGATAAAGACAATGACGAGTCTGCATTGAAGAAGATTCGTTTATTCGCTGCTGGCATACAATACAAGAATGTCGATAAAATTGAAGAAGAAACTATAGACATAATCATATCAGGCTCTGGTTTCTTCCCAGGGTTCCTTATCCCATCTGAGACCCTCTATGCTGCATTAGCAAATAATGGAACGATGGTTATGGAATCTCACCCTTATTTCATGGCCAGCACGGAAGAAGAGGCTGTATCATTCAGAAATAGGCTTGTCGCTGACAAAGCAATTAAATCTATTATCAAATATTCAGAAGGTAATAGTATTTACCGATACATCATGGTAATAGAGAAAATGGAGCATTCGGAAGTTGATATTCAAGACAGAGTAATCCAAGAATCTAAGAAGGTTGATTTTAGCCAGATTTCAGCCCAGATTCTTCTTCCTGGGTATTACTTAACAGAAAAACCAGAGAATGGAATCCCTCTGTCTAACCTTCTAGAGAATTATGACTTCAATCATATAGTACAAAAAGTGTCTTTAGAACAACCATTGGTTATCCCACAAAATCTTGGTAATGAATTCAAGGATGCCGATATAAGTCAAAAGGAGATAAAAAAGGGAGTAGAATATGGCGTAAATGCAGACGACCCTGCATCAAACTGCTATAATGTTGACTTTGCAGGTATACTCCTTTTCGGAGGGACAAAGGTTTATGCGGGAATAACTGCCAAAACCGATCTGCCATATGCAGTACTTGATTGTATAGCTTGTTTTACAGCCAAAGAAGGTGTTGATCTAAGATATGCTACATCTTTACTGTTTGACCCTATTGTGGCAAAGCAAATATCAGCCATTTTCTTCGATTTTTACGATGGTAATATGATGGCATTTATGCCTGTTTTCTTGGATAATATCATTGTGCCATGTCATGATGTCAATGAGCGAGACAGGTATCTGGCTGACATATGTTGTAAAGCTCTATCTTCCTCACAAATAGAATTAAGACAAGAGAATGAGTTTTATAAAAAGGCTGTGCGTATGCGTAAACACGCACTGACACAATCTCTTACATCCATTGAGGCTATGTTCTATGCTTTAAATGCATACCGCATTAAGCAAAATGGCGAACTTCATGATGATGACAATATCTCACGTAATCAACGAAAGACTGTTCGTGAGGCGTTTGAATTCATATCTCAAGGTCTGAAAGACATGCTGCCTGCATTGGATCATATAGCATCTGTAGAATTCTCTTTTGGTAATCCGGAATGGATTGACCCTGAGAAGTTCATAGAGGACTATGTTAAGAAAAACGAAAAGGGCTGGTTGAACTTTAAACCCATCATGACATGGGAACCAGGCCATAATCAGGCTATTGAAGATCTTAAGGATCCCTCCACAGGAGATGTCATCATACGGAAGGGAGATTCTCTTAATCTATTTTTATTCCCTAAGGATGCATTAGAACGAGTATTCAAGAACATCATTTCTAATGCTAAAGCTCATGGATTTGTCGATAAGTCACGCAATGACTATCAACTTCGATTCTCATGGCATGTTGATGGTATGGCATTGATTGTTGAGATAGACAATAATGGTTCTGCAATTCCCAACGATAGAGACACTGCATCTTTATTGGAGTATGGAGTTTCCACCAACCTTCATAATGATGGCCACAATGGCATCGGGTGTAATGAAATAGATGACATCATGCAGAGATATGATGGAAAGGTGGAAATTGTATCTTCGCCAGATAATGATTTTCCTGTTAAATATGTTCTAACGTTTAACCATTCTAACACTGTTAGATCTTTGAAATTGTAATAAGGTATGAAAGCGTATGATTTGATACAGGTTCTATGGGTCGAGGACGACCCTAAAGTGACAGAAACTTATCCGCTAAAAGCAGAGAGTTTTGATTTGGAATTGGTCCCTTTACCATGTTGGGATGATGCAAAAGCTGCATTGGAGGGGGACTATGATCGATGGTCTGCTATCATTCTTGATGCAAAATGTAAGCACCATCGTGACAGCAAGGATAGTGCCATTGTTTTTCTACGTGAGGCTCTGAAGGATATTTCTGTGTTGAGTGAGAAAAACGGCCACATCATTCCATGGTATGTCCTAACTGGTGGTGATGAGTCTGAGGTGTCAGATTCTATCAATGATGAGCGTATGCAATGGGACAAAGACTGGACTGATAGCGAAAACAAAAAGTACTATTCCAAAAATGTAGATAACGAGAAACTGTTCAGAAGAATCCGTTATCATGCTTACAAATCTCCTCGTATACAGATTCAGGAGATATATCGTCATGTTTTCGAGGCAGTAGAAGAGTGCGGCATAGATGACAACGGATATAATGCTCTGGAAGATTTGCTTGTGCCAATACACTTCCCTAAAGATATTAAGGATAAGGACTATAACGACAAGTTCGAGAAAGCTCGTACCGTCTTGGAATATATCTTCCGTTCAATGTCATCACATGGCATTCTTCCTGATTGGGGTAAGCAAGTAAACCTTCAATGGTCCAGTTGCTTGTTATCAGGTATGTCAGCTATGAGAAAAGATGAAAAAGGGAATGATGTAGTTATTATCGAATGTAAAAAACAAATTCTTCCTGCTGTTCTTAAAGAAACACTGAGAGGTATGACTAGAATAATACCTGCCTTTTGTCATTCTGACAATAAGGAAGAAAAAGATGTGAAAAAAGAAGAGTATCTAAGTAAAGTCAATGATTCAACCTTGCTTCTTAAGAGTTTTGCTTTTCAAATAAGTGATTTCATTCTATGGTACAGAAACTATTTGAAAGAAAATAGAAATGTCGAAAATAATGCCGCCAATTGGGATATTAAAGATTATAAAGCTGCAAAAATAAAGAAGGAAAACGGTTCCAGGTAGAACTGAACCGTTCGTATTGCTGAAATGCTTGCAGCATACGGAAATCGGTTGTACCTTTGCAAACGAAATAAAGTTTAATTTTAATTTTTGATTTTTATGAGTAATCTTGGCAGTAGTCTGGGCGTGATTAATTTCGAGAAGTTTGGTGAGGCTAAAGGTAAGGTATTTACTGCCGATAACTTTGCAAAGGATTGGGATTCTATCTATGTTATTCCCTCTGAACTCTCTGACGGAGTCGTTAACGACCGAACCTTCCACAAGGTGGATCGAAAAGCTCTAGTGTTAGACATTAAGAATCCCAGAATGGCCTATGTGATAGCCAATCAGGATAGCCCTGTCTTTGTGCCTGCAGCCCGCTTCGAGAAAATAGAAGAGGGTAAGTATTCGCCCAAAGGCTTTTTGATTTTCAACCTTGATTTCAGTAAGCTGCTTCCAGAGTTCGTACTCTTCCTATGTAGACAAGGCTTTTGGGAAAAGTTACTCAAAAGTCGCGATTATTCCCTTTATTTTGAGGCGTTTGTACTTCCAAATGGAGATTTAGCCAGTCACACCATGGAGGAATGTTTCCTATATGATATGAGTGACAGCCATGGTGTTTCCTTAAAGGGCGAGATTCCTTCTCTGTCACAACAGAGGGATAGGATAAGTGAATTCAGGGCTGAGGAAAAATACCTTGATGATATTGTGGCATCAAAAGAGCGGAAAATGCTCAAGAAGACTTCTTCAGATCTAATTCATATATTAGGTACTCCATATACGCGCATCAATAACGCGCTGGAACTTCTTTCGCTAGATGTAGATGATGAAGGGAAGTCGAGGATTAACTACATCCGAGACAACTTTGGATATATCAAGCGCCTGATAGAGATGAATGGTGTCGATTTCAATGATTATCCCAAGAGAAAGATAAACATTGTTGATTTTATTGAGCGGTATATTCTTGGATGGGAAAACTATGGTTCCAAGACCTTTTCTATCGAATTCTATTACGATGGTGAGTTGGAAGAAGAGAATACTATTCTTGCTAACGAAACAGCTCTTGCCATTATGATGGATTGTCTGCTTGATAATGCAAATAGACATGGATTCCATAAAACCAAAGCTTCTGGAAACATAGTCAAGATACATCTTGACCGAACTTCCATTGGTAGTAAGAATGCTGTCATTATTGCCATCGGTAATAATGGAAAGCCGATGCCGAAAGACTTTAGCATTGACGATTACATTACCTCTGGGAAATTCGGTTCAGAAACAGGTCGATCTGGACTTGGTGGCAGTCATGTATTCAAAATTGTTTCTTCGATGGGAGGAACTCTTGACTTTATAAGCGAAGAGGTTTCATCTGCGAATAAAAATGAATGGTGGACAACATTCATGGTTACTGTTCCTTTAAAGTTGTAATTCTTAAAAAATGATTTTTTATGGAAAAGACGTATCAGATTATATGGGCTGATGACGAAATAGATGCTTTGCTGGATGAAACCAGCAAGGCACTGTTGTTAAAACTGCATGTTGATGTCGTAAAATGCAATAATGCTACCATGCTAGAAGAGAAGTTGAAAAACGTCAATTATCGCATTGATGCTGTAATTGTCGATGCAAACTTTACAGCAAGAGATTTTACTCCTTCAGATGAAACGATTGTTTCTGGTCTCAGAAGAGCAATGAGGTTGATAGGCGAATACAGGCATTTACCATTCTACCTCTATACACAGCGAGTAAATCTGTCTGATCTCGTCGATGAGGACGAGTTGAGCTATTTCAAAGACAACAATGCCATTTTCTTTAAGGGGAATGGATTACTACCACTTCTCAATAGAATAAAAGATGATGTTGATAAAATAAATAGTGCGGAATTTCAAATAGACAATCAATATAAGCAGGAACTTAATTACTTTCAGATATTTGACAAACAATGCCATGCCAAATCATATAACCTAATCAGAGAGTTGCTCAAACAAAGTCGAGAAGGCTCTCTTACTGGTACTGAAAGGTATTTCAACCAATTCCGTTCAGAAATTCTTGAAAACATGAATGCAGTATCTGCTTATTTCGGGATAGTTCCCGAAGGACTCTCACTTAATAATTTTAGTTTATTCTTATGTTCAAAAGCAGAAAAGTTTAAACTGAATGAAGAAATATTGCCTAAGCCACTTCACATGATGATGCAATTTATAGTAAGGATGGTACAAGATGGTTCCCATAAACGTGCCAGTCTTCAGTATGAGGTGCATCAATTTGTTTCAGAAAGGGAAGATACATTAATAATACAATCTCTTCTTTTCGCTATAATTGAACTTATTTCTTGGTTTATCCCATACTTAGCAATGCATATGGATAAACAACAGAATTTAGCAAATTGGCAATTTCAAGATTGAATACTGAAAACGGTTCCAGGTAGAACTGAACCGTTCGCAAGGCTTGTTTTCTTGCAAGCATCAAAAAGTTGCCGTATCTTTGCAGCGTCAATCTCTGAAACCACCCCAGAGTTGACGCTGCGAAACGTTAGTGGTGGGAACTAAAAATGGACAACTACTATGATGAACACATCACTCCAATCCATCGCAACGAAGGCTCTACCAGCACTCTCTGGAGAGCAATTGACCTACAATGCTGCTAAGAACGTATTTCTGTCGCAGGGCTATACCAGCGCAGCAGGGAATATGTACTACAAGGCGATTCGTCTCTCGAACAGGCTGATGGTATACTACGACCTGGGACAGGGTTACGCCTATACCTTCTTGAATGGCATCAAGCTGTTTTGCTTCGACGGACAAAAGGCAAACCTCATTGCGCAGAAGTACTGGGGTGGCTGTGACTACCGCATCTTCAACGAGCAGTTCGCCAAGGAGCAGTGCATTCTGATGCTGAAAGGCTTCCTGGAAGGTCAACTGAAGTTGCAGGGCGCACACGTCAGCGACCAGGAACTGGCCAGCTTCGCACGAGGCATGGTAGAAGAGACACAACGCAAGCAGTTAGCCTAAGGGCGACTGCCTGCGAAAAGGATAACAAGAAGTTCAACCACAAAAACCGACAAGACTATGGCAACACTGACCAAAGCAATCAACAAGAGCCTGTTTGACAGCATCCTGCCTACATACGGCAGCCCTCGCGTACATATTCCTACTTGGGACAACAGCCAGAAGATGTTCATCTGCGACGAGTACGAAAGCAATAAAGGACACCGCCATTACATTGGCATACGTTTCTGCGATCGTATCGTCATCGTTGAGAAGGTGGGTCTGTACCACAGTTGGACCTACATCGACAGCATTGAGCTGTATGCCTTCAACGGGCAGAAGATGGAACTGATCCAGAAGCGCGACTACGACAAGGTGTTCCGCAACGAGGCGTTTATCCGTCAGGAGTCAGAACTGATGGTAAAGGAGTTCCTGACTGGCGTCATGAAGACCCAGCGCATCTGTACTCCGGCGGAGCAGATTGCAGAACAGGCTCAGACACTGATCTCAGGATGCTATAAGAGCTTCCTCGACCCCGACTTCAACACACGTTTAACCCAAATACTCCCAAAACTTGAACAGCGATAAGACTATGGAGAACATGATCGACACACAGAACAAGCAGCAGGTGATGGCTTTCGAGCTGATTGCCAACACCAACAGTAGTTTCTTCCTTACTGGTAGGGCAGGAACAGGTAAGACAACCTTTTTGCGCAATGTGCAGAAGATGGTGGATAAGCAGTTCATCACGCTGGCACCGACGGGTGTGGCAGCCATCTTAGCAGGTGGCGATACCATCCACTCGTTCTTCGGACTGCCTATGGATGTCTGCACGCCAGGCACGATGGGCAAGATGAGTGAGGCACGTATCCTGACGCTAATCCACACAGACACCATTATCATCGATGAGGTGTCAATGGTTCGTTGCGACATCATTGATGCCATAGACTACACGATGCGCAAGACGCTGCGTTCGTCGTTGCCCTTTGGTGGCAAGCAGGTCATCTTTGTGGGCGATATGTTCCAGTTGCCGCCAGTAGTGAAGCAGGGCGCAGAGCATGAACTGATGCACGACCTCTACCATACGGAAGACTTCTTCTTTTACAAGGCAGACGTCATCAAGCGGATGAGGCTGGTGAAGATTGAGTTCCAGAAGGTGTATCGTCAGGAGGACGAGGACTTCCTGCGTATTCTGGAGAATGTGCGGCTGAACAAGACAACACCGGAGAACTTGATGCACCTGAACGAGCGTGTTTGCCAGCCTACAAAGGAGGATGGTATGGTGATCACACTGGCTTCGCTCAACAGAACGGCAGATAACCTCAACCAGCAGCGGCTTGCCGAGATTGAAGCTGAGGAATACATCTACGAAGGAACTGTGACGGGCAAGTTCGAGGAGAAACGCTTCCCTGTGGATATGACCTTGAAACTGAAGGTGGGTGCCCAAGTGATGTTTACCCGCAATGACCAGCAGAAGCGTTGGGTGAACGGCACCATCGGTACTGTCACCAAGCTGAGCAAGGACGAGATACAGGTGACAACTGATGGCGGGGCTGCATACGTGGTGCCTAACTGCTCGTGGGAGTCGTACAGCTATGAGTATGACAAGGAGGCCCGGAAGATGAAGAAGGAGCTGATGGGTACCTTCACACAGTACCCTTTGCGTTTGGCTTGGGCTATAACGGTACATAAGAGTCAGGGCATGACGTTCGATAAACTCTATTTAGATTTGAGCCGAGGCATGTTTGCTGCAGGCCAGCTTTATGTGGCGTTAAGTCGTGTGCGTTCGTTAGAAGGACTGTTCCTTTCCCGTCCTATCATTCCTCAGTATGCCCATACCAGCCGTGAAGTGCTGGCGTATGCCAACGGCTATAACGACGAACAGGTCATCAACAGCGAGATTGAGAGTGGCAAGGCTGTCTATCAGTTTCTGGCTCATCACGACTATGATGAGGCGGCCAAGCAGTACTTGATACTGATTCAGAAAAAGGCTGCCGAAGGAGATATAAAGGAAGCAATGCAACAGACCAAGCGTTTTCTTGATACCGTCATCTGTGATGATAAACTCTTTGGATGCGTCAAAGAGATACCAACAGAATTGAAAGCGGCTGACCATTGGGCACCCAAGTTCCTCGTGGCTTTGCTGAGCCTCTATGCTGGGGAGTTTGAGCAGGCTTTGGAATATGTCGATAGCGTGCTGGCCCAGCACCAATGCCAGGAGGCGCTCTATGTGAAGTCACGTTGTCTGGCCAAACTCGAACGTTATCAAGAGGCAGATGCCGTGAATGTGCTGATGGGCGACGTTTTCGACATGTCAACGCCAGATGCGAAGGTGCTCTATATGATTGCTATGCTCAACGAGCTCCATATCGGAGATCCAGGACTTAACCTTATGCAAGAACTGATAAAGGTAAGGCCGAAGTACGACAAGGCAATTCTTTCGCTCCGCTTTATAATGAAACGGAAGAGGTTGGTATTGGTAAAAACAAGCAACGACCCTCGCGAGTTAGTGGATGACTTTAACTCTGAGATGCCTGAAGAGGAGTTTACTCATAAGCTTATAATAGCGAGAGAGAAAGCACCAAAGGCTGTGGAATACCTGCTTCGGCTTGTCAAGAAGCAGGAGTTCGAAGGATAACAATAATGTCTAACCTAAAACCACAAAAACTATGGAAAACACGATGAAGGAGTTGATTATGGAAGAGTTGAAGCAGTTTCATTGCTCCATTCTTTTGGACGAGGTAAAAGAGAAGGTACGTAAGTTGAAGGCGTACGGTGTGGAGGATGCTGAGATTGTGGCGGCAATGAATGAAGAAGAGTTGTTCCCACAGCTGATAGTGACAGAGGATTACAAGGTCGTGCTCTCTGGGGAGCAGCCTATAGAGGTGGAGATGGAACCGTTGGTGAAGGCTATCTACCTGTTGTTCCTGTCACATCCAGAGGGTATCGTGCTGAAGTGTTTGCCTGATTATAGGGCAGAGTTGACACGTATCTATTTGCTGTTGAGACCAGCAGGGATGACTGATAGGGTGGAGAAAAGTATCAGGGATGTAACCAATCCTACACTTAACTCCATTAATGAGAAGTGCGCAAGAATCCGCAAGATTTTCTCAAGCGTTCTCCCCAAAGCCGTTGCAAAGTATTATGCTATCTCTGGCAAGCGAGGTGAAGCCAAGATGATTGATTTGGTGAGGGCCAATGTAATATGGGAGTGCAAACTGCCGTGTTCGCAAGGTTTGTGATGGAGTTTTTCTTGGTGGCAAAGATATAAGTGAGTATCTTTGCCACCGATTTAATTTATACCATTATGACAGACTACGAGTACATTTTACAGCAGGTGAAAAAGTTTCACTATTCGAAATGGAATGATGAAGAACTGAGGAAGTGCGTGGATATGTTGCCGAACCTTTCGAGGCGGGAACTGACGGCACTCTATTACAGTAAATGGGTGATAGGAGACAAAACTTTTAGGGTGTCTGTTTTTAATACCTTGTTTAAAGAGCAGGTTGGGAAGCGGGAAGAGCGCATCAAGAACATGGATACAGATTCACTAATTCTTGAATTCCAAGACAAGAAGAGTGGCAACGTGTCCCTAACTCGTAAAGAAATGAGGGAGCGCTACAAAGCCGGTAGGGATAAGCAACAGATTGCAATGGCTTTCAATAACGCTACAAAGGGTGACCAGCAATGGGTGAAGGGGCAAATCCGCAAAGAACGATATGGGAATTCAAATAGCAATAACCATCAATGGAAGAAATGAAAAGGTTTTTACCTATAGCAATGGTATTGGTAGCCTGCGTTGCCTTTTCCTGCCAGAATAAAGAAACGGCAAAGGGTCAGGAGGGTGTAACTAAGGAGGCACATGACACTGTCTTTACTGGGGACACCATCATCGTGCATGATACGGTGGTCGTGAAAGATGTGAGATATTATGAAGGGCGGTGGCTGAAGGAACTGTTCGATTCTTGTGAATGGAAGCAGTACGAAAGCTATGAATATGGTTTCGTCATCAGATACCCTGAGTTTATGGTGAAGGACTTGAATAGGACTTCGGAGAGTAGTGTGTTCGTGGAGTACAAGGACATCCGACTGATGGCGAAGGCCTATCGGGATAAGGTGGAGATGAGCTTGGAAGAGAAATATCAGGAGCTGAGCAAGTCGGCCAACACGAAGTCGATGGGTGAGAACTACTTTATGATTGCCGGAAGAATGGGGAATGGCGGCTGCTATTTCGAGAAGGACATCCTGATGGACGGCTACTGGTTCTACATCCGTGCCGAGTTTCCCCAGCCATTTGCACCCTATATTGACACGTTGCTGCAATATGTCAAGAACTACGGGGCTTCTCTTTGATGTCTCTGTGAATTTTTGATTGATGTGAATTCCTCCTGTAAGCCAAAATATTTGCGGAAAATTTTCTGATAATCGGGATTTTTTTGTACCTTTGCCGTCGATTGTTAAATAAGCGAGAAACAGAGCAATGAAACTGAATGACATTTTCACAGGCAATTATAATGCCGCAGAATGGGAGGCCAAAGGTTACGAGCTTCCTAAGTTTGACATCAAGGCCGTGCGTGAGAAGACAGCGAAGGAGCCGACGTGGGTACATTTCGGCGGCGGTAACATCTTCCGTGCATTCCCCGCTGCAATACTGAACGACGCCCTGAACACGGGCAAGTACGACCGTGGTGTTATCGTGGCCGAGACTTTTGACTTTGAGGTCATCGACAAGGCCTACGCGCCCTACAACAACCTGTCGCTCTGTGTGAACCTCTGCTCCGACGGTTCCATTGAGAAAAAAGTCATCGCCTCGGTGACAGAAGCCCTGAAGGCCGACCCGCAGTTCGAGGACTGGAACCGACTCGTGGAGGTTTTCCGCAATCCGAGCTTGCAGATGATTTCGTTCACCATCACCGAGAAGGGCTATACGTTCAACGAGGCTGATCTGGCTCGCGGCTTGAAGCCCATTTTCGCAATGGGCAAAGTCTGCGCCCTGCTGTTGGAGCGTTACAATGCTGGACAGTTGCCACTGACGGTGCAGTCAATGGACAACTGCTCACACAATGGCGACAAGGTGAAAGCCGGCGTCATGGCCTACGCTGAGCGCTGGGTGAAGGACGGTCTGGTGCCGCAGGCTTTCCTTGACTACCTGAAGGACGAAACGAAGATCACCTTCCCCTGGTCGATGATTGACAAGATCACGCCGCGCCCGCACGAGAAGGTGAAGGAACTGCTGGCACAGGACGGATTCGAGGACAACGACTACATCGAGACAGAGAAGCACACATTCACCGCACCGTTCGTCAACGCTGAGGAGGTGCAGTATCTGGTCATTGAGGACAACTACACCAATGGCCGTCCCCCACTCGACCTCGGCGGCGCACTCTACACCACCCGCGAGACTGTTGACAAGGTAGAGACGATGAAGGTGACCACCTGCCTGAACCCGCTGCACACGGCGATGTCCATCTACGGCTGCATGCTGGGCTATACACTTATCAGTGCCGAGATGGCTGACGAGGACCTGCGCCCGTTCATCCAGAAAATCGGCTATATGGAGGCCATGCCCGTAGTCGTTGACCCGGGCGTGCTGAACCCCTACGAGTTCATCGGTGCCGTCATCAACCGCCGACTGCCCAACCCGTTCATGCCCGATGCTCCACAGCGCATTGCGATGGACACCAGCCAGAAACTGCCCATCCGCTTCGGCGAGACTATCAAGAAATATGTGACCCGCGGCCTCGACATGTCGAACCTCGTGCTCATCCCGCTGACGCTGGCCGGCTACGCCCGCTACCTGAAGGGCATCAAGGACGACGGTACGCCGTTTGAGCCCTCACCCGACCCCATGCTGGCTGAGATGCAGGCCATCGTCGCTCCGTTGGAGATAGGCAAGGCCGATCAGGACTGGAGCTGTCTGAAGGACCTCTACAGCCGCAAGGATGTCTTTGGCCTCAACCTCTATGAAGCCGGACTGGGCGAACAGATTGAAGGTATGGTGAAAGAGCTTTATGCTGGCAACGGTGCCGTGCGCAAGACGCTGCACAAATATGTCGTCGCCAGATAGTCCCGCAAACCTTTACGCACTTTTTGCGCTCCCGAAATCACTTTTTATTTGGTGGTTTCGGGATTTTTCTCTAATTTTGCAATCGCAATGGAAAAACATTAATATCTAAAGCAAATACAAAAGCAATGAAACCATTAAACAAACAGTTCGCGCCTAAGAGCGTGATGCCCGAAAAAGTGATTCAGTTTGGCGAGGGAAACTTCCTCCGCGCATTTGTCGATTGGATTATCTGGAACATGGACCAGAAGACCGACTTCAACGGTTCGGTTGTCGTCGTACAGCCCATTGAGAAAGGTATGGTTGAGTGGCTCAACGGCCAGGACTGCCTGTACCATGTGAACCTGCAGGGTCGTGAGAACGGTAAGGCTGTAAACACATTAGAGCGTATCGATGTCATCAGCCGCGCCTTGAATCCTTATTCGCAGAACGATGCCTTCATGGCACTGGCAGATCAGCCAGAGATTCGCTTTGTCATCTCGAACACCACCGAGGCCGGTATTGCCTTCGATCCCGCCTGCAAGCTCGACGACAAACCTGCTTCGTCATATCCCGGCAAGCTGGTGCAGCTGCTGTACCGCCGCTGGCAGACCTTCAACGGCGACCCCACGAAGGGCCTGATCATTTTCCCCTGCGAGCTGATATTCCTGAACGGCCACGTGCTGAAGGACTGCATCGAGAAGTACATTGAACTGTGGCAGCTGCCCGTTGAGTTCAAAAAGTGGTTTGAAGAGTCTTGCGGTGTCTATGCCACGCTCGTTGACCGCATCGTGCCGGGCTTCCCCCGCAAGGAGATTGCCCAGATTCAGGAGAAGATCAGCTACCGTGACAACCTCGTAGTCCAGGCTGAGAACTTCCACCTATGGGTCATCGAGGCTCCGCGCGAGGTGGCTGCCGAATTCCCCGCTGACAAAGCCGGTCTGCACGTGCTGTTCGTGCCCTCTGAGGAGCCTTACCACAAGCGTAAGGTCACCCTGCTCAACGGCCCGCATACCGTACTGTCGCCCGTGGCCTTCCTCAGCGGCGTGAACATCGTTCGCGATGCCTGCAACCATGAGGTTATCGGCAAGTACATCCACAAGGTGCAGTTCGACGAGCTGATGCAGACACTCGACCTTCCGATGGACGAATTAGAGAAGTTTGCCGGCGACGTGCTGGAGCGTTTCGACAACCCGTTCGTAGATCACCAGGTAACGAGCATCATGCTGAATTCGTTCCCGAAGTTCCAGGCCCGTGACCTGCCCGGCGTGAAAACCTACTTAGAGCGCAAGGGCGAGCTGCCCAAGGGTCTCGTCTTCGGTCTGGCCGCCATCATCACCTACTATAAGGGTGGCAAGCGTCAGGACGGCGTGGACATCGTGCCCAACGACGACCCGAAGATTATGGACCTGCTGAAAGAGCTGTGGGCTACCGGCGACACCCAGAAGGTGGCCGACGGCGTGCTTGGCGCAGAGTTCATCTGGCAGGAAGACCTGAACAAGATCCAGGGTCTGAACATGATGGTCAAGAACTTCCTCGACCTTATCCAGCAGAAGGGTATGCTCGAAGCCGTGAAGACCATCCTGTAATTGAATTGACAGCTAATCGAGAAAGAGAGGGCACCCCGTCAGGAAGTGCCCTCTCTTCATATTCATCTCAGCAACTCAGTTTCTTGATTCGCAGGACACGGCTGGTTTGTCCGTCCACGGCAAAACGCTGGTCTGTACGTTCGCCGACAAGCCAGATGATACGATTAGAGCCATCGGTCACGACCAACTGCCGACGCTTCTGAAGAAGGTTACGCTTACGGTCGGTCAAATAGTCACTCACCAGCCGGCTGCCTTTCATGCCGAAAGGATGGAAACGGTCACCAGCCTGTACCAAACGGACGGTCAACGGAAAGTCCGCCTTATCGGCATCGACCGTAGCCAAGTCTGCCGTCCGGCTGACCGTGGTGTCCTCTACTACCTCGAAACAGAACCTCAGTACTTCACCAAGCCGGTAGGTTCCCGTCTCCGGGATTACAAGCGGTGAAACAGGTTCACTGCGTTTTTCGATAACAAGCCGTTCCCTGTCAATGACAAGTTCATGGGTAGGTGACTGGAACAAACGACCTGACGGCCCACTCAGGGCTTCAAAGACCTGCACGGTCTGGGCAGGAGTGAAAGCAAAAGGAGTCAGCAGTTCATGAATCAGATATTGTGGCGAAGGCTGGCGCAACAGGCTGGCAATCTCGACTGTGCCGTCAACATACAGTTCTGAAAGGGCAGACCGCACAGACTGGTTGAATATCTGCTCAGCCTCAGCCATACGGGCAGCTGTCCGGGCAATGTTCTCTGAAGCAGCGGGACTTATCTGCTTCAACAGGGGTATGACCTGCAGACGCAGTTTGTTTCGGACAACATCAGGAACAAGGTTTGACGAATCGGTGACATAATCCTGTCCGGCAGTATCAAGAAAACTGACAATCTCCATTCGGCTGACACAGAGCAAAGGCCGCACCACATGGCCGTTTCGGGGTCTGATGCCCGTTAGTCCGTGAATACCTGTACCCCGTATAAGATTCAACAATAAAGTCTCCACGGCATCATCCTGATGATGAGCCACACAGACCTCACCAGCACCAATGTCCTGCCTCAGCTGTTCAAAGTAACGGTAACGCAAGTCACGTGCCGCCATTTCGAGGCTTACTTGATGTAAACTTGCGTATATATTTGTATCAAAGTGGATTAAGTGATAAGGAACTGACAGTTTCTTGCAGAGTGACACAACGAACTGTTCGTCACGAACTGACTCCGTTCCTCGTAATTGGAAGTTACAGTGGGCTACCTCAATATCATAGTCCAGCTGCTTCAACACAAGCAACAAGGCTACACTGTCTGCCCCTCCGCTCAACGCCACGATATGTTTCTGTGCATGGTCAAGCAGATGGTTTCTGCCGATGAAATCTGCAATTTTTCTTAACATCACAAGTCTATTCACTCGACGTATAGCACCAGTCCTTTCAGATATTCCCCCTCGGGGTGGTATATGTTGACAGGATGGTCGGCAGGCTGATGCAGTTGGTGAAGGATGCGCACCTTACGCCGGGCCAGTGCCGCAGCCGTGAAGACTGCATTGCGGAAATGCTCCTTTGTAACCACCTGCGAACAACTGAAAGTAAACAGGAGTCCGCCAGGCTGAATCATCTGGAAAGCCTTCTGGTTCAAGCGCGTGTAGCCTTTCAATGCATTATGCAACGCCCCGCGATGCTTGGCAAAGGCTGGCGGGTCAAGCACTATCAGGTCATACTGACGTTCAGAGGCTTCCAGGAACTTGAACGCATCTTCACAAAAGGCCTGATGACGCTGGCAGTCAGGGAAATTCAGGGCCACATTGCGGTTGGTCAGCTCAATGGCCTTGGCACTGCTGTCCACGGAATGAACCATTTCTGCACCGCCACGCAAAGCGTAGAATGAGAAGCCGCCGGTGTAGCAGAACATGTTGAGCACACGCCGCCCACAGGCGTATCTTTCAAGCAGCGAACGGTTCTCACGCTGATCGACGAAGAAGCCCGTTTTCTGGCCGCGAAGCCAATCGACATGGAATTTCAGGCCGTTTTCCACAGCTATGTTATCGTTGTCGGCCCCACCCCCATACAGGAACCCGTTCTCCATTTCCATGAAAGGCAGCGTTGTCTCACTCTTGTAAAAGACATGCTTCAGACGGCTGTCCATCACCCTGACTAACTGCGTAGCTATCTGCTTGCGGCAGCGGTGCATACCAATACTGTGAGCTTGCATCACCGCCGTCTGACCATAGATGTCAATGACGAGTCCCGGCAGGTTATCGCCCTCGCCATGCACCAGCCGGTAAGTATTGTTTGCAGACGAGTCGGCCAGTCCCACAGCCAGCCTCATGTCCAGGGCGGACTGTAAGCGTGAAGCCCAGAAGGCATCATCAATATCCACATCGCTGAATGTCAGCACGCGGACGGCGATAGAGCCTTCTTGATAGTGACCGACTGCAATGAAGTTGCCGGAGGATGTCACCACACGAACGGTATCACCGTCTGCTACGTCACGGTCCATTTGCTGGATAGCCCCAGAGAACACCCACGGATGGAAGCGCAAGAGGCTTTCCTCCTTACCGCGTTTTAGTTGTATCTGCTTCATCGTTTTCTGCTATTATCAGTTCATAATCACCCGTTTCTTTCAGTCGCTGCAGTTCCTCGTAGATTTGTATGCAGGCCCAGGCATCGGTAGCTGCGTACAGTTTCTGTTTCTCGTCCAGGATGTCACGCTCCCAGTTCGTCAGACGCTGTGCCTTACTGATCTGTCGTCCAAAAAGATTGGCATACAGTTTCTGAAGGCTGAGGTCCTCGATGCCAAGGTCTTTGACAATGTTCTGAATGTCAATAAATAACCCCGTGTCAAACCGCCCTATCTTGTGCAGTCCGTTCAGGTCATCGTGCCACGAGAGTCCAATCTTCGGCACGGTAGTGTCCTCCAACAACCGTATGATGGCCGGAGGCATTCCGATAATGTTCAGCCTAAAAAGGAAACACGTGTCATAGGTAGAGACCTGTAGCAGTGAGACATGATAGAAGGTTCCACGCGAAAAGGACGGACGGGTCTCGGTATCGACGCCAAGGATGGGCTGGCTCAACAAATAGTTGACCGCCTTCTCGGCCTGGGTACGCGATATGACCACATGGATGCGTCCTTCGAAGACGACTCGCGGTAAAGATGAAATCAGGCGTTTATCAAACTTATTGTATATCTGTTTTTTCATCATAAAATGTTTACGAGGTGCAAAATTACAAAAAA
>CAMHNI010000006.1 GCA_946186505.1 uncultured Prevotellaceae bacterium | reverse complement strand
CGTAAGGCTGGAGTATGCAGACTGCAAGGTTCCGTATTTGTTCCCATCCGGTCCTGAAAGCCATCTCCCGGGAATCGTGCCATATTTCAAAGATATTCTCAAATTCAAGTGGGGTGCATTGGTCAAAGTCCTGTAGGCTCATCCCCATGCGCCCCACCGCAATGCCTAAGAGTTCGTCAATGCTGACGCGCTCGCCTACTTCGTCGTTTTTTTTCTCCGGGTGCAATAGCCTCAGTGAACTCGCTGAGTGTTGACACGTCAACGAGGTCACAGAAGTCATCCAGCGGGACACCGAACTCCACACCGTCCGCCTTACAGGCAGACATGCAGCAGCACCAGATGAAAACAGCCAGGTCATCCACACCGGCGATGTTGTCGGAATCCTTCCCCGTCTCCTGCTTGAAACGGCGCATGGCCCCCAGCGTCACACGGCACGGATAGGTCTTGCCGTCGCTTGCCTTGATAGTGATAGATACGTTCTTGTTCATACCTTATTCACCGGCTGCTGCGGTACCTACGGCACCTGAGTTCTCCAACGTAATCGAATAGGTCTCGTCGTCACCGGCCTTGCCCTCATGGTCGAGCGAGGTGATAATGAACTGCCCGCTGTCAATAGCACCGCCATCACGGTACGCCCATGAAGCGTCCACCGGCTGAGCCGTCTTGAACGCTGTGCGGAGCGTGTCAATATTCGGTTTGTTGTTCGTATCGTCATCGTCAAACACAAACCCATACAGGACTTTATCGACACCCATGCCGATGTGCTCGATGCCTCATCCGGGAACGTAAATATGTCCGACGATATGCGCTCACGCCTCTCACGCTCCAACTGGATATTCTCAGGAATGAAGACATTCCACGAACTTAACGAGGCATTCCCCTCACTCATCAATGAGGACGGCAGCAGAAAGCCGTTTGAACGCTTTTTAAACGATGTTCAGAAGATAGACGAGACATACAACCGCAACTATCTCCGCTCAGAATATAACTACGTCCACGCTTCAGCCGATATGGCTGCCAAGTGGGAGCAGTTCATGGAAGACGGCGACCGCTATCTGCTGCAGTACCGCACGGCACATGATGACCGTGTGCGTCCTGAGCACGCAGAACTGGAAGGAGTAACGCTGCCCATCGATGATTCCTTCTGGGCTTCCTACTACCCGCCTAACGGATGGAACTGCCGTTGTACCGTCGTACAAGTACGTCGTGGAAAATACCTAGAGACCCCGCACGAAGAGGCTATGACGCGCGGCGAAGCCGCCCTCCAGCGCGACACGCGCGGCATCTTCCGCTTCAACTCAGGACAGCAGCGAAAGACCTTCCCCGACTACAACCCCTATACCATTTCCCGCTGCCGCACTTGCCATGTTGCCAAGGGAGAAACCCCATCCGACCCATCCAACCCATTAAGCCTATCTCGCCCATCCATCCCAGTGAATGAGTTGTGTGCAGCATGCCGCATGATACGAGACGGCCTTGAAGACCCCGCAAAAGAAGGAGCCAAGGGAATCAGAGCCGATTTAGAACAGTTGCATGACCTGACAGGTGCAGAGTTCGTTAAGAAACTAACAAAAATCACCGAACGCAGAGAGTTCAAACCTGTGCCGGAACTGGAATATGTCTTCTCTACTGAAGGGGAAAGGGCCCAGGATTATCAAAATCTCATCAACGGCGCGAAAAAGGCTGTCGATCATGGCTATAAAGTATTCATTCTGCCTAACCCGAGGGAACTGAGGACGGGCGACTACATTCTTGAGAGAAAGGGTATATACAAACTTTTCGACCTGAAAACCGTCTCCGGCAAGAGTTCCGCAGGTAACAGGCTGCTCGATTCCAAAGGCCAGGCCAACAGGGCACTTCTAAACATGAACACCTCCTACAATCCAAGAAAGCTGGCTCAGGACATCAAGGACTACTTCGCGGACAACCCCGAAGCCATCGAGGTGCTTATCTTCAAAGGAAAGAGAGAAATTTCTATTAAAAGAGATTTCATAGACAGCCACTTCGTGAAATACTTTATGAAAGAGTATGGTAAATAAAAAAAGAAAAGCAGCCCGAAGGCTGCTATAGAGGTCGCCGATGTGGGCTCGCTCTTCAAGGTATACCACCCGCTGGCCATTTCTGACGCTGCGAAGATACAATAAAATCCGCAACTTCCAAAGGAATTACGGATTTTTTTTATTATTTTATTTGTGTAGAGTCGCCCATTTGCTCGTTTTGCACCTCCTGGATAGTCTCTATCACGGCTTTTGTCTTATTCCTTAATCCGCTCTCCGTAGTATATCCAAGCAGGAAAATGATTACCAAAATGATGGAAAACACGAAAGAACCTATAACATTTAAAAAAATAAGGATTTCGGGGCGCCGTCTTATGCTCGTTTGCAAGGTGTGGCCACTCATCCGAAATCCTTTTTTGTCTTAAAGCATCAAGGGGCGGTATCTTATGCTCATTTGCAAGGTCAGCCATTCCCCTCAATGCTTCTTCGGCTGCAAAGATACAAAAAAATCCGCAACTTCCAAACAAATTGCGGATTTTTTATGCTTTTAAACTTCAACTACAGTTTTCGTTCTGCCACGCACTTGTAAACTTCAATCGATTCTACAATTTCATCATGATTGTGATTCGTATGTGTCTCAGCCAGGTCGAAACGGCTGAAATGTTCACCTTCAAGCCCTTGTAGCGCTTTGTGGATAATTCCTGAATAGTCCAGCACCGCCAAGGCATCATCTTGCAGTTCTGAGCTAGCAGAGGCATCACCAGCCCAGTCCGTCACGATATGGAGGTTCACCACAGGCTTGCTACGGTACTCACGGCCTGGTTTGATAGTTTCCCATACAATAGGGGTAAACTCCACGAATACCGCAGGACGCTCCCAGGGTTGTTCCTCGTCTATAAATTCCACGTTATGGTTCCAGAGATCGACATACTTGATCAGTCTCTCTGGCTGTTCCTCAGCCTCCGGGTCTATCATACTGCCGTCAGATGCTATCAGAAACAGCTTATCAGCGATTGCTTTATAAAGTTCTTTTCTCATTTCATTAAAATGTCAACGTTATTAAAATATTCTCCAAGACTGTCCTCAATAATCTGTCTGACAGTCTGCTCCACAATCGGGAGGCCATCCAGAACATAGTCTCAGGAATAGGCCAGATAGCCTCTGAGATCAAGGGCTATACACAGGCATACGCCATGCAGGAAACTGTGGAGGCCAAGGTTGCCCAGGCTGTCAACGAAACTCACGCCCGTACACTTGCCAAGCAGCACCTTCTTGATGAACAGCGCCAACGGAACGGCCACATCGCGCTCCAGCTCCACAAACCGGTTGTATGAGACAACGCGAGGGAACAGATGGCGCATGTGCTTGCAGACAGATTCCAGATAGAAGTGCTTCAGGCAGCGGTAGCCGGAGTCGTGGAAAAGTATCATGATGAGCATCACTTCCGACTTCGACAGCGTCGAATCACGGTGATAATTGCGCTTTTTAGCCTCCTTTATGGTATATTTTTCCATCATGGCATCAAAAAACTTGCAGAAATCGTCTGCAATACAAAATAATTCCGTAACTTTGTCCTCGGTGATCATAGCGATTATTGTTTGTGAAACTTTGTTTTTGGCACTATAAAGTTACAACAATTTTCGCTAATCACCAAATTTTCAGACAGTTATATTTCGTCGAACTCACGTTATTTAGCTTAAAAGATATGACATCATTTAGATGATATCAGTCTGTCTATTATTTCATTCATCCTTTGCCTGTTAATTTGTCGTTCAAAACTAATCGGGAATGAGGGATTATCCTTAGAGATTTGTTCAAAGAATAGTTTAGCACAGTCAATCTTTGCACTTTCCTTTGGATGTAAATCTGTTTCTTGATTGATGTCTTTGGTTTCAATGACAACATTCATAGACATAGTACCATCTTTCTTTTTGACAATATACATAAAGTCTGGTGAATAGGTCTCGTCTGTGATGGTTGGCATCCTGATACTACTACTTGGTATCTTTCCATATACAATTAGTTCCGCCACATCAATATTGTCCAGGATGTTGGTCCTCTCCAAAGGAGAATCGTATGCGATGGGCTCATATAGATACTCTGCAGGTGTCTTGGAATCATCTGTTTTCTTACCGATTCTCAATGTTACCATCCTCAGAACCCATTCTCAGAAGATTCCTTACTAATTCTACAGGCTTTGGATAATCAAACACCTTGGTTCCAAATAGGGCTTTGATTTGTTCGTAATCTTTAGCACATTTTGCTGCAAATATACACAATAAAACTGAGACTACCTAATTAAATGAAGAAAAACAGCAGGTTTTACCAGAAAGAAGCCTCAAATCAAGACAACTGGTAGCACCTCTTACACCTGTGAGTTGTCACGGGGGCGGGTGCTACCAGTTGTGTTTGTATCGACACTATTGAGAAGCTTGGACGCTATCAATCGTCACTCGTGTAACCGACGGGCAACTGGCGGCAGTTGTACTGTGAGGCCATGATTTCTCCGTAGGCACCGGCGGAACGGATGGCTAACAGGTCGCCGCGACGGCAACCGTTCAAGTCAATCTGCTTAGCAAACACATCTGTGGATTCACAGATGGGGCCAACAACATCGTAAGTGTCGATGGGCTCGTCGCTGGTGATGTTCTCAATCTTGTGGTATGCTTGATAGAGAGCGGGACGGATGAGGTCTGTAAATCCGGCATCAACAATGGCAAACTTTTTCACTGCTCCTTCCTTAATATATAAGGTACGCGTGATGAGGCTGCCGCATTGAGCCACGACGGCACGTCCGAGTTCGAAATGCAGTGTCTGCCCCGGACGCAGGCGCAGCTTCTTGGCGTATGTGTCGAAGTAGGCCTTGAAGTCGGGGATGGGGACGCGGTTAGGATGGCTGTAGTCGATGCCGAGACCGCCGCCCACGTTGATGTGCTCTACTGAGATGCGATGACGTTCGAGCTCGTCTTGTAATTCATTGATGCGGTTGCAGAGTGCCTGGAAGTCGCCCATGTCAAGGATCTGACTGCCGATGTGAAAATGGAGGCCTACCACCTGGACGTTACTAAGCTGGTGGGCGTGCTCGATGACGGGCACCATGTCACGCATGGCAATGCCGAACTTGTTCTCGGCCAGTCCTGTGGTGATGTTGGCGTGGGTGTGTGCACCGACATTGGGGTTAAGCCGGAATGCTACCCGTGCAACCTTTCCCTTGGCTTTAGCCAGTTCGTTGATGACCTCTAACTCGGGTATGCTCTCGACGTTGAAGCAGAAGATGTCGCGGTCGAGTCCGAGATTGATTTCCCAGTCGCTTTTGCCCACACCGGCATAGACCATCTTCGAGCCGGGGAAGCCGGCACGCGTGCAGGCTTCTATCTCGCCGCCGCTGACGCAGTCGGCTCCCAGTCCTGCCTGCCGGATAATCTGCAGCACCTTGGGGTTGGCGTTTGCCTTGACGGCGTAATGCATGTGCCAGCCTTCATGTCGCGAGATCTCGTCGTTGATGGCTTTCAGTGTCTGGCGCAGCAGTTCCGTGTCGTAATAGTAGAAAGGTGTCCGCAGTGTCTGGAACCTTTCCACGGGGAATTTACCTTTCATGTTGTTTGTCATTGGGCAACGTGGGTGAACCACGTTGAACGCTAATTGTTAAACAGGTTGTCACTGAGAGACTGCAGGGCGCGGCGCTTGTCTTCTTCCTTGATGAGGAACGAGATGTTGTAGTTGGAACCGCCATAGCTGACCATGCGCACCGGTATGTTCTTGAAAGCGTCCATGACGCGGGTTTCGAAGCCGATGTTTGACCAGTCGAGGTCGCCGACGACGCAGATGATGCACATGCCGGTATCGACGGTGACAGTGCCGTACTTTTTCAGTTCGTCCACGATCTCGCCGAGGTGGGCAGAGTTGTCGATAGACATGGAGACGCCTACTTCGGAGGTGCAGACCATATCGATAGGAGTCTGGTAAGACTCAAATATCTCGAACACCTTACGCAGGAAACCTGTGGCCAGGAGCATTCGGCTGGACTTGATCTTGATGGCAATGATGTTGTCCTTGGCGGCCACGGCTTTGATCTTGCCGTATTCGGTGGCATTGGAGATGGTGGTTCCCTCAGCTTCGGGGTCCATCGTGTTCAACAGCCGGACAGGAATTCCTGCGTACTTGGCAGGCTGAACGCATGTAGGATGCAGAATCTTGGCACCGAAGTAGGCCAGCTCGGCGGCTTCCTCAAACTGCAGCTGGTGAACGGGCTGAGTCTTTTCGACCACTCGCGGGTCGTTGTTATGCATACCGTCAATGTCAGTCCATATCTGGATTTCCTCAGCGCCGATGGCTGCACCGATAAGCGATGCCGTATAGTCGGAACCGCCACGCTGCAGATTGTCAACTTCACCGTAAGCATTGCGGCAGATGAAGCCCTGGGTGATATAAACCTGCTGACCCTCGTTCTCGGCCATGATAGCCGCGAGTTTCTCTTTGATATAGACGGGGTCGGGTTCGGCATTCTTGTCTGTACGCATGAAATCGAGGGCGTTAAGCAGTACGGCCTTGATTCCCTGTTCCTTCATGTAGTTCATCACCATGTTTGTTGAGAGCATTTCGCCCTGGGCAACAATAGCCTTCTCCTCAAACGAAGTGAAAATTTCCTTAGTAAACGAACGCAGGTAGTTGAACTCGTCCTTTAAGAAGTCGATAGTGGCAGCCTTGGTCTCGTCTTTAGTGTAGAGTTCCTCGACGTGCTTGGCGTACTTCGACTCTAAGCGGTTGATGACCTCGTTTGCTCCGTCGGGATTTTTCTTGTAGAGATAGTCAGAAATCTCTACCAATGAATTTGTGGTTCCGGACATAGCCGAGAGTACCAAGAAAACCGGCTCTCCACTCTTGGTGACGAGGCTGGTTACTTCCTTCATTCTTTGTGGCGTGCCTACAGAGGTTCCGCCAAATTTCATTACTTTCATAGTTGTTGTTTTTTTATTTATTCTTTCTTCTTTCTTCTTTATACTTTGTTCTTTATTCTTTATACTTTAGCGAAGCGCCTCTTCTTTATTCTTTATTATTTATTATTTATTATTTATACTTTATACTTTATACTTTATACTTTAGCGAAGCGCCTCCGCCTCAGTCTTTCAACTCCTCTTCCGAGAACTGTATCTGGTTGTAGTCGTTGGTGACCTCCTCTAATTTCTGGTTGTTGCAACGATAGACGATGCCGGGATATTTGTTAAGGAGCGAACGGTTGTGGGTGGTCAGGATGACCGCAGTCCCCCGGAGTGATATTTCACGCAGCAGTTGGATGATGTTGTCAGCAGTCTCATGGTCGAGATTGGCCGTCGGCTCGTCGGCTACGATAAGCTGTGGGCTGTTCAACAAGGCACGGGCTATGGAGATGCGCTGCTGTTCACCGCCAGAGAGTTCATGAGGCATGCGGTCTTTCTTGTCGTTAAGGCCAACCTGTGTCAAGACCTCGTCGATGCGTTCATTGATACGCTCTTTGTCGTTCCATCCCGTTGCCTTCAGTACAAAGTACAGATTGCTGTAAACGCTACGGTCGCTCAGGAGCTGAAGGTCCTGGAAGATAATGCCCATCTGTCGGCGCAATCCGGGAACCTGCTTACGCCGAATGGTCACCATATCCTGCCCTAAGACAGTTGCCTCGTCAGCTTCGTCAATGTCCAGTTCCTGATAGATGGTCTTCAGCAGTGAGCTTTTTCCAGAACCAACACGACCGATGAGGTAGATGAACTCTCCCTCTTCAACATGGAAGTTCACTCCGCGCAAAACCGTGTCACCGTCCTTGTGGTAGATGTTTACGTTCTTATATTCTATGAGCACCATGGGAATTGTCGATTTACAGATTAGCGTTCTTCCTATTCCATTGTGCCAGCGGCCTTGGCGGCGCGACGCTTCTTGTCCCAGTTGGGGTCATGGCGCTTAGCCAGTTCGGCGGCAACATCCTCAATGCGCAGCCCCTTGCTGGTGAGCAATACAATAAGGTGGTATATCATGTCTGAGGCTTCGTAAACGACCTTCTCCTTGAACCCGTTGGTAGCCTCGATAACGGTCTCTAATGCCTCTTCGCCCACTTTTTGAGCAATGCGGTTCACGCCGTCCTTGAATAGTGAAGTGGTGTAGCTGCCCTCCGGCATCTCTTCATGCCGACGGTCAATGAAGTCCTGCAACTCCGTCAGGAACAGCAACGGATTCACCTTGTTGTCCTCGCCCCAGCAGGTGTCGGTTCCCTTGTGGCAGGTAGGGCCGTCGGGAATGGCCTGAATGAGCAGGGTGTCGTTGTCGCAGTCCACCTTGATATCTGTCAGGTTCAGGAAGTTTCCGCTGGTCTCACCCTTTGTCCACAGACAGTTGCGCGACCGACTCCAGAAGGTCACTTTCTTGGTTTGCACTGTTTTGTCGAAAGCCTCCTGGTTCATGTAACCTAACATCAACACATTCTTTGTTCTCGCATCCTGAATGATGGCAGGTACGAGGCCACCGCTTTTCTCAAAGTCTATCTTCATCTTTCTATATTTTTATTTCTCACACAGATCTGTGAGATTCGTGTGACATTATTATTCTGTGTGACATGTTATATTCTGACGTTTATTCCCTCGTTGCGGAGGTATTGCTTGAGTTCGGGCACGGGAATCTCGCCGAAGTGGAAAACGCTGGCAGCAAGGGCAGCGTCGGCGTGTCCTTCGATGAAGACGTCGCGGAAATGCTCCTTCTTGCCTGCGCCGCCACTGGCGATGATGGGTATGGAAAGGTTGTCGGCCAGCTCGCGCAAGGCTTCATTGGCGTAGCCTTCCTTCACGCCATCGTGATTCATCGAGGTAAAGAGTATTTCACCAGCCCCGCGTTCCTGGGCCTCGTGGGCCCACTCGAAGAGTCCGCGTTCTGTCCGTTCACGTCCGCCTTTCAGATAGCAATGCCATCCATCCTCGTCGTAACGGGCATCGATAGCACAGACGCACACCTGACTTCCGAATCGGTTGGTAATCTCGTCGATCAGCTCAGGCCGGCGAATGGCGGCGCTGTTGACGCTCACCTTGTCGGCACCGGCATAGAGCAGCCTTTCTACATCGGCCAGCTCGTTGATGCCGCCTCCGACGGTAAAAGGTATGTTCAGCGTCTCTGCCACCTTAGTCACCATTTCGGTAAAGGTCTTGCGGCCTTCGAACGAGGCGGTGATGTCGAGGAACACCAGCTCGTCGGCGCCTTGTTCAGAGTATATCTTACCCAGCTCAACAGGGTCGCCGGCACTTCGCAGATTTACGAAGTTGGTGCCCTTGACGGTCTCGCCGTCCTTCACGTCGAGGCAGGGTATTATGCGTTTTGCCAGTCCCATAGGTCTTTCAGATTGATTTTTCCTTCATAAATAGCTTTGCCGAACACGACGGCAGGTATGCCTGCTGCGTCTAACGCTTCGATGTCCTCCTTCGACGACACACCGCCGCTGGCAATCAGGTGCAGGGCGGGGTAGGCCTCCATCACCTGTCGGTACAGGTCGATGGCAGGGCCTTGTAGCGTGCCGTCCTTCGAAATCTCTGTGCAGAGCACGTTCCTGACACCGGCGTCGATATATTTCTTGAGGAACGGCAGCAGGTCTTCCACAGAATCCTCCTTCCAGCCGTTGATGCTGATCTTGCCGTTGCGAACGTCGGCACCGAGTATCATGCGGTCGGTGCCGTACTTGTCGAGCCATCCTAAGAACAGCTCCGGCTGCGTGACGGCTATGCTTCCTACGGTCACCATGGCGGCGCCAGCCTCAAAGGCCTTTTCGATATCCTCGTCGGTCTTGATACCGCCGCCGAAGTCAACCGTCAGGCTGGTTTCCGTTGTGATGCGACGGAGCACGTCAACGTTGACAATGTGCTTCGACTTGGCACCGTCGAGATCGACCACATGCAGCCGCTTGAAGCCCAACTGCTCAAACTCCTTGGCCACCTCGGCGGGAGAGTCGCGGTAAACGGTCTTCTGGTCGTAGTCGCCCTTTGTCAGGCGGACGCATTTGCCGTCGATGATGTCTATGGCGGGAATCAACTCTATCATATCGCTAAGAAATTTTTAATGATTTGCTCGCCCACACGTCCGCTCTTTTCGGGATGGAACTGACAGGTGTAAAAATTGTCCTTGTGCATCGAGGCAGAGTAGGGCAGTATGTAGTCGGCTGTTGCAATAGTCTCCTTGCAGACGGGAACATAGTAGGAGTGGACGAAATAGACATATTCGCCCTCGATACCCTGCATCAGCGGCGACTTGGTGTCGTAGAGCTTGTTCCATCCCATGCAGGGCACTTTCTCCTCATGCCTCGTTGGCTGGAACCGTTTTACCTCAGCATCAAAGATGCCGATGCAGTCAACATCGCCCTCTTCAGAGTGGCGGCACAACAGTTGCTGGCCGACGCAGATGCCGAAGACAGGCTGGCGGAGGTTGCGGATGACCTCGTCTAAACGGCGTGCCTTGAGGTATTCCATAGCCTCGCCGGCATGGCCCTGGCCAGGGAACAGCACGCGGTCGGCCTTCATCAGCTGCTCGGCATCGTCCGTCAGCATCGGCTCAATGCCTAAGCGTTTCAGGGCGTTCACCACCGAGTAGATGTTTCCGGCATTATATTTTACTATCGCTACATTCATAATATGTATCTAAACATCCCTCCCTTTGGGAGGGCTTGGGTAGGCTTTCAACTAAAGATAATGGTTTTGTTCTTATACGTCAGGATCTTGCGCTCGATGTGCTTCTGTACGGCGTGACTCAGCACAATCTTTTCCAGGTCCTTGCCCTTCAGCACCAGGCTTTCGGGGGTGTCCTTGTGGGTGATACGGGTAACATCCTGCTCAATGATAGGTCCGGCATCTAACTCAGCGGTCACATAGTGGCTCGTGGCACCGATAATCTTCACGCCGCGCTCCCAGGCCTGGTGGTAGGGCTTGGCACCCACAAAGGCAGGCAGGAAGGAGTGGTGGATATTGATGATGTGGTGTGGGTATTCGGCAATCATTTCATCAGAGATGATCTGCATATACCTGGCAAGGACGATGAACGAGATGTCCTCCTTTTTCAGCAGTTCCATCTCTGCCTTTTCCACCTCCGCCTTATTTGAGTGGTCTTTTTTGATGCTCCATACGTAGTAGGGGATGCCGAACTGCTCAGCGACATAGCGCAGGTCCTCATGGTTTGACACGATGCACGGTATCTCGCAGGCAAACTCACCGGCCTTCCAGCGTGCTAACAGGTCGTAGAGGCAATGGCTCATCTTCGACACGAAGATTGCCATGCGTGGACGCTTGTCGCTGTAGTATAGCGAGAACTTCATCTTATAGCGCTGCGCATAGAGTGTAGTGATGTATTCGTAAATCTTGTCACGTGGAATAAGGAAGCCTTCCAGTTCCCATTCGATGCGCATGAAGAACATGCCGTCAAGTTTGTCAACATATTGGTCGAGGTAAACGATGTTACCCTTGTTGTCTGTGATAAATTTCGTCACTTCCGTAATAATACCCTGTTGGTCAGGGCAGTGCAGAAGCAAAATGGCTGTTTGTTTCATTTAGTTCCTTTTACTTTTTGTAATTTCCGCGCAAAGGTACTAAAAAAATATGATTCCGACGGTATTTTACCTAATTAATCGTCAAAAGAGGTTTGTTTTCCGTCCAAAAAGCCGCTATTCCCGACAAAAATACAATTATTTTGGAAAAAAATGTGATTTTATTTGGTAAATCTGTCAAAAATCATTATATTTGCAGATGAAACTCAACCATTAATGATCTGATGGCGTATGGCAAAGTATAATATTACAGAAAAAAAAGAAAAAGAGGCTGCTTACAGAAGCCTGGTGAGCCCTAAGCTGATGGATGAAATGAAGGAAAAAATCCTCAGTATCATTGTCATGCAAAAAAAATTCAAGGACAAAAACTATTCTGCCAAGAAGCTGGCCGAAGACCTGGGAACCAATACAAGGTATGTGTCTGCAGTTGTCAACGTGCGCTTCCACATGAACTATGCTTCCTTTGTCAACAAGTACCGCATTGAGGAGGCAATGTCTATTCTGGTGGATAAGCGCTATCAGGATTTGAGGATGGAGGAGGTGAGCGACATGGTAGGCTTTGCCAACCGTCAGTCGTTCTATGCTTCGTTTTACAAAATCATGAATATGACACCGCGTGAATATCGTCTGCAGCACCTGCAGCAGCACCCCTCCCAGGCTGTCAAGAAAGCCAAAAAGTAAGAAGCTGACTGAATGAGAGACTTCTGTTATGTCGATGAGCGTTTTGCTGATTTGCAAATGCTCCGTTACCGTTTGAACGGATTTGAGCAACTGTCATTACTACAGAAACGGTTTATTTACTACTTGTCGAAAGCTGCACTCTTCGGACGTGATATAACGTTCGATCAGTACGGGCGTTATAACCTCCGCATCAGAAAAGTATTAGAGACCGTTTATACCGACCTGAGAATAGACCGCGACACCGCCGATTTCCAAGCCCTGGAAATCTACCTGAAGCGTCTTTGGTTCTCAAACGGCATCTATCACCATTATGGCTGTGAGAAGTTCACCCCTGGCTTTGCGCCCGGCTATCTGCGCGACGTACTTCATCAGGTGGATGCCTTCCGGCTGCCGTTGAGAGAGGGACAGACGGTCGATGGGCTCTGCGATGAGCTGTTCCCCGTGATATTCGATACGGCCATACTGCCCAAGCGGGTAAACAAGGCCGATGGCGAGGATGTGCTGTTGACTTCAGCGTGCAATTTCTATGAAGGCGTAACTCAGGATGAGGCTGAGAGTTACTATGCGGCTAAAAAAAGTGTTCAAGACGACACCCCGCCTTCATACGGATTGAACACCACGCTGCTGAAGCTTGACGGTCAGATAGTGGAGGATGTCTGGTGTGCTGACGGACGCTATGGAAACGCCATACGCCATATCGTCTATTGGTTGCGGCAGGCTGCCGGTGTGGCAGAGAATGACCAGCAGCGGCAAGTTATCGAAAAGCTTATAGCCTACTATGAGACGGGTGACCTGCGCCAGTTTGATGAATATAGCATCTTGTGGTTGCAATGCTTAGAGGGGAGGGTGGATTTTATCAACGGTTTCATTGAGGTATATGGAGACCCCTTGGGACTGAAAGGCTCATGGGAGGCACTGGTGGAGTATATCGACGAGGAGGCTACCCACCGGACTCGTACTATAGCGCAGAATGCCCAGTGGTTTGAAGATCATTCGCCCGTTGACCCGCGTTTCCGCAAACCTGTTGTAAAGGGCGTCTCAGCCAACGTCATTTGTGCAGCCATGCTTGGTGGAGAAGAATATCCTTCAACGGCCATAGGTATCAACCTGCCCAATGCTGACTGGATTCGTGCCCAATATGGTTCAAAGAGTATTACCATATCGAATATTACGGATGCCTATAACAAGGCTTCGCACGGCAGCGGTTTCAAGGAGGAATTTGTCATCGATGCGGAAACGCTTGCACTCATTGACAAATATGGTGACGTGTGTGACAACCTGCATACCGATCTCCATGAGTGTCTTGGACATGGTAGCGGACAGTTGCTGCCAGGCGTTGATCCCGATGCGCTGAAAGTCTATGGCAACACCATTGAGGAAGCCCGTGCCGATCTTTTCGGACTCTACTACATCGCAGATCCGAAACTGATAGAGCTGGGACTGTTACCAGATGGTAATGCCTACAAGTCGCAGTACTATTCTTATATGATGAACGGCTTGATGACCCAGCTCATCCGCATAACTCCAGGTAATCAGATTGAGGAGGCGCACATGCGTAACCGTGCCCTCATTGCCCATTGGTGTGCAGCCCAGAGTTCTGTTGTATCTCTTGTCAAACGAGACGGCAAAACTTACTTACATATAAGCGATTATGCAGAATTGAGAAAGCTTTTCGCGAAGCTGCTTGCCGAGGTTCAGCGTATCAAGAGCGAAGGTGACTTTGAAGCTGCCCGCCAGCTTGTAGAAACCTATGCCGTGAAAGTCGATGAGCAGCTCCACACTGAAGTCCTGGAACGTTATCAGCGCCTGAATCTGGCACCTTACAAGGGATTCATCAATCCTCAGATGCTCCCTGTGACAGACGCGAAAGGAGAGATTGCCGATATACAGCTCAACTACTCCGAGAGCTATGCCCATCAGATGTTGCGCTACAGCACAGAATATGCTACACTGATATGAGCATTGTCGAAATCAAATCACTCCACGATCCTGGCATCGAAGTGTTCAGCACGCTGACGGAGGCACAGTTGCGCAACCGTGTCGAGCCTGAGAAGGGCATCTTCATCGCCGAGAGTCCCAAGGTCATCCATGTAGCCCTTGATGCAGGATACCAGCCATTGTCGCTGCTCTGTGAGCGTCGGCATATTGAGGGCGATGCCCGGACGCTGATAGAACGCTGCGGTGACATCCCCGTCTATACTGGTGAGCGACATCTGCTGGAAAGCCTCACAGGCTATACGCTGACCCGGGGCGTGCTTTGTGCCATGCGTCGTCCTATGCTGCCCGATGTAGGGGAAGTCTGTCGCAGTGCCCGTCGCATAGTGGTCATTGACGGGGTGGTGGACACCACCAACATCGGTGCCATTTTCCGTTCGGCAGCGGCTTTAGGCATAGATGCCGTGTTGCTGACAACCAATTCATGTGACCCGCTGAACCGCCGTGCCGTCCGGGTTTCCATGGGGTCGGTGTTCCTTGTTCCCTGGACATGGCTTGATGGGACTGTCAGCAGTCTTCATGAACTGGGATTCCAGACGGCAGCAATGGCTCTCACAGACGATTCCATCAGTATCACCGACTCCAGACTGAAGGCCATCGACCGGCTGGCTGTCATCATGGGTACAGAGGGTGACGGCCTGCCTCGCAAAACCATTGCAGAAGCAGACTATGTAGTACGCATACCTATGTCAAACCATGTCGATTCCCTGAATGTGGCAGCTGCCGCAGCCATCGCCTTCTGGGAAATGAAGAAACCCATGTAGTAGTCTGCACCTGTCAGTCAGCAGTCTGGCATAGTTCAATGCAGGCCCACCCGTTTTCTTCCTTCTGTTTTACCAAGGAGAGTCCCAGTTCGTTGGCTTTGTCAATGAGCAAGGGAACGTCCTCGGTGTAGAAACCGCTGAGAATGATGCAGCCCCCTGGATTCATCTTTTGTCGGAACAAGGGTAAATCGGCCAGGAGAATGTTACGATTGATGTTGGCAACAACGATGTCGAAAGCACCTTCTACCTTATTTAATATAGAGGCATCACCGTGCAATGACTGAAACCTGTCGTCAACCCCGTTGATGACTGCGTTGTGACGGGCATTTTCTACTGACCACTCGTCAATATCATAGCCAACGGACTTGTGAACTCCGAGCTTCAGGGCACAGATGGACAGGATACCTGTTCCCGTACCGCAGTCCAGCATCATTGAGGGATGTCGGGCAGGTACGATTTCCAACAGGAAAGAACAAACCATGCGGGTTGTCTCGTGGGTGCCGGTGCCGAAGGCCAGATGGGCGTCGATTTCAACGGTGATGGTCGAGGGAGGAAGGTCCTTTGCCGGGCAAAGCGGCAAAGCTGATCTGATGGTGGAGGGAGGAAAGTGACGACCGTCGTGGATAAGGATTGAAGGACGCAAATCTCCTTCCTCCTTCCACTCTCCATCCTCCACCTTCCACCCTCCACCTTCCACCAGGATAGGCTCGAAGCCCTCCTGCTCCCACTGCTCGTTCCAGTCGCGGTCCTCGGCCTCGGCGACGGTGTAGGTGATGGAGATGCCGGGGAGTGGAAATGACTGTAAGGCCGTATCAAGCGCACACTGGTCAAAAAGCTGCTGCTGGACATACCCTTTCAGTCCCTGTGCTGTCTCTTCAAATGTCTCGAAACCAGTCTCTCCGGCCATTGCCGCCAATAAGTCGCAGGCGTCGCTGCTGACGGGGTTGACGCTGAAATCCACTTCGTAATATTTCATAATAATGTGTAATAGTTAAATTTTTCGGCAAAATTACTAAAAATAGGGAAAAACCTATCATAGTTTAGGGTTTTTCCCTATCTTTGCAGTAAAAATCAGTGTAATTTTGTAGCGTGAAACCATAAATACATAGGAGATATGACAATGAACAACAGATTTTTAGTTTCGCTCATCCTGGGGGCTTTGCCTCTGACGATGATGGCACAGGACGATGACATGTACTTCGTTCCTTCCAAGAAGAGTGCGGGATCCTCGACGGTACGCACTGTCCGTCCGGCTCCGACTTTTTATTCTGGCAGCAATCGCAGTGTGGACGAATATAACCGTCGCGGCGGCAGCTACTATCAGGTTGTGCCTACAGACACCATCGGCAATGATATCATCAATTTCAACGGCGAGCTGGGGGTCTATCCCGACTCTGCCATGATGGATGACTACGCGCTGACGAGGAACATGAGCCGCTGGGACGGTTACGAACCGGCAGGGTCGTACTTGGAAGGCTACCGTGACGGTCGCAATGCCTCTTGGGGCTGGCATTCACCTTGGTACTATTCTTCGTACTATCCCTGGTACACCGGCTGGTATGATCCCTGGTACTATGGCTACTATGGCTGGTACGGCGGTTGGTATGATCCCTGGTACTACGATTACTATTGGTACCATCCCTATTGGTATGGCTATTATCCCCATTACTATTATGGTGGCGGAGGCATAGCACACTTCTCTGGCACCCGTGGCACAGCCCATCATGGCGGCATCAGTTACAACACGCCCCGAGGCATCAGTAACGGTCGGACAACGTCGTATTCCGGCGGTACCTTCGGCGGTCGTAGCTTAGGAACGGGTAGCAGATACGGAAGCTCCTTTGGAGGTTCGCGCTCATCGTCAGCAGGGACTACACGTACCTATGGTACAAGTTCAACCCGCCGTACTTCTTCCAACTCATACGGCAACTTTGGCGGCAGCCGTTCATCGTCAAGTTCGTCCAGTGGTTCTCGCAGCTACACGCCTACCTATTCCAGCAGTAGCAGCAGTTCAACCTCGTCTGGTGGCTTCAGTGGCAGTAGCAGTTCAACCTCGTCTGGTGGCGGCAGCTTCGGTGGTAGCCGTTCGTCAGGTGGCGGCAGCTTCGGTGGTAGCCGTTCGTCTGGTGGAGGTGGCGGCGGTGGTCACTTCGGCGGTCGCAGGTGATTGAAGATTGAAAAATGAAGATTGATAATTGAAGATTGTAGATTATGAAAAAGATATTTTTTGCAATGATGGCCATGACGGCTTGTTTGCCGTCAACGGCTCAGGAGACCTACGAGAATATGAAAGTTGCCGGAGAAGACCTCAATGGAACAGCCCGCTATGTGGGTATGGGCGGTGCCTTGGAGGCATTGGGAGCCGACATTTCAACTATCGGCACCAATCCCGCAGGTGTCGGACTCTTCCGCAAGTCAAATGCCAGTCTTTCTTTTGGCATGGTCAGCCAGGAGGACGGGAAGGACTTCTCGCCAGGCAGTGTGTCTAATATGAGTTTCGACCAGGCCGGTTTCGTGTGGTCGGGCTTCGACAACGATAATTCATGGATCAACTTCAGCTTTAACTATCACAAGAGCCGTAATTTCGACTACGTCCTCTCAGCGGCAGACAGACTGAACAATGCCTCACAGAACAAGCTGACATACGCCAAGGCGAGGGTTGGGCTGCTTTACGAGGTTGCCGGTAGTGGTATCCCCGATTTTAATCGGAGCCTGGCTTCATGCAACCAGTTGGATGACATCTATGCACGCAACCTGAACTATGACACAGGTGACAACATGTGGTATTTCGACGAGGCTTCGGCCTACACGCTCGATCGTGCCCACACGGGTTATGTCGGCGAGTATGACATTAACCTCTCCGGTGGCGTGAACAATAAGGTATATTGGGGCTTTACTGTCGGTATTCATGACATGCATTATAATCACTATGGCGAGTACACCGAACAGTTGGACGGATTCAGGCTGACAGTGGCCGATGACCGCACCATTACCGGAACGGGTTACGACATCAAGGCAGGTGTCATCGTCCGTCCGCTTGAAGATTCAGGCTTCCGATTAGGCGCTTACATCCATACGCCGACATGGTACAATCTCACCACTCACAATGATACCCGCGTGAGTGACGGTTCCATGACAGTCTCTGGCAGTGAGGCTTATGACTTCAAACTCTATACGCCTTGGCGTTTCGGCTTGAGCCTCGGTCACACCATCGGTACACAGCTGGCCCTCGGTGCCACCTACGAGTTCACTGACTACGGTAATCTGGACACACGTTTCATCACTGACTCATATATGGACTGGTATGGTGACTACCATGACCGTAGTGAAAGCGACAACATCATGAACCGTCACACGGAGCAGACGCTGAAAGGGGTATCGACCCTTAAGCTGGGAGCAGAATACCGTGCTGTCCCGGAGCTGGCCGTGCGGTTAGGCTACAACTACGTGTCGCCGAAGTACCAGAAGGACGGCTTCAAGGACGGTACCTTAGGTACTGATGGTTCATACTATAGTTCTGCCACCGACTATACCAATTGGGATGCTACGCATCGCATCACCTGTGGCTTGGGCTACCAGGTAGGCAGTGTGAACTTGGCACTGGCATACCAGTATAGTACAACAAACGGCGAGTTTATGCCCTTTATGAACTATGTTGATGATGAGTTCCCTGAATGGGACAACCTCTGTAACACGGTGAAAGTCAGTGACAAGCGTCACCAGGTGCTCTTCACCCTTGGCTACACCTTCTAAACTTTGCAACCGAGTTGCACGGCGTGTGCCGTAACTTTGCACCCAGAAAACTGGAAATAATAGCAAAGTTATGGCACACGTTCATTCTCACAACAACCATCAGGAGTGCTGCTCGCACGAGCATCACCACGAGCACCACGAGCACGAGCACCACCACGAGCATCACCACGAGCACAGCCTGCGGGGACAACTGACGCTCATCGGCGTCACCGTTGTCCTGTTGCTGCTGGCCGTCTTTATCGAGCATCGGTTCAATCTGCCTGCGTGGCAGTTGCTGCTGGTCTATCTCGTACCTTATTTAGTAATAGGCCACGACACACTGAAGGAGGCTGTCGAGGGACTCGTCCACGGTGACGCCTTCAACGAGCACTTCCTGATGTCGGTGGCCACCATCGGTGCGCTCTGCATCGGTTTCCTGCCGGGAGCCGAGACGGAGTTCCCCGAGGCCGTCTTCGTGATGTTGTTTTTCCAGGTGGGTGAACTGTTCGAGGGCTACGCCGAAGGACAAAGCCGCCGGAGCATCGAACACCTGATGGACATACGTCCCGACGTGGCGCATATAGAGGTAAGAGGTGAGAAGTCGGAGGTAAGAGACGTCAGTCCCGAGACTGTCGGAGTAGGGGAGACCATCGTCATCCGTCCCGGCGAGCGGGTGCCGTTGGACGGCGTCGTCATCGACGGCAACTCGTCGCTCAATACGATGGCGCTGACCGGTGAGTCGGTGTCCCGTGAGGTGAATGTCGACGACGAGGTCATCTCCGGCTGCGTCAACCTGTCGGGCGTGCTCCGCGTGCGCACCACCAAGACCTTCGGCGAGAGCACCGTCTCGAAAATCATCAACCTCGTGGAGCACGCCGCCGAGCACAAGTCGCAGAGCGAGACCTTCATCACCCGCTTCGCCCGCGTCTATACACCCGTCGTCGTCATTGCTGCCATCGCGCTGGCCGTCGTGCCGCCGCTGGTCTTATTCCTCATTTCTCATTCCTCATTTAGCGAAGCGTTTGCCACTTGGCTCTATCGCGCCCTGATGTTCTTGGTCGTCAGCTGTCCCTGTGCGCTGGTCATCAGCGTGCCGCTGACGTTCTTCAGTGGCATCGGCGGTGCCTCGCGGCGTGGCATCCTTGTCAAGGGTGCTAACTATATGGATGTGCTGGCGAAGGTCGATACCGTGGTCTTCGACAAGACGGGCACGCTGACTGAAGGGCAGTTTGCTGTCGAGGCTGTTCATCCCGAGACTTGCGATGAGCACCATCTGCTCCATTTGGCTGCCCACGTCGAGCATTTTACTACTCATCCCATCGGTGCCGCCCTGCGCGACGCCTTCCCCGACGAGGCTACCGATGGCTGCGTGGTGACGGATGTCGAGGAGGTCTCAGGCCAGGGCATTCGCGCCCGTGTCGGTGACAAGGTGGTGTGTGTCGGCAACACCAAGATGATGGACGCCGTGGGAGCCCGCTGGCACGACTGTCATCACGTTGGCACCATCATCCACGTTGCCATCGACGGCGACTATGCCGGCCACATCGTCATCAACGACCGCATCAAGGAAGACAGCCCCGAGGCCGTCAGCCGACTGCGGCAGTTGGGTGTCGAGCGTACCGTGATGCTCACTGGCGACCGCCGAGAGGTGGCCGACCACGTGGCCCGCAAGCTGAACCTCTCTGAATACCACGCCGAGCTGTTGCCTGCCGACAAGGTGGCACACGTTGACAGCCTTTCCAACTTTGCTTTTGTCGGCGACGGTATCAACGACGCCCCCGTGCTGGCACGTGCCGACGTCGGCATTGCGATGGGCGGGCTGGGCAGCGACGCTGCCATCGATGCTGCCGACGTGGTGCTGATGGACGACAAGCCGTCGAAGGTCGCCGAGGCCATCCACATTGCACGCCGTACCATCCGCATCGCCCGACAGAACGTTTGGTTCGCCATTGGCGTGAAGGTCGCCGTGCTCATCCTCGCCACCTTCGGACTGGCCACGATGTGGCTCGCCGTCTTCGCCGATGTCGGTGTCACTGTGCTGTCCGTCCTCAACGCCATGCGTGCGCACTATGTAAAATGAAACGCCAAGTCGCCGCCCACAAACTTGCCTACCGTCCTGACCTGTGGATAAGAACGCAGAACACGATGATGTCGAGCATGATCAGGCCTACAGTGCCGATGACGGGCCAGGGCGAGGGACTGTTGAAGTATATCAGGGTGGCGGGAATGGCCAGCGTGAGCAGCAGGAATAGCAGAGCCCCGATGCGTGTCATGCGGATAAGCAGTTCGTACTGCCGTGGGGTCGTGACTTCCACTGGTACGTTGATGGTGTTGGGAAAGTAGGCTCCTGCCAGCATGCCGACACCTATCACCGTAGTGATGATGCTGGGGAACAGCAGTCCCCACGGCGAGCCGTAGCCGTTGGGGCGTCCACTGGCATCGAAATGAGTGGCAATGACGTTGGGGGCATTCTTCAGCATGAGGATGACAAGCGTCCAGACCACTATGGCCAATACGATGAAGGCCAGTTCAAAGATAGTGCCCTCGGTGGTGCGATGCACCTTGATTTTCTGTTTGTTATTCTGTTTCAGCATTCTCATTGTTCTTCATTTCTCTTTTTCTTCTTTGGCAGACGCTTCGCATTCCGCAGTGCCTCGGTGATGATCCACTGCAGCTGGCCGTTGGTGCTGCGGAACTCGTCCGCAGCCCAGGCCTCTATTGCGTCCATCGTGTCTGTATCGACGCGTAGGATGAAACTCTTCGTCTCCTTTTTAACCATTACTTTTCACTTATCACTTTTCACTTATCACTTTCCACTTTTCACCTCCCACTTTTCACTTATCACTTTTCACTTCCCACTTTTTAATGGTTCAGCGTTCCCGTATTCACCACCGGCTGTGCCGAGTCGTCGCCGCAGAGCACGACGAGGAGGTTTGAGACCATAGCTGCCTTCTTGTCATCGTCAAGTTCCACGATGTCCTCGCTTGACAGCTTGTCGAGAGCCATCTTCACCATCGACACGGCGCCCTCCACAATCTTCTCGCGGGCGGTGATGATAGCCGAAGCCTGCTGGCGGCGCAGCATGACGGCGGCAATCTCAGGCGCGTAGGCTAAGTAGTTGATGCGGGCCTCAACCACCTCGATGCCGGCAAGAGCCAGACGCTCGTCGAGCTTCTGCTCCAACTGCTGGTTGATTTCGTCGCCGCCGTCGCGGAGTGTCAGTTCGTCGCTCTTGTCGTCCACGTCATCGTAGGCATACTGTCCGGCCACCTGGCGCAGGGCGGCATCGCTCTGTACCTTGACGAAGTTCTCAAGTGCGTTCATCAGTCCTTTCGTGTCGGAGCCGATGCTGTTGGGGTTGGCGGCCATCGTCTGCGAGTCAATCTCGAACAGGGCCTTGTACGTGTCCTTCAGTTTCCAGACCAGCACGAGGCCAATCATCACGGGGTTGCCCACCTTGTCGTTCACCTTGATGGGCTCGGCGTCGAGGTTACGGGCGCGCAGGCTCACCTTCTTGGCGGTGTAGAACGGGCAGATCCAGTAGAAGCCCGTCTGCGTGAATGTTCCGCTGTACTTGCCGAACCACGTGGTGACACGGGCCTCGTTAGGCTCCAGCATCAGGAATCCGCACCACATGATGACATTCACCACAAGGAGCAGGAGGCTGCCGCCAAGCATCCAGCCGCCGACGTTGCCGTTGCTGTCGTCAAGTAGGATAATGCTGCTCACAATCCAGTAAATCGACAAAGCCAATACGGCCAGGTTCACGAACAGCATCAGGAAGCCGTTCATCACTAATCCATTGAATTGATACTCTTTTGTTTCCATGACTATAAAATTTGAAGTGATATCATTTTGATAGCGCAAAGATATATACTTTTCTCAGACTGGCAATGGCCTCCCCTGCTTATTTAAGGATTATTAACCGTCCCGATAGTGTTTGGTAACTAAATCAACAAAAGATAGACTAAATAATTTGTTTATCTGTTATTTTATTCGTAATTTTGCAGTCAAATTCTTGCCTACTAAGATGATATCATTAAAGAAATAGTAAATAACGATTATGGAGATTATCAAAAACTATCAGCTACAAAAGACTGTAAAACTATTGACAATGTTAGTTGGCTGCATGCTTCTTTTCATTGCAGCCAGTAATGAGAAACGTACTACAATCTTTATCATCGGTGACTCCACGGCCGCCAACAAGGACATCTCGAAAGGGAAACTGGAGCGAGGGTGGGGTATGGCGCTGCAGTGCTACTTCGACGATAACATCATGGTCGATAACCATGCCGTCAACGGGCGCTCGTCGCTGAGTTTCTTCAATGAAGGGCGCTGGGACAAGGTGCTTGAGAAGATGAAGCCCGGCGACTATGTCATCATCCAGTTCGGACATAACGACGAGAAGCCCAAGGCTGACCGTCATACCGATCCGGGTTCTACATTCGACTATATGCTGGCCCGTTATGTCCGCGAGACCCGTGAACATGGCGGCATCCCGGTGTTGATGAACTGTGTGGTCAGAAGAAATTTCTTCGTCAACGCTCCCGAGAATGATGACGACGAGAAGTTGCGAACACAGACCTTCAAGGACGGTGTGAAGATGGTAGAGGGCGACACGCTCATTGATACCCACGGACTCTACCGTGTGGCACCTCGTGATGTTGCCCAGCGCATGAACTGCCACTTCGTCGATGCCAACCAGATAACCCATGACCTGGAGCAGGGCCTCGGCACCGAGGCCTCGAAGCGGTTGCACATGTGGTTCCTGCCTGACACGGAACCTACCGAGCCTAAGGGTAAGCAGGACAATACACATTATAATATTTATGGAGCCCAACAAGTTGCCCGTCTGCTGGCCGATGCGCTGTGCGAGGAGGTGCCTGTACTGAAAAAGTACCGCTGCAACGCCGATATAACCGTTGACCGTCGGGGGCGTGGTGACTACATGTCGTTGGAAAAGGCTGTTGCTGCCGCCCAGGCATCGTCAAAGGCTGTCACCACCATCCAGATTCTCGGTGGTGAGTGGACGAAACCCCAGCTGCCGAAGAAGTCGCGCATACAGTTTGTGATGCGTGAAGGGGCGGAATGGAAGTAACTCCTGAACTCCTAAGACAGGAGGACTCCAGCAAAGTCTATTTGGTCATATTCGGCTGTTGCAGCCCGTAGCCTTTGTGACGGTCCACTACCAACATGGCAATGGCTACGGCAGCGGCACCGAGGGCAGTGCATCCGAAGATGAGCATCGAAGAGGTGTAGGTGGGGTCTTGCTCATTGGCACGGCCTACGAGCATGGGGATAACCGCCCTGCCAAAGTTCTGGATAAAGAATATCATGGAGTAGGCAGTACCCAGACACTTCAGCGGAATGATTTTCGGCACACAAGGCCAAAGGGCTGCGGGAGCCATGGAGTAGCCTATGCTGAGCACTACCATCAGTATCAGTGCCATACTGCTGTCGTGCATGGGAAGTGCGAAACCGAAATGCACCATTGTCAGAAGCAGGGCACCGGAGATGACCAGCGTGACACCTCTGCCGTAGCGGTCGTAAACATAGCCGAAAAGTGGTGTGAGCAGGATGGTGCCGAATGGCGCTACACTTGAGAAGAAACCGGCAATATCGGGATCTACTCCATATTTCATGACCATCAGTTTGGTAGAGAACTTCAGAAACGGCGAGACTGCTGAGTAGAACAGCACGCAGAACAGTGTGATGAGCCAGAAGCCGGAAGAACGCAGAGTGGTACCGATGTCGCTCCAGCGGAACTCCTCGTTGTCGGAGGGCTTATCTGACTCATGGGGCTCATGGGATGAATCAAGGCGGCGGTCCATGATGCAGAATACCAGGAATGACAACAGACCGACGATGAGCAGTGCCAGAGACAACAGCAAAGGTGCCGACAGCGTGAAGTGACGGGCTATGGGAGCTGAGACACTGAGCGCTGCCGCCGTTCCCAGTCGTGCCATCGCCAGCTGGATTCCCATGGCCATCGCCAGCTCATGGCCGGTAAACCATCGTACCATGGCCTTTGATACAGAGATGCCCGTCATCTCGTAGCCTACACCGAAGATGGCGAAGCCTGCCGATGCCGTGATGACCGACAGGGGCATGCCGAAGAGTGTGCCGTCGGGTGGTGTTGCCACAGCGTAGTACTTGACGAGCGTGCCTGTCACCATGAGTGAGCAGGCTAAGGTACCGGTGAAGCGGATGCCCATCTTGTCGAGGATAATGCCCGAGAAGAAGAGCATCAGCAGGAACACGTTGATGAAGCTGCCCGCACCGGAAAAGAACCCGTAGTCAGCCGGCGTCCACCCTAAGCCCCCCTGGCTGGTTGGCTGTTCAAGCATCGTCTCCAACGGTGACATGACATCGTTGACGAAGTAGCCCATCATCATGGCCGTGGCCACGATGAAGAGCACCGTCCAGCGAGCTGTCGGCGAATCGTTTAATTGCTTACGGATGGTGCCTGCAGTCATAACAGAAAACTACTTTTTCCTGACGGGATCACAGGTCAGGCCACAACCTAACTTCTTGAATATCTTGCGGTCAACCTCAGAGAGCATCACCGTGGAGTGTACTTGGCAGTTACGCAGCTTGGGCAGCTGTTCCAAGGCACGGCGGCAGTTCTCAGCAAGCTGAGCGTCCCTTGGGGCCGAGCGCTCGTCATTCTGTGAGAGCACGCTGAGCGCCACCAGCACCTCGTCGGTATGCAGTCGGGGGTTCTTGGCGCCAAGGTATTCGGTCTTGGTCTTCTGTACCGGCTCTATGAGACTCTGCGGTATGAGCTTCGCCTCGTGGTCGATGCCTGCCAGATACTTCGTGGCGTTGAGTATGAGGGCGGCGCTGCAGCCTAAGAGCGGCGATGACTTGGCGGTGATGATGGTGCCGTCCTCCAGTTCGATGGCGGCGGCGGTGTGACCGCTTTCTATCTTCTTCTCATAGGCTGCGGTGGTAGTGCGGCGGAAGGCCGTCGTAATCTTCGCCTGGTTGAAGAGCATGCGTATCTTGCTGATCTCGTTCTCGTTGTCGGCACCGTCGGCCATCTTGTTGGTGGCATCGTAGAAACGGCGGATGATTTCGTTGCGCGAGGCCTCGCAGCACGCGTCATCGTCAGAGATGCAGAATCCCACCATGTTGACACCCATGTCAGTGGGCGACTTGTAGGGGTTCTCGCCGTAGATGCCTTCGAAGAGTGCGTTCAGCACGGGGAATATCTCGACGTCACGGTTGTAGTTGACAGCCGTCTTGCCGTAAGCCTCGAGGTGGAACGGGTCGATCATATTGACATCGTTCAGGTCGGCGGTGGCGGCCTCGTAGGCGATGTTCACCGGGTGCTTCAGCGGCAGGTTCCAGACGGGGAAGGTCTCGAACTTCGCATAGCCGGCACGGATGCCCCGTTTGTTCTCGTTGTAGAGCTGCGAGAGACAGGTGGCCATCTTGCCCGAGCCGGGGCCGGGGGCGGTGACGATGACCAGCGGCCGTGTCGTCTCCACATAGTCGTTCTTGCCGAAGCCCTCGTCCGAGGCTATTAGCTCGACGTTGTGCGGGTAGCCGTCGATGGGGTAGTGTATGTAGGAGCGTATGCCCATGCGCTCCAGTCTGTGGCGGAACTGGTCGGCGGCGTGCTGGCCGTCGTAGTGGGTGATGACCACCGAGCCTACCATGAAGTCGCGGCTCATGAACTCGTCGCGCAGTCTCAGCACGTCCTCGTCGTAGGTGATGCCGAGGTCGGCGCGCACCTTGTTTTTCTCGATGTCATCGGCCGAGACGACGATGACGATTTCTATCTGCGATCGCAACTGTGCCAGCATGCGCAGCTTAGAGTCGGGTTTGAAGCCTGGCAGCACGCGCGAGGCGTGGTGGTCGTCAAACAGCTTGCCGCCCAGTTCCATATAAAGCTTTCCGTCGAACTGGGCTATACGCTCGCGGATATGCTCTGACTGTATCTTTAGATACTTCTCGTTGTCGAAACCTATTTTCATTTTATTTGCGGTATTTATTTCCCCTCCTGAGTTCTTGCCTTGCAAGCGTCCTTTGGTCGAGCGAGGAGGAGTTAGGGAAGGTCTGGACAATCGTCTCTTCAGACCCCACTAACTCCCCCTCGAGGGGGAGAAAAGGTTACTCTTTAATGTTCGGGAGTTCCAGACCGATGCCCTTCTTCTTGTCAACGGCTTTCAGGATGAAGCCGAGAATAAGGGCTGCCACGCCGAGACAGGCCAGCATGACGAGCGGGGCGGTATAGTCAAACTGTGTCGGGTCGGTCACGTCGGGATTGGTGGCATCGAGCACCTTGCCGATGAGCAGCGGGAACAGCCACAGGCCGATATTCTGAATCCAGAAGATCAGGGCGTATGCCGAACCGATAACTTTGGCATCGACCAGCTTGGGCACGGAAGGCCACAGCGAGGCGGGTACCAGCGAGAAGCTGGAGCCGAGCACCAAAATGGTGACGTAGGCGATGACGATGCCGCCGACAGCCGATCCCTTGAACATCGGCAGCACAAAGGCGAATGTCAGGTGGCAGGCGATAAGCAGCAGCGAACCCAAGATGAGCATCGAGGCGGCCTTGCCCTTATGATCGACGTATGAACCGAGAATCGGAGTGATGAGCACGGCCAGCAGTGGGAACACGGCAAAGATGGACTCTGCCGACTGGCGCATGTAACCCATGTAGCAGTAGGTGACAAGCGCAACAATGGAGAGTGCCAGCAGACCGTACTTCATGTTGGCCTTTTTCTGGAAGTTGCTGGCGAAGCCGGCGGCAGCCACGATGAGCATGATGACGTACTGTACGATGGTGACGTCGGGCTGTGCCCAGAACGAGTCGGCGGCGGGCTGTGTAAGCGTCAGGTTGCACTGCAGCATGTTGACGGCGTACTTCTGGAAGGGGAAGATGGCCGAGTAGTAGAGCACGCATAGCAGGGCGACGAGCCAGAAACCGCTGTCGCTGAGAATCTTGCCGATATCAGAGATCTTGAACGGGTCGTCCTTCTCTTCGGCCTCGCCTGTCTGGGCATCGAGCTTCTGGTCCATGACGAAATAGACGATGGTCATGATGAGGGCGATGCACATCAGCACCACACCGAAGGCCACCGAGCGGCTGACACTCACCTGTCCGCCGAGACGGGCGAAGAACGGCGAGAATATCATGCAGGTGGCCACGCCGAGACGGGCCAGTGCCATCTCAGAGCCCATGGCCAGTGCCATCTCACGACCCTTGAACCACTTGACGATACCGCGTGAGACGGTGATGCCTGCCATTTCGCAGCCGCAGCCGAAGATCATGAAGCCGCAGGCGGCAAACTTGGCAGAAGCAGGCATGCCCTCATAGAAAGGAGAAACCCCCAACTCGTCGAACAGCGGTATGTAGTTCAGGTTGTTGGTGAACCACGCCTCGAGTCCGCTGCCCATGAACGACTCGCTGACGGCGTACCACTTGATGATGGCACCGACCAGCATGACGGCTGCCGAGAGAACGCCGGTGAAGCGCACGCCCATCTTGTCGAGGATGATACCGGCAAAGATAAGGAAGAAGGCAAAAACGTTGAGGAACACCTCTGAGCCTTGCATCGTGCCGAAAGCTGTTGAGTCCCATCCTCGTGTCTCCTGCATCAGGTCCTTGATGGGTGAGAGGATGTCCATGAAAATGTAGCTGCAGAACATGGCGAGTGCCAGCAGCAAAAGCGCGCTCCACCGCATAGCGGCAGAGTCGCGCAGAGTTTTTTGAATTGCTTGTGACATATTTCTTTGTTTTTTTATTGTTTCGCAAACTGGCTGCAAAGATACAAAAAAAAATCGAAATATGTCTTGATAGAACCTTATTTATTTACTTTGGCCCGTTGTTTTTCAAGGAACTTGACCATCTTCTGCAAGTTCTCCTCGGCATACATGCCCATGCCGTGGCCACCCTCTGGAACAAAGGTTGCCTCTGTCTCGACACCGGCAGCCTTCAGCACCTCAAAGAATTTCTTGCCCTGGCAGCAGGGAACCACATTGTCCTTCTCGCCGTGGAAGATAATCACAGGCGGGTCGTTCTTGTCAACATAGGTCGTCGCACTGAGGCTGAGATACTTGTCAGGCTCCTTTGAGAGCTTGGAAGCCAGCAGGACATCCTCGGGGCTGCTGTCGCCCATCTGCATGTGGTCGCCGCAGTCCATGGCCGTCAGGTCGATGGGACCAGACCAGTCGCAGGCTGCGTTGACGGCACTGCTCTCACCAGTGTAGTTGCCGATGCTGCCTTCCAGGTCGATGGTCACCGTCCCCACGGTCTCCTGCTTCGTACCGCTGGTGGTAGCTGTCGTAGAGGCGAGATGACCGCCCGACGAGAAACCGCTGGTGGCGATGAACGAGGGGTCGAACTTGTACTTCTTGGCTTCGCCGCGTATGAAGCGGATGACCGCCTTGATATCATGAATCTGTGCCGGCCACTTGGCGTCCATGCTGGAACGGTGGTTGGGGCAGACGACGGCATAGCCGGCGTTGAGCAGGCTCTTGACGATGGTGCCCAGATCGGCTGCACCCTTGCTGTTGTTGCTGAACCAGGCGCTGCCGTAGATGTGTACCACAACCGGATAGGCCGCCTTCTCCTCCTTGGGCAGGTAGATGTCGCAGGTGTGATAAGCCTGGTCGTCACCTGCGTAGTTAATGTCTTTCCACTCCTGCGATGTCTCTAATTTTACCTGCGGAACCTGGAAGCCTCCAAATCCGCCCTGGGGCTGTGCCGACGCTGTGAGCGCCAGGCACAAAGTCATTGTTGATAATAAAGTTTTTTTCATAATAACTGTTGATATAATTGGGTTAGTTATTGCTGAGGTCTCTATTTCAGCCACCGGTCAAGCCAGTTGAAGTAGGTGCGCTGCCAGAGGATGCCGTTCTGGGGCTTCAGCACCCAGTGGTTTTCGTCGGGGAAGATAAGCAGCTGAGCCTCAAGACCCTTCATGCGGGCGGCGTTGAAGGCCTGCATGCCCTGTGTGTAGCAGATGCGGTAGTCCTTCTCGCCGTGGATGCAGAGAATGGGCGTGTCCCAGTTCTCGACGTACTTGTGCGGCGAGTCGTGATAGGTCTTCTTGGCGTTGGGCAGCTGCGGACGGTGCCAGTAGGCCTCGTCGTACTCCCAGTTACTGAACCAGTTCTCCTCGGTCTCCAAATACATGGAGGCCAGGTTGAACGCACCATCGTGGGCAATGAAGCACTTGAAGCGCTTCTCGTGGTGTCCGGCTAAGTAATAGACGCTGAATCCGCCGAACGAGGCACCGACGGCACCCAGGCGGTCCTTGTCAACATAGGGCAGACTGTTGGCGGCATCGTCGATGGCGGCCAGGTAGTCCTTCATGCACTGACCAGTCCAGTCGCCGCTGATTTCCTCTAACCACTCCTGTCCGAAACCGGGCAGGCCGCGACGGTTGGGTGCCACGATGACATAGCCCTGTGAGGCCATGATCATGAAGTTCCAGCGGTAGCTCCAGAACTGGCTGACGGGCGACTGCGGGCCACCCTCGCAGAACAGCAGGGTGGGGTACTTCTTCGTCTCGTCGAAGTTCGGTGGCAGGATAATCCATGTCAGCATGTCCTTGCCGTCGGTGGTCTTCACCCAGCGTTGCTGGACGGTGGGTTTGCCTAACTGGTCGAGGATGTGCTTGTTCTCAAAGGTCAGCTGGCTGACGGTCGTCTTCTCCGGCTTCTTGAAGTTGGGTGTCACGATGTAGAGGTCGGCAGGTGCCGTATAGCAGTGGCGTTCCATGACGAGCTGCTTCCTGTTGTTCATCAGCTGCAGGCTTCCGAAGTCCGTCCATGTGTCGGTCAGCTGCTTCACCTCTCCCTTCCAGCTGATGGCATAGAGGTTTTCCGTGGCGTGCCACACGCCGATGAAGTATATCATGGCATCCTTCGTGTCGCTCCACACGAAGTCGTCAACGTTTGAGTCGAACGACTCCGTCAGGTACTTTTTCTCGCCTGTCGTCAGATCGTAGCAGCACAGCCGCTGTCGGTCAGCCTCGTAGCCGTCGCGCTCCATCGAGAGCCACGCCACGTACTTGCCGTCGGGCGAGAACTTCGGGTTCTGGTCGTAGCCAACGTTGTTCTTGAGGTTCTCTTCGGCGTTCACCTTCTGGTACTTCATGCTGGTGGTCGGGTCAATCTGCGGCTCCACGTACCCTTCGGGCTTGCACAGGTTCCTGGTCTGGTGCGTGTCGGTGTCATAGAGGTAGATGTCCGAGTCGGTTGAAATAGAGTAGGACAGCCCCGTCTTCTTGCGGCAGGTATAGGCTATCTGCTTCGAGTCCGTGCTCCAGTCCAGCTGCTCGATGCCGCCGAACGGCTCCATCGGGCACTCGTAGGGTTCGCCTTCCAAGATGTCCGTCAGCTCACCGACGGTGCCGTCGTCGCTGACAGCACCGACAAAGGGGTGCTGGATGCTCTCCACATAGTGATCCCAATGGCGGTACATCAGGTCGGTGACCAGACGGCCCGTGGCCTTAGGCAGGTCTTTCGGATTTTCTTTAATGATTTCGTGGAATGGTATGGATTTCAGTATGATAACCTTCTTCCTGTCTGGTGAGAACTTGAAGCCCTCCACCTGACCGTCGGTCTTTGTGAGCTGTCGGCGGTCGGAACCGTCGGCTTTCATCGACCAGATTTCTCCGCCCGTCTGAAAGGCGATGGTCTGTGCGTCGAGCCACGTCGCGTCGGTCTCGCTCTTCGTGCCGGTGGTCAGCGTCGTCTGGCCCGTGCCGTCGCTGTTGATGATGCAGATTTTCTGCTGGCTCTTGTTGGCTTTCACGCTGTAGTAGCCTACCTGATAGACAATCTTCTGTCCGTCGGGCGAGGCACTGTAGCCGCCGATGCGTCCCATGGCCCACAGAGCCTCCGGGGTCATGCGGCCGTCCTTCATGGCGATGTTCTGCTTTCCAATCTTCACGTCTTCCTGTTGTGCATTTACGTTGCTCGCCAGCATTAGCAGTGCGACGGCAACAAGGGTTGTTACGGATATTCTCATTGCTTCTAAGATATTAACGGCGCAAAATTACGAAAAAATCCCAATACTGCCTAAAGAATTACCGCAAAAAATCTCTCTTTCGTTTCTCTTTTCTTGGTACTTCTGTTTTTTTTGTTTACTTTTGCACCGATAATATTATTAACCTAAAGTCATAGATTATGAGACATCTTGCTTTGATGGCGGCATTCATGCTGTCACTTTCTGCGGCTCAGGCCGGTCCCATCACCCGTGAACAGGCCCGGAAGAAGGCCGAGGCGTTCATGGCCCAGCAGGGACAGTCCCGTGAGCTGGAGCCGGTGGTCAGCAGTCGCAAGCTTGCGCCGAGGCGTTTTGGCACGCCTGTCGGCTCGACAAGCGAGTATTACGTGTTTAACAAAGGTACAGACGGTGGTTTCGTCATCGTGTCGGGTGACGACCTGACGGAACCCATTCTGGGCTATTGTGACCAGGGCGAGTTCGACTACGACCGTCTGCCGCCAGCCATGCAGGAGTGGCTCGATGGCTATGCCGGTCAGATTGCCCGCATCCAGGAAGGTGGGGCAGTCATCATCCGTGACGCCGTACCGACGCATCCGAAGGTGCCCGAGCTGATGAAGAGCAAGTGGAGCCAGGGCTACCCCTACAACCTGACGTGTCCGCAGTACTTCTCGTTGGGACAGTCGGTGACGGGCTGTGTGGCCACGGCTATGGCTCAGATCTTGTACTACAACCGTGAGAAGTCGGTGTCGGAGACGACGGCGGCCATGCCTGCTTATGACACCTGGACAGAGCATGCCACCTACGGGCGGCTGCATGTCGAAGGTATTCCCGAGGGTTCACCCATCGACTGGGAGAACATGAAGGATGAGTACGGCTCGGCTACCGAGAAACAGCGCCTGGCCGTGGCCGACCTCATGCACTACTGCGGTGTGGCCGTGAAGATGGACTACACCAACCAGTCATCGGGTGCACAGTCGTATGATGCCTACCAGGCCTTCGGCAAGTATTTCGGCTACGGCTCGTCGGTCCATTTCTACGACTATACCTCGGTGACCTCCGATGTCGATTGGGACAGGATTGTCTATGCCGAGATAGCCGCCGGGCGGCCTGTCTATGTGAGTGGCGCCAACAGCGAGGGCGGCCATGCCTTTGTGGCCGACGGCTATGACGGCAACCTGAAGTACCACATCAACTGGGGATGGGGCGGCACCAGCGACGGCTACTACCTGCTGACCAACCTCACGCCGGGGCAGCAGGGCATCGGCGGCTCCAATGACGGCTATAACAGCTATCGTCAGATCGTCACCGGCCTGGAGCCTGAGAACTACGGCGAGAAGGCCATGAACTTTGCCGATGCCACGGTGAAGAAACTTTGCATAGAGCACTGGGATGCCGACGGCGACGGCAAGCTGACCTACGGCGAGGCAGCCCAGATTAGTGACATCGGCACGGTGTTCAAGGGTGCTTCAATCAAGACGTTCAAGGAACTCTACTACTTCACCTCGGTCACGGCATTGCCCGACGATGCCTTCAACGGCTGCTCGCAGCTGACGGCCATCCGACTGCCAAAGAACATCGAGACCATCGGCGCACGCTCGCTGAAAGGTTGTGCCCTGCTCCCGCAGCTCGACATGCCCAACCACGTCAAGACCATCTGCAGCGAGGCTTTCTCGGGATGTGCCGCACTGACAGCCCTCACACTGCCCGACGAGCTGCCCGTCATCAACGACGGCACCTTCGCAGGCTGCACTTCGCTGAAGTCCATAGTGCTGCCCATCACCGTGACGGCCATCGGCAAGGAGGCCTTTGCCAACTGCCAGAAGCTGACAACCGTCGAGCTGAAGACCTTCCAGCCCGGAACCATCGCCATTGACGCTTCGGCCTTTGCAGGCACCGACCTGTCGAAAGCCACGCTGACCATCATGCAGGGCACCAAGGCCTATATCCAGACGGCTGACGTGTGGCGCGACTTCGGCACCTTCGTCGAGAAACGCGAACTGTCTGGCGGACAGTTTGCCGAGCTGGAGGCAGGCAAGACCTACTACCTCTATCATGTAGGTACCGGCCAGTATCTGACCAAGGGCGAGGCTTGGGGCACACAGGCTGTCGTGGGTGACAGTCCCATGCGCTTCACGGTACGGCGCTCGACGTCCATGCCCGAGGGCATCTACTACCTGACCTCCGAGGATACGGGCAAGAACGGCAAGTTCCTGTTCCGCACCAACAGTGACGACAACGTGGGCAGGGGTGTGCTGGCCAGCTTCGTCGATGGTGGCAGCCTCACGGCCAACTGCCATTGGAACATACAGCCGGCGGGCGACCGCATCTATACCTTCCAGATACCGTCCACCGGCACCGACTATGCCGACGGCAGGTTCTGGGGTGTGCAGAGCAACCATGAGAGCAACGCGGCATCGCCTACCTACGGTGTTTATAGCGATGTGGACTACACGGAACATCCGCTGAACTGCCAGTGGCGCTTCGTCCTCTACGACGAGAGTGTCACGGCACGCTACCAGGCCGCCGAGAAGCTCGGCAGCCTGCTGGCCATCGCCAAGCCCCGCAAGCTGAAGGTTGACGCCGAACAGGCCGTCTTCGACAATCTGGACAGCAGCTACGACGAGCTGCGGTCGGCCATGCGGTCGGTGCGCAAGAAGCTGAATCTCATCGACTTTGCCAGTGACTATGTGGCCGAGACCTGCGTCTCGCTCTTCGACATCGACTCCGACGGCGAGCTGAGCTACTCCGAGGCTGCCAAGGTGACCGACCTGGGATGGCTGTTCTACAGCTACTTCCAGAACCAGACCACGCTGAAGAGCTTCGACGAGCTGCAGTACTTCACCAGTGTCCCCGACATCTACGGCAACACCTTCGAAGGGTGTACCAACCTGGAGTCGGTGGTGCTGCCCGAGAGCATCGTACACATCTACTACCGTGCCTTCCGCAACTGCCAGAAGCTGACATCCATCACCATTCCCGAACTGGTCAGCGCCATTGGCGAGACCTGTTTCATGGGCTGTAAGTCACTGAAGTCGGTGACGGTCGAGAACCCCGACCCCGCGACCATCTCGTTAGGCACCAACGTCTTCGGCGGCGTTCCCCTCGCGTCGTGTACGCTCTACGTGCCTTTCGGCTCGAAGGAGCTTTACGAGTCGGCTCCTGTGTGGAAGAACTTCGGTACCATCGTTGAGGTGCGCACCCACACCCAGCCCCTTCACTCGTCGGTCGTTGCCGACAAGGTGGGCTATATATATAATATAGGTACACGTAAATATATCGGCATGGGCGAGGCCTACGGCACGCAGTCGGTGGTGACAACCAAGGGCATGAAGTACCAGCTGAAGCGCACGGCCTCGATGGCCGAGGGTCTGTACTATCTCTACTCTACCGACAACAGCAAAGTGCTCTTCCGCACCGATACCGACACGAAGGTGGGTGCTGGTGTGAAGACCTGCTTCGGCGACGGCTCCCTGTCGGCCAAGGCTTACTGGCGCGTCGATTCCGTCGCCCCGGGTGTCTTCACCCTGCAGCTGCCAGCTACCGATGCCGCCTACGTGGAGGGCGAGTTCCTGGGCATTGACGAGTCGCACAAGTCAGACGTGGCCAGCCCCACCTTCGGCCTCTACTGGGACGTGAAGGGTACGGACAAGAACTGCCAGTGGGCTTTCATCACCGTCGAGGACATGCAGAAGGCACAGGTCATGGACCAGTGGGCCACGCAGCTGAAGTCGCTGCTGAAGACTGCTGCCGAGCGGCAGATTGATGTCGCCGCCGAACAGGCGGTCTATGACCGGAAGGAGAGTACCCTCGACGAACTGCATGCCGCCGTTATCTCTGTGCGTTCCAAGCTGCACTACATCACCTTCGATGACAGCAGGGCCAAGACCGTCTGTGTCGATCTGTGGGACAATGACGGCGACGGCGAACTGTCGTTCGAGGAGGCTGCCGCCGTGACGACCATCGGACAGACCTTCAGCGGCATGACCACCATCAAGAACCTCGATGTGCTGCGCTACTTCACGGCACTGACGGAAATCCCTGAGAACGCCTTCCGGGGAGCCTCGTCATTAGAGACCGTCTATCTGCCGGCCGGTGTCACTGCTGTCGGCAACTACGCCTTCCGCAACTGCAGCTCACTGAAGAATCTGGTCATACTCAACGAAACAGCCATGATACCTTACGCTTCCATCAGCGTACCCGGCGGTACCCTGACCTTTGTTCCTGGAAAGGTGCTGGAAGCCTATCAGGACAACGCCGACTGGTCATCCAAGTGTGTCCTCGTGGAATATACGGGCAAACCCACCGTCACGGCCACGGCCACGCGTATCTATGGCCGCATGGTGGCCCCGATCGTGCCAAAGGTGCTGGGGGCTCCCGTCGAAGGCACGCCTGAGTGCTCGTGCGAGTTCATCAGTGTGGCCACCCTGCCTGTAGGGACTTATCCCATCACTGTCACCCTCGGTTCGGTCACCACACCCGGTGTGGAGTGTCTTGAGGGTGTGTTCACCGTCACACCGGCACCCCTGACGATCAAGGCCATGAGCTACACCCGCCATGTCGGCGAGCCTAATCCTGACTTCGAGCTGACCGTCTCGGGCTATCGCAACCGTGAGACCGACACCGTCTTCACCCTCCGGCCCATCATCACCTGTGAAGCCACGGCTGACAGCCCTGCCGGTGAGTACGACATCGTGGTTAGCGGTGCCGAGGCCCGTAACTACAGTTGTTCATACGTCAATGGCAAGCTCACCGTTCTCGAAGCCACAGCGGTGGCTGCCGTCGTCGCCGATGACGGTACCGATGCCCAGCCTGTCTATGACCTGCAGGGACGCCGCGTCACCCAGCCCCGCCGGGGGGTCTATGTCAAGGGACGCCGCAAACTGGTAGTCAGGTAATGTGACGAAAAAAAAAGAGCATCCGTTAAGATGCTCTTTTTTTTTTTAAGTCAATACATGGTTTACTTCTTCTTCAGCAGGTCGCGGATTTCAGCGAGCAACTCCTCCTGGGTAGGACCGGCGGGAGCGGCAGGCTCGGCGGGTTCCTCCTTCTTGCGGTTCAGCTTGTTGATACCCTTCAGCATGAGGAAGATACAGAAGGCCACGATGATGAAATCTACCGTGTTCTGGATGAAGTTACCGTACTTCAGCACGGCGGCTCCCTCGCCCTCGCCAATCTGGAATGCCAGGTTGGTGAAGTCAACATTACCGGTAAGCATACCGACGATAGGCATCAGCACGTCGTCAACCAGCGAACTGACAATCTTGCCAAAAGCACCGCCGATGATCACACCGACAGCCATGTCCATCACGTTGCCCTTCATGGCAAACTCCTTGAATTCCTTAATAAATCCCATAATGCTTAATGTTTAATGTTTAATGATGAATAATATTGATGTGTGAATTGTAATCTTCGTTTTGCAATCTTGGCTTTTTGCCTTGACTTATCTCACTTTTCACTTTCTGCTTTTCACTTTTCACTTAAATTAAGATTGAAACACGCTGCAAATATAGGAATTTTTTCGTAACTTTGCGCTCGAAATGAGAAAAAAGTGCGCAAAATGTGCAAATTTCTTGCTTTTTATGTTGTCCGACAACAAAAACGCAAATCGTAGAATAGTAAAATTGGTAATATTTTAACCCTTTTAATAAACAAACAAAACAATGACAAAAGTAGCAATTAACGGTTTTGGCCGTATCGGTCGCCTCGCTTTCCGCCAGATGTTCGAGGCTGAAGGTTATGAAGTAGTAGCTATCAACGACTTGACAAGCCCCAAGATGCTTGCTCATCTGCTGAAGTATGACACCGCTCAGGGTGGTTTCGCCGGCAAGTTCGGAGAGAACAAGCACACTGTAGAGGCTGGTGAGGACTTCATCGTTGTTGATGGTAAGAAGATCACTATCTATGCTATTCCTAACGCTGCCGAGCTGCCTTGGGGCAAGCTGGACGTTGATGTCGTTCTGGAGTGCACAGGTTTCTATACTTCTAAGGAGAAGGCTTCTGCCCACCTGACCGCTGGTGCCAAGAAGGTTGTGATTTCTGCTCCTGCCGGCAATGACCTGCCCACTATCGTTTACAACGTAAACCACAAGACCCTGACTCCTGCTGACACCGTTATCTCGGCTGCTTCTTGCACCACTAACTGTCTGGCTCCCATGACCAAGGCTCTGAACGACTTCGCTGCTATCCAGAGCGGTATCATGACCACTGTTCACGCTTACACTGGCGACCAGATGATTCTCGACGGTCCTCAGCGCAAGGGTGATGTTCAGCGTGCCCGTGCCGGTGCCCAGAACATCGTTCCTAACTCAACTGGTGCTGCCAAGGCTATCGGTCTCGTTATCCCCGAGCTGAACGGTAAGCTGATCGGTGCTGCTCAGCGCGTTCCGACTCCCACAGGTTCTACCACCATCCTGCACGCTGTTGTTAAGGGTGAGGTGACTGTTGAGGGCATCAACGCTGCCATGAAGGCTGCTCAGAACGAGTCGTTCGGTTACACTGAGGAGAAGCTGGTTTCTAGCGACATCATCGGTATGAAGTTCGGTTCACTGTTCGACGCTAACCAGACCATGGTCAGCAAGATTGGCGACGGCAACTCTCTCGTTCAGGTTGTTGCTTGGTACGACAATGAGAACTCTTACACTTCTCAGATGGTTCGCACCATCAAGTACCTCGCTGAGCTGAAGTAATACCGCTTTACCGCGATAACAGTACGCCCTCCCTCCGTGGAGGGCGTTTTTTTTGCGGCTGACCGGGAACGCGGGCGCCCTCGCCGCCACAGTCGAGGCTGCACGCGCCCCAAATAAAGTTTCGTTTTTGCCGTCACCTCCACCTTTTCGCCGTAACTCTTTGTGGCACATGGCTTTAAGCGTGGTGATTGATATTTTTTCTCTTCCACCTTGCCTAACTTTCTGTGCCACATTGCGTTACGGCGAAAAGGCGGAGGTGACGGCGAAAATGGCACTTTTATTTTGTACGTCATTTCTCTTTGTTCTTGACACGGGTGCTGAGTGGATTCTGTATATGTAAAGTCATTAAAAAATTCTTAAAAAAAAAGGTTAATCCATTCCGTTTGGATAATTATGTATAACTTTGTAGTGCATATACGGAATAACACTGAAAAGAAGGAACTCTTCTTCGCTCCTTGCCCCCCTCCATTTATGGGGAGCGTTAGGGTGTGGGGATGCGTTACTTATATGGATGATAGAATAGAACAGAAGGTAAAACTACTGATATATTGAGAAGGACAAATAATTATGACTATGAATACAATGAAGTATAAGTTCTTAGTGCTCCTCCTGCTGGCAGGGTGGGGGAGCAGCAGTGTGTGGGCGCAGAGTGAGGAGACGCTGCCCACTGACGTCACGGGCTATGAGACCGTTACCGTCAGCATTCCCGCAACGGACTACAATGCCGATGCTGGTGCTCCCCAAATGGCACCCGTGAAGTACAACCGTCAGTGTGCCCTCGTCATCACCTCCGATGACATGGGCACGGGCGAGTACCTCAACAACTGGGCACTGATGAACGGCTACCCGCTTTATGGTGACTGGCGGTTAGGCAACGACGGGAAGGTGAACTGGGGCATCTGTCCGCGCGGCGAAGACGCACTGAACGCCCCCTATAACACCACCTATATGGGCGCCAGGAGTCAGAATGTCAACGACTACCAGCCATTGACGTTCACCGACGATGCTGGCAAGGAGCACCGCTTTACGGCAACGAGTGCCATCTGGCCCGCATCCTACAATGACAACAACTATGCCCACATGCAGGGTGACGAGGCGCAAATTATGGTGCGCACGGGATGGAGCTTTGCCCAGCACGACGTGAACAACATCACTGGTGACACCGACGCTGAGAAGATAGCATCCATCGCCTCGCGCTTCCAGCCGCTGAGTGAGCTTTGGGAAAATAACGTCACAGGCATAGGGCTGAAAGTCATGGTGGAGCCTAATGGTGACAAGAACTACATTGATGCCACAGCAGCTTCCAACGAGATGTGCTGGAGCATCTTCCAGTCGGCAGATGCCACACATCCTGCCATCAGTAACAACGTCAGCACATGGACGACGTCGCTGCCTACCACGTTCTCTGATAAGAGCAACGGGTCGACGGCACGCACCTTCCCCAATGCCGATGCTACGAAGGAGCAGAATTTCCTCACACAGACGGAGTCGGCCATCGCATCGGGTAGCACCGACCCCATATTCTACGGATGCCACGGCATGGGCACGTACCCGAGACAACTGGTCACCGACATTGCCACAAATGCCACTTACAAGGACAAGGTATGGGTAACCAGTGCCGACGAGTACTGGGAGTACTACAACATCTATAAGAACGCAACCATTGGTACTCCCACGTGGGATGACACCAACAAACAACTGACCTTCACCGTACAGGTGCCGAAATACAACAAGAACCAGTTTCGCGAACTCACCATCAACATTCCCGGACTCACCGGTGGCACCGATTGCACCCTGACCTCTTCCGACGGCACGGTGACGACGGGCAGCTACGCGCAGACCAACGATGCATCGAAGGGTTACGTGGTTAACTTTGGCATGGAGACAAAGATACTCGGCTACATCGACGAGCTGACAGCCCTCTATCGCAACAATCCCAGCAACCTTTTCGTCAAGCGCGATGCCCAGTACCTTATCGACCAGCTATTGCCAGGAGCAACAAAAACAGCCAAGCAAAATGCACTTGACAAGGAATATGATTATTCCTACCTTGCTACAGCCAACCTGCAAGAGAACGGGGCAACAGTAGCCACCAAGACACTAAGCAGCGGCTACTACGACGCAGCCACCGACGTGAAATACTACATACCGCGCTACATCCTTGAGGGCACCACGCTTTACAAGACTACAGGAAACGGAGCCATGACGCAATCCAACAACACAATCTCCCAGCCGTGGTATGGCAACTATCTCAGTGTCAACACTGCCAACATCAGCGCGCCATACACCTACGAAAAGGAGAAGGAGAACGTGGTGTTCTATACCGAAGCCGAGGATATTAGCGGTCACGGTGGTGTCGTTCCCGACCACACCACAAACTGGGATTCTTTCCAAGGCAGAGTGGAGGCCCTTTGCTCTGCTGGTAGCGGTGTCAGGCGTGACGGCAACAATTTTGGTACCATCACTACCCTGGAGCCAGGCACCTACAAGGTAACCATCGGTGTGGTGGCCAGTGCCAGCAACGACGGTGGCTACTACTCCATCCGCGTGGGCGGCACAGATGCTGCCAATGAAGTGGGCAACTATGCTGGTGCGACGAAAGACCAGTTGACTGAATACACCACTGACGAGTTCACTGTCAAGGAGAACAAGACGGTCAATGTCTACCACAGTGGCAGCAGCAACGTGGCTCTTGATTACGTCTTCATCCAGAAGACCGCCGATTTCGAGCCTTCCGACCCCACGGTGACGTTCTCTTCCAATGTATCTGCAGCACAGGTTAATAGCACCGTCACGCTGAAAGCCACACCCGTATGGAATGGCAAGGGCGCACTCACCAGCCTGAAGTTCCAGTATAAGACCACAGGTGGAGCCGACAGCGAGTTCACCGACATTGCCACAGTGACTGACCCTGTTTCGGATACCGAATACACTCAGACGTTCACCCCGACCAGCATTGCTACATACATCTTTCGGGCCGTACTCACCGATGCCGATGCCACGGTAGTCAAGACCACCGATGATGCCGCAACGGCAGCAAGTGCCGGTGCGGTAGCCATCAGTGTTCAGGAAAGTGTTCCCTACGACGGTGACTATACGCTCCACCTCATCGACAACGCCGGCAACGAGGTGTTCACCCAGACGGTGACCCATGCCACAGTATCGGGAGGCAACACCGACCCGCTTGCCGACCAGTACCGCAGTCCCTTCGTCTCCACCTACCTTTACTTCGACTCACAGGCAGAGGCGCAGGCCAATACTGGAACCCCGTCATTCTGGAACCAACAGGACATCTATGTGGGCTACACCGTTGACGCCACGAAGATGGGGGAGGGAAAAGTGCATGCCATCTGGGGTAACAGCCGTTACATTCACTTGGTTGAGCATGTGAAGAATGGAACCTTCCAGCTTACACAGTTAAAATATGATGCTGTAGATGCACAGAGCACCCCCCAAACGAGTGACATTACAGTTAGCAACCAAGGTGTGCTTGACAACAGCTATATGTGGGATTTGGGAAGTGACCCCTACAATGTTCAGTTAAAGAGCAAGGCCATCGGACAGTATGCAAGTACAAGATATAATAATAGCCCCAACTTAGTAACCTCAAGTGCCAGCGCAAACAAGTATTGTATTCTCTACTGGCAGGGAAATACCGCAACCAGTACAGTCGAGACTTCAGCAGAGTATTATCTTGTGTATGACCGTACTACAAGTACCTCTGCGACGCTTGCATACGATGACAACAACAATCATTATTTGGCCATATCTACCGACAATGAGATGCAATGCCGTTCAGTAGATAAAAAACATGGCAGTTATGACACAGTTACAAAAGTATATATACAGCAGCTGCCCACTGTCACCATCAACATTCTTAATGGGAACAAGCAAGTGGAGAGCCAGCTGCAAGGTTACTATAAGACTGATGCTACTTCCATCAAGAACAGCAGCACATCAGGCAGCCAGCATACCCCACATTTCCTCTATCGCGCCTTCACCAGCAACCACCATTGGTTCTACAAAAACGATGCTACCGACGAGGTTGATTACACAGCCGCCATCAGCACCAGTAAATTGGCTGATAACAGATACAACCTCTATGTGACATACGACCTTGATGCTACGCGTTGGGGAACGCTAACCACCACAGCTAACACGACTAACATCATGCCCTTTACCGAGAATGATGCCACCATCAACTGGTATGCTATGCGGTCAGCTAACAATGACAATTACGCATTGTTAGGCGATAATGGTACATTGACACAAATAGTAAATACATCCAAACTAAGTGACATTACCGCCGATCCAAGCACAGAATCCTCCAAGCGTGGACAGTGGGCCTTCATCGGAACACCCTATAATGTGCAGATTGTGAATCGCTATTACGGTAGCAATGCCTATTTGGGCATGGCAGACGATGCGGAAAATGCAGACAGATTCAGTGTTTATAAATATGGAACGGCTGGTGCCATAACAAACTTTGAGGTGCTTACGAGATACCAAGCCAGTGACAAACTCTTTTTCCGCCCACAGGCTGCCTTCAATGGCAAGCCCTACCTCTATTTGGGCTATGACAGCGGCAATAGTCGTATTGGATTGAATAACACTGCAGGTGCCAATCAGGCCTTCGACTTCACGTATGTCACTGAAGCTGCCATGATTCATCCCTCCACCGTCCACCTTACGGCAACCACCACCTCGCTCAACATTGATAACACAACGACACTGACGGCGACGGCTACGCCCGACAACGTTGAAACAAACAACGTTTCCTACCTTGTCATTGAGCAGGAGACAGGGACAGACGTGTGGACTCCCGTGGGCACGGCTTACGACGAGAACGTGTCTTCCACCGCCAGTATGAAGGATGCAAACAAGGTGGTGACAGTAACATACGCCTTTACACCCTCGGAGGCAGGCACATATAATTTCCGTGCCCGTGCCGTTATCGACAATGCAACACAGCTATCTACCGACGAAGCCGCCAACGGCGGTGACGGCAGAGCTGTAGTTGTTACGGCTTCTGTCCCTGAAATCACCGTCGGTTCCGACAACTATACGCTGATTCTCGTGGACAAATCCGGCAATGAATTGTTTACCGAGAGCAACGTGCCGAAATCACGTGTCGTAACCCCCAACGATGTATCTGGTCGCAATGCCGACCCCATCGACGACAGCTGGCGCAGCCCGTTGGTGACACGCTATTACTATTACAGCACCAAGGCCGACGCTCAGACCAACAGCGGCAGCAATCTCTTCGACTGGAGCAGCACCGCCGCCACGCCTACCGTCTATGTGGGCTATGAGGTGTCTGACGCCATCGACCTGAACTCCACCCACTTCAGCAGCCTCAGTGACTTGATGAACACCCGCGTGGCCCGCTCTGCAACAGAAGCCACACTGGTGCGCGACGCTGGCAGCTTCGGTAAGATGTACCTGCTGAAGTTCAAGACCGGTGCCGTCTATCACTCAGAGGACGGCAGCGACAAGGTAGAGATGGATGAAACACCCGCTGGCACAAACGTCTATCCCTATACCAACGGCGACGGTCCGATGTACATCTACACCGACAGCCGCTATCAGGACCAGAAGGACAACGGTGCCTCCACCCGCACACGCTGGCCGTGGTTCCTTGTCAGCCCCACCGGCGACCCCTACCATGTGTATATCACCTCGTGGCAGAACTCACATGCAAACAGCGGCACCAACTACTACTCATACCTGCGCACCTTCTATCAAAGTGGTGTGGGTATCGTCACCAACAACGTCACCGACGACCCGCGTACCCGCCTTTACAATGCAACGACGAATCCTAACGGCAGCACTGCTGAGGAGGGCGGCTCCGACGACAACGTTCCTACCGAATATATGCTGCTTCGCGCTGACGACAGCAACGGTACCTACAAGCTGACGACTGTGGCAGCTATCGACAACGGAACGACAACGGAACGCCGCACCGTGACCTCTTTGGAGCAGTACTGGCGCAACAACCCGACGGCACAGATACAGGCTGGGCGCAGTGAAAGCAACAACGGGGAATTGACAGATGCAGAGAAGACGACACTGCGGAGCAAGGGTTGGAACAACTACAACGCCTGGGTGAACGCCGCCGGATGGACGGGCGGCACAGGTTCGGGTAACAAGAGCTATGCCAACAGCGAGCATTGGTACCAGAGCATACAGCTGGGTAACGGCTCCTTCGACCTCGTGGAGGCCAACATCGACGGTGTGCTCGTGCTCTTGGACAACCACGGCTGGGAAATCATGCGCCAGCCCATCGTTGAAAAGGACGACCCCGACTACGAGAGTGTCAAGGCGGCCCTGCGCAAGTATGACAGCCCCATGGTCAGCCAATACAAGTTCTACTCCACCCGCAACGTCAACCACAAGGTCTATGGTTACCACAAGTACGACATCATTACCAATACCGGCAGCAAGACTCCGCTCGCTGCCAGCACGCGTGTAGATGCCGACAAGACCATCACCTCGCTGGCCGACTACCCCGAGGTGACCAGCGGCGGTGCCCTGACCGACCTCTACGTCACCTACGACGTGAAGGACGAATATGTCAACAGCTATGTCGGCGCTGCCACCGAGGCAGGAACGTCGGCATCGAGCTTCCTGCTGCGCCAAGGCAGCAACTACGCCAAGGCTAACGGCAGCTCTATCACCACCACGACCGATGCTGCGGCAGCCGACAACTGGTACCTAAAGCCCAACTTCAACATTGATGCCGAGATGGGCTACCAGTATGACAATGGAACGGGCAACTCGGAACCGTCAAAGGATGCCTTGGAGACCATTTACTACAATGCAGGCTGGAACGGCTTCGACCCCTACAACCTGCGCATCCAGAACGTCAGTACCTCGACCTACTTCACTACCAACGCCGACGAGGCCGCTCTCAGCAGCGGCGCTTGGACGGGCAACGGCACGACGCTGAGCCTGACCGACGCCACCAGCACTTACGGAGCCACGGGCTACGACCAGACGACGCTGGCCGTGACCAACGCCACCTTCATGGCCGTGCAGGACGGCAACGGCAATATGCGCCTGATGCCGCGCTTCCAGCACGAGAAGGTGATGCAGGGCTTCACGGCATTAGCTGAGCAGGCCGACGACCAGCCCGCAGGCAATACCACGCATGCACAGACCACGCTGCTCTCAACGCCCGTCACCTATCACATCATCGACAACTCAGGTGTCGATGTCTTCGGCGCACTCACCTACACGGGTGCAGGCTTTGCTGTGCCGAAGGAGTATCAGAGTCCGATGGTGGAGCAGTACTACTACCACTCCTCATTGAGTGATGCCCAGGACAACCGCACCACGTCGAACGTGACCACGGTGTCGCCGAACGATGTTGTCTACGTCAGCTACAAGGTCAGCGATGACTTCAACGCCGACAAGGCATACACCATCTACGGCGCTATTAGCTATATGCACGCCTGCTATCGTTACGGCATTGCCGAGGACAATTCATCAAACGGAAACTATCTCTGGTGGATGCAAAATCAGAAAGTTGACCGGGATAATGGCAATGACATTTCATTAACCACACTGCCCTTCCTCGACAATACCTATGCCTGGCAGGTAGGCGCAACGCCAGACCCCTACAACGTGAGGTTCCTCAACAAGGGTGCTCACCGATACCTCAATCAGTCAACTACTGGCAACGATAACCGTATGGAACAGTTGGCCATTATCCAGACGGAAGGTGAGGTGCCCGCTACTGCCACGCCGTTCTGTATCCTCTACTATGGCGACGATACGGATGATTGTACGCTGTACAATCGCACGTATGAAAAGTATGTATATGACAATAATGGCGACTGGCGTGCAAATACTTCTCGCACTGGCGACAACCGCCGGCTGACCATCACCGAGCTGCCAGCCATCAGCATCAACGTGGTCAATGCAGCCAACGAGGTAGAGTGTACGCTCGAAGGCTTCTTCAAGAGCGGTTGTACTTGGTCGAACAGTTTCACGCCGTTCTACTTGCAGCGCATCTATACCAGCGGCCACACCTTCTACTACACACTGGCCGATGCTGCAGCAGGGACGAACGCCATCAGCGGCACGGTTGATGACGCGACGGTGACTGCCAACAGTGCCGTCTATGTGAAGTACACCCTCTCCTCCGACTGGGGTGCAGCCGTTGATAATGACGACCTGGCAGCCAAGAAGGCGGCGCAGACCATCAAGGTGCTGCCGTCGCCCGACAACAACAACAAGATTAACTGGTATGCCCTCAGGACAAACAACGCCAAATATCTTGGTTTCACCTCTGCGACAGGCAACCTTGGTGATGTCTCTCAGACAAACGCTACCTCCGATGTCGACAAAGATGCCAACAAGCTGGCGCAGTGGGCACTGATGGGTACACCCTATAAGCTGCAGCTCGTCGACCGCTATCATGGTACGTCGAACTACTTAGCCGTCAGCGAGGATGCCAAAGCGGGCGACTTTGCCTTTATCAGTGACGGCACCGCCGACATCACCACGTGGGAGGTCTGCACCGGTTACAGCAGTAACGCTAAACTGCTCATCCGCCCGCAGCGGTCGCTCAATGGTGAGACACCTTATTTATATATAGGATGGAACGGTGGCGCAGGCAACATGAGCCTGACCATGAGCACGGGAGGCAATCAGGGTCTCGACCTGACATGGCTGAAGGAGACCGATGCCAAGCATGTGACCTTCAAACTCTACGACCGTAACGGAAACTATATGGCTGAAACGGCCAATGGCGGCATAGCCGACGTGAAAATCGACGGCGTGTCCATTGGTGACGATTTGTCAGCCCTCTTCGATCATACCAACATGCAGCGCCGCTATTGCGAATACACGTTCTATAGCGATGCCGAGATGACCAACGCGGAGACTAAAGCCAGCGACAACCTCAACGAGACGGTTTATGTGAAGTGGGACTATACCGCCGATGCGCCCGTCTTCAGCCAGCCAGGTTGGGACAAGCGCGACTACCAGTACTACATGCTGGGCGTATGGGGCTTCAACAATTACAACCTGATGGACGTTGAGGGCGAGGGAACAACCGATAGTCCTTATACCTTCAAGCCCAACAGCGATGTAGGCACGCCGCGCGACCTGAAGCACCAGTTCGCCATCGTGGGTAACCCCTACGGCTTCAAGCTCTACAACCGTGCTGCCGACAGGGACATCAAGCGCAATAAAGACCTTGAGATTACCTTCGCCGACAAGGAAGCTGACGGAACGACACCTACAGAGGAAATCACCTTCGACCTGCCCATCGTGAGCGGTAGCGCCTATACCAGTACGGAGACGCACTTCCGCAGCACGAAGACCGGCCGCTACCTGAGTGTCACGGGCACCAACGAGAACAAGTTGTTCTCCATGACCGACAACGCCCGTGGCTATACACGCTTCCGCTACATCATCGTGCCCGTGCGCGTGTTCAAGGAGGGGGCTGTCAGCAGCACTGCCGAAAAGGACTACCGTATGTATGCCTTGGAGATGAACCCCAGCGGGACGGCACGTGCTACCGACGCGCGCATCACCACCAATGACCTCCGTGCTACGGGTAATGCCATCGGCAATGCACGCGACTTCAACCATGCGTTCTGCAACTATACGTACTACCAGAAGTATGACTGGAATACCAGCGTGTCGGCTCCTGTGCCCGACGACGGCCTGTCCTACTACGGCGGCAAGGACCAGAACAAGCGTCAGTTCATCGCTACCTATACCGTGGACCAGGATGCCTTTGACCGGCTGTACTATTTGGACAACAGCCCCCACCACGACAATGCCTATTCTTCCAAGGGCGCGGAGAGCACGTCGAATGCAGGCAGCTATACTACTCTACATCATAGTGATCTGAGCACAGTGAAAGCTGACACAAAAGACATCTACCGCTGGAAGTTTACCGGCGACCCGTACGACTTGCAGATTCACAACATGAGCATGGGTGAGTTTGCCGACAACTACGCGCTTGCCGTGAAGGTGCCGACCGAAACTGGCGCTACAGCACCGACAGAGGCTGCTGGTACGCTTGTCCTGCTGACGGACGACCTGAAGACGGACGATAGCGATACTGAGAGCTACGGTCAGTACTCACACTGGGAAATCATCCAGCGTAGCGACGGCCACTATTTGTTCTGGAACATTGAGACCCCCGAGCGTTACACCTACAGTTTGACCTCACAGGCAGATAAACTCAATAAAAATAATCTGTATATGACCGTTCCGCCGTTTGAGAATGGTAGCACGACGGTGCTGAATATCAATCAGGTGGAGTGGAACCTCGTGGATGTGTTCAACCACTACGACGTGACGTGGCACGTCATGGAGAAGAACGGTGAAAGCTCCTATACCGAGGTGGCCACCGACACGAAGGTCGTTGACGAGAACGTCGTAGTGACCATCGAAGACCTTCCGGCATCCGTCAAGCGTCACTTCTGCGACTATGAGAAGATGTACATCGATGCTGCATGTACGACGGAAATCACTGAACATACCGTCAATGCTGCTACTGACATCTACGTACCTTACACGTTAGATAGTGGTGCACCGGAGTTCGTCACGGAGGCCCCGACAGGCACGCCTACCGGTACGGAAAGCTATTGGTATGAAATTCATTTCCCCAATGCCGGGTCTTATCTTTATGCGGATGGTACCGGTATTAATAAGGATAGTCATGATATTGGCATTATCAGAACAAATGGAAGTACGACGAGTTATCCCCATTACCGTTGGGCTTTGATAGGTTCACCCTATGATGTCAAGTTCTATAATATGGAGACAAAGAACTTCATGACGAACGATGGAAAGGCTTTGTCGATGGGCAGCACAGGTACTTCGTTTGACTTGCTTGATAATACAGTCGATGATGAAGATATTGAAGGTCTCGGAACCATATTTGATACAGCCACCAGCACTTATATAACGGGAAATGCAGGTCTTCAGGCCTATCAGTCAGGATATACTGCTTGTGAGTTCAGCAATGTCAATGGAGTCGTTCATATCGTCTTCAGACTACACTATTCTGACAAGACGTTACGTAAGTATGACTCTGACAATGATGGCGATTTGTCTGACGAGCCAGAGGGTAATGCCGTGAATACTTTGGGTAATATTGATATCACGACGTTCCAGAAACTCGGAAAAGACCTGAACGAGATATTTCCTCAGTCTTGGAAACGTACATTCTGTAATTACACCTACTATTGGAAGACTGGAACAGGAGAGAACAGTACAATCAGTGAAATAGAAACGACACAGACCGAGGTGACACAGGAGATGATTAATGCGTTTAATAATGATTCAAACCATCAGCCTATTTACGTGCACGTCACCTATGACTTCGAGGGTGGTCAGAACCCGAAGTGGAGCACGGCCGACAAGAAATACACGGGCAAGCACTGGTACTACTTGGTGAACAACCACCGCCCGAACGGTGAGCAGGGTAAGATGGTGTACCGCGACGTCAGCCCGAAGCTGCGCGTCAGCACGTCATTGCAGCAGAACCGACTCTACCTGAACAACTTCGAGTGGTGCGTCATCGGCGACCCGTACGGCTTCAAGATGCTGAACCGCTATGACCCCGACCATCGATTCGACGAGTACATCCGTGTGACGGATAGCCAAGACTCGCACCGCGACGGCTTGCAGTTGGAGCAGAGTGGCACGGACTCGCAGAACATCTTCGAGATGATGCCCGGACAGCATAGCTATAACTTCTGGATACATCCTATCTATAATCAAGATGTTATGGATGAATATACAAGCGAAATGAGCTATGTCGGCAACAACTACAACGGTAGTGCTGCCATCATTCCTAACGACCAGCAGACGATGGCTTATCTGAAGACGAACAGCTCCGCCAACTTCCGTCTGGAAATCCAGTCGGATGCCACGCTGGCCGAATACGTCAAGTATGCCGGATTCGTGGGTGGTCTGAAGTATGACAAGGTGATGGATGCCATGCGTGAGGATGCTGCCGACGGTGAACTCAGCGATGAGGAGAAGACCGCCATCCGTGCGCTCATCGACGACCCGGAGAACATCGTGCAGATGAAGCAGGGCTACTACCGCATCGTGCCCTATATGCAGGAGGACGGCACGGGCGTACATAAGTATCTGCGAGGCTATCAGAAAGAAACTGAACTTTCGGGCAGTGAGAATCATTGCCTTAAGGTTGAAACGAAGGAATTGGCTGAATACGATCCCGCCAGCATTTTCTGGTTCGAGGGAACAAAGGAGGACGAGACCGATTACCCGCGCTACTATGTCAGGACCCAGGGGCTCAGTATGTCAGCATCTAATGCTGGTTTCCTCAGTAGTGACTCGGAATACAAGTGCAGGTATGAAGACCTTGGCGCTTCCATCACGCAACTGAAAGTAGCAAGCAATAATGGTGATCTGCAGCATAACTACTTAAGCTGTACTAATAACGCAACGACGTCAGCTACCGACCAGTGCTTCGACGAGCAGGCCGGACAGCTCAAGACCCGCTTCTACCTGCAGCCCGTGGGCATCGGCGGCAACGAAATGCCGTTCAAGATGAAGATGAACGTGGGCGACCTGCGCGATGCGGGCGATGCCAAACTGGCAAAGCTGCGCTACACCTACACGTCGCTCTATGTGCCATACGACCTGCTGCTACCCGAGAACTGCGATGCAGAGGCTTTCATCGGCAAGACTGAACACTACCATCCCGCCTTCGTGGCCACCGAGGACAACTACTATAACAAGGACGAGTATTCGCTCTACCTGCACTCGGTAGACCTGCACCAGACGAAGCAGGACGCCAATGAAAACGACATCAGCGCGCGCTTCATCCCGGCGGGCACGCCGGTGGTGTTCCGCTCGGTCAGCGGCGTCACCGACATTGAGTTCACGCTGCCCTCCGACGCCCCGTCGGAGGCCATCAGCGGCAACACCCTGAGTGGCACGTACCTGAAGACGGCGAACAGTTCAGCGCAGATACGCATCTTCGGACGCGAGTCTGACGAAAACGGACGTACGGGTCGTGTGGGCTTCTTCCCACGTCAGTTAGAGGATACACCGCTGACGAACAACAAGGTGTATTACATGCAGGAGGACCACAGCTCTGAGTCTTCGCGCAAGGGCATCTTCTTTGAGTTCACCGATGACGCCACCGTGGGCATCGCCAATGTCGGCGGACGTAGTGACGACAAGGTCTACGACCTGCAGGGACGCCGCCTTGATCCGGAGCGCGTTCAGCGTACAGGCGTCTACATTGTGAACGGGCGTAAAGTGGTATTGAGAAAGTAAAGAAAGGGAAAAGATATGAAGAAAAAATTGTATTCACCCCCACGAATCAGTCTGGTCGGGCTGGCGCAACACCTGCTGACGGTTCTCTCTGCTGCCAAGGGCGGCAGTGGGCCAGACTATGGTGTAGCGGAAAAGAAGTCGTGGGTAACCGCTGAGGACGAACTCTCCCGCGAGTCGGACAACTACTGGGACGACTACGATGAGGAGTAACTGACACAGATGCTCGCCGCGCTGAAGAAGCAGACGGGCAGCACCATGCACAACACCACCGACGTGGACACGGCGCAGCGCGCCATCCGTGCCATCGAGATTGAGACCTACAACCAGGAACACCCGACACCGCTGCGCGTGTTGCCCCCGATCGACACCGTCATCATCGGTGTGAACATCGACCGTGAGCTGCGGCGCGAGAAGATAACGCGACGACTGAAGGCACGACACCAAGGCTATCGGTCTGGTTATCCCCGAGCTGAACGGTAAGCTGATCGGTGCTGCTCAGCGCGTTCCGACTCCCACAGGTTCTACCACCATCCTGCACGCTGTTGTTAAGGGTGAGGTGACTGTTGAGGGCATCAACGCTGCCATGAAGGCTGCTCAGAACGAGTCGTTCGGTTACACTGAGGAGAAGCTGGTTTCTAGCGACATCATCGGTATGAAGTTCGGTTCACTGTTCGACGCTAACCAGACCATGGTCAGCAAGATTGGTGACGGCAACTCTCTTGTTCAGGTTGTTGCCTGGTACGACAATGAGAACTCTTATACCTCTCAGATGGTTCGCACCATCAAGTACCTCGCTGAACTCAAATAATAACGATATTAGTTAGACATTATAAAGGCCGTCCGGTTCTCCGGACGGCCTTTTTTTATCTCACACAGATCTCACAGATCCCACAGATGTTTTTTATCTCACACAGATCTCACAGATCCCACAGATGCCAATATGGACATGCCAGGACAGCATAAGATCTGTGAGATCTGTGAGATCTGTGTGACATTACTCCAGACGTTTCCTCCCACAGATCCCACAGATGAGTTGAGTTGGTGTTACTGTTTTATCTGTGAACAGCGGGCATTGTAGAATTGTCGGAAGTCACTCCACTTATAGTACGGGTAGCAGTCGGTGGGTACAGGCAGACTGGCCTCTTGACCGTTGAGCAGACATTTCACGAGAATGTCCTCAGGCTGTTTCTTGCTGCGATAGAACACCAACTGCAGGTTGCTGGCCTTGCCCGTCTGCCAGTTCTGGTAGCAGTTCTTAACCTCGTACGGATCTTCAGGGTCGCGGTCGGCACCGTTGATACCCATCAGCACCGTCAGCGGGCCTATGCAGGTATCGTGTCCGAAGCGCAGGTCGGCAATACGGTCTTTGCGTCCAGCTATCACGTCATCGGCTTTCCGCATGATGTCCTCCAAGATGGGAATCATCTCGTATTGCGGACCGAACACCCATGAGTAGGAGCCGAGGTTGTTGCCTTCCCACTCGTCAGCCACTTCCGCGTCGGTGATGATGTTGCCCATCATGCCCTCATGGCCGATGTTGGGCAGTGAGGTATAGAGGTTGATGAGGTTACTTCCTATATGGTGCAGGCGGCCCGGCAGTCCCTCAGTGCTGGTGAACATGCGTTTGACGGCCTTGTCCCTTAACGGTCCTTCGCCAAGTAGCGTGCCACGGTTCTTCTCGTATCGGGGCTTGACGCCTCGCGGATAGTTGTGCTTCACGGGGTTCTGGCGGTCGGTGGGCACCACACCGTCGAGTGTGAAGCGCGATGACTGCTCACGGATCTCAATATTAGGATTACACTGCACCAGTTCCTGACAGAAAGCCGACATGCTGAGCACGCAGCGACCCGTCAGCGACGAGATGGCCAGCACGTTGCCGCCCTTCTTGAACACCTCGGGAAAGTTGTTGTACATCACGCGGGCTATGCGCTGGTGCTGCTCCCAGCCCAGGTCACTCAGTTCGCTCACCCCCGTTGACAGCTCGTCTTTGGCAGCCATGAACTTGTCGTGGAAAGCCTCGCCCTCAGCCGTCAGCTGGTGGTGGTTATGGGCATAGGTCAGCAGGCTGTCCAGCTCCTTGTAGAGCGATGAGTTCCAATAGTAGCGTGAGCCGTGCCGGCCATAGTGGCTGATGTAGAACGGCTTGTAGCCCTTGGGAGCCTTTGTCAGGCTGACGTTGGTAAACTGGTACGGATAGTCTGTTCCGTATGCCTTCCTCGGGTCGGCCTTGAGCTGGTCAAGAGCCGTAGCATTCTGTCCCCATGCCGTTGTCATGCTAAGGGACGAGAATAGCAACATGGTTACGATTAACTGGTTTTTCATCATCTCGTCAAGTTTTTAGATTGCAAAGATACACATTACTTAGGAAAAAACAAAAAATATCACGCAAAAACAGTAGCGCCCTCCCGTTCTTACGGGAGGGCGCTTCATAAGTAGTGACTCTATGTCGATGGGTGATACTGCGTCACCATTTTATTCTTCCTCGTCATCATAGTAGTCATTCTCGCGGCTGCCCCATAACTTCGCGGCGTCATTTGTCTCGCCATCATACCCCATGTCAATGAAGTTCGTATCGTTAAACGAAGTCTTCTGAACACCACGGGAAGGCTGCATGAGCGGTGTCAAGCTTGTCACGGTGATAATTTCCTTCACTTCGGGTTTGATATACATCTTTTTCATATCTGTTATCCTCCTTTCTAATTTAATCAATTATCATTTTCTTACCGTTCACAATATAGACGCCCTTGGGCAGGTTGGTGAATCGGCTCTGGCTGACCTTACGTCCATTCAGGTCATAGACGGCACCGTCCTTTATACCATCGAATGTGGTAGAGCCTGCAGGTATCTCCACCTCGATGATGCCCGTGGTGACACCCTCGTAATCCTCGAAGCTGAAGTCCAGCACACGTGCTGCCGCCTCCTGTGTGTCAGGATGGAGCCAGGCGTATGTGCCGCGCATGGCGGTAGCATCTCCCGTCCAGCGCATGAACTTGCCGCTGTTGGCCATGAAGTAGTCGCCGCTCTTGAGCCAATCAACCTTCTCTTCGTCAGTCGTACCTGTCTGCTGAACAAACGTTCCCTTCATGGTGTAATCGCCCACTGTCATCGGCGTAACAGCATCAGCCTCTATCTGTACGCCCTCGAACACAGGATCCGTAACATCCTTTGCTGCCTTGATGAGAACAGGCGTACCAGCCACCAACATCTGGTGGTAGTGTTGCATCAGTCGCAGTCTCCAGTGTACGCCGCTCTGTGTCACATCCAGGAAGTGGAGCACCTCAGGACCCACCTTTCCGTCACCAAACAACTTGTCCAGCTGTGTGGTGCTGACGCTGAACGGCAGAACCAGTGACGTCCAAGTATCCTTCTTGAAGGTGCGGTTTAGTGTCACGTTAACAGGCTTGTCAGCGCATGCCGTCTTAGTCTCAGCCAGAGTCTTCGCTACGCCATCGACAGAATATTCCGATTTTCCGGAATCAGGATTGGGATTGATGGTAACAGATGTGCGATCTTCTGTTTTCGTCGTCTCCGTCGGTACGAACTGGAAGCCGCGGACACCGACCTTTGAGCCAGTGGCGAAGAAGTAGTAGGTCTTGCCAGCCTTCACCTCGAAGGTATATTTGGCGTAGCCGCCCGATACCAGCACATAGCCCGTACCGTCGTTACTGCTGTCGTTGTAGTTGCCGTTATTCTGCGAGATGGCAGTACCCGTATGGATGGCGAACGGCTTGATGGGGTCGCCTACGCTGACGTGGTTCTTGTCGAGATATGCCTTATACAGATTGTAAAGTGTCTGAGACTCTGCCCTGTTGGGACCCTTGTTTTCCATTCGCTTGTATCGCTTATTATCACTCTTCTTTTCACCATAATTCGTTGTATTATACTCTGCAGGAGCTGTTGTAGTCACGGCACCAGTGGTATAGTCCAGATAAATATAATCTCCAACCTGCTTATCACCGTCTGTTCTGTCGTAGTTAGCCCATCCGCCAGCACCACCATTCTCAGCAGCTACCTCTTGCAGTCTGGTCCAGTTGGTACTCAGACGTGCAGAGCTCCACAGCTGCGGAACGTCATTGATGGTCTTCACCTGATAGCTCTTACCCTGCTCATCAACCATATAGACAGGCTTCATACGGATGTAACGGTCAATGAAGTATTCATCCTCTTCGTAGTGTACAGCACCCTGCTGCAGCACCCAGATGGTCAGGTCACCGTCTTTCTCTGGCTCGAAGCGTACATACGAACCTTGCGAGGGAATCTTAAACGTCTTCTCATGGACTGTAGTCGGTACATAGGAGTTGATGTGGTTGTAGTTATCTGACGGTGTGGCCAGAGTTTCATCCTTTAACTCCATCTTTGCATTATCGACGCCCTTGATGCTATATGTTCCAACGGCGTCAAGTGGCCTGTTTTTATATATTTTTATACGTAAAGGTTTGCGAGGTTACGCAAAGAGACATTACCGATTGCAAGATATCATAATATCTGCCCTGGCTGCCAACGAGAAAAAACTGAATTGTATAGTGAGAAAATAAAAAAACTGTGCCCCTCGTGCCCCTTTCTGAGATAACCATCTGTTATGTAAGTGGTTAGCAGGGGCACAGTAGGCCAAAAACCGTGCCCCAAGTGTGCCCCTGCCGTGCCCCTGAGATATTACCTCTCCAAGTCGTGAAAACAGCGGTCTGAAGAGGGTGGGGTGGGGGTGTATCTTCTTCAATGACAAAATATTACAGACATAGTTACGTGTGACACAGACCCCACCCCGTCCTTCGGACACCCCTCCCCTTCAAGGGAGGGGAACGCCATGCGGCTTGTTCGATGGCGGTGTAGCGGACTTGTTAAAGTGAACTTAATTGTTTATGTTATCATGGAGGAGGTGAATGAAGGGCTCGTTGGAGGGAGTGCGTAGGCTCGATGGAGGGAGAAAACAGGCTCGATGGAGGGAGAAAACGGGTTCGATGGAGGGAGGGTGTAGGCTCGATGGAGGGAGGAAACAGGTGCTTTGCAACCGTTTGCGTAGGCGCAAACGACCTTTCGCGTAGGCGCAAACGACCGTTTGCGTAGGCGCAAAAGGTGTGAGCTCTAATTTTCAGGCTATTTTTCAGGGGCACACTAGGGGCACGGTAGGGGCACGGTTTTTGGGCTACTGTGCCCCTGCTGACTACTTGATAATCAGACTGTTAAGTCGTAAAGGGGCACGAGGGGCACGGTTTTTTGTTGTTTTCATGTATATACATCGGTGGTTGGCATCGGACTGAACGGACTGGACTGACTTTGTGCTGGTGATGTTTGGCATCGGAGTTTTTGGCATCGGACTGAACGGACTGGACGGACTTTGTGCTGGTGTTGTTTGGCATCGGAGTTTTTGGCATCGGACTGAACGGACTGGACGGACTTTGTGATGATGGTTTTTGGCATCGGACTGAACGGACTGGACGGACTTGTGGGAATGATAAAGAAGAAGAGAAATATCAGGTGCAAACGGGGGGGTGACGTTTAGACAAAGTATAAACAGAAAACAAATCAGGCGAAAAACTTGCGTGATTTGTTTTTTCTGCGTATCTTTGTCCCTGACATTGTTTCACTAATATAATACTAAGAACTAAACGTTATGAAGAAAAAATTTATCTGCGCCGTTTGTGGATATATCTACGAAGGCGATGCTGCTCCCGAGAAGTGCCCCATCTGCAAGGCTCCCGCCTCAAAATTCTCTGAACTGAAGGAAGATGCAGATTTGACCTACGCTACCGTTCATAAGATTGGCGACGGCAAGCCCGAGGGTGTCAGCGAGGAGATGATTAATGACCTGCGTGCCCACTTCAATGGTGAGTGCGGCGAGGTAGGCATGTACTTGGCTATGGCACGCCAGGCCGACCGTGAGGGTTATCCCGAGATAGCCGAGGCTTTCAAGCGCTATGCTTTTGAGGAGGCTGACCACGCTTCACGCTTTGCAGAGTTGTTGGGTGAGTGTGTCTGGGACACGAAGACCAATCTGGAGAAGCGTGCTGCTGCTGAGGCTGGTGCCTGCGAGGACAAGTTCCGCATTGCCAAGAACGCCAAGGCTGCCGGTTTCGATGCTATTCACGATACCGTTCACGAGATGGCAAAGGACGAAGCCCGTCATGGTGCAGGCTTTGCCGGTTTGCTGAAGCGCTATTTCGGTAAGTAATGACTGTCGATAAAGCGGCCCAGGGCGTTATCCTTATTGCGCAGGGCCGCCTCATTGATTCGCCGGGTCAGAGTGGTGTATAGCTGTTCTGTCTCGGCGAAAGTCTTTCTGAGTGAGAGGCTGTCTGTTTCGAAGAGGCTGCGGAGGTGATGGTCGTACTTGGCCACCGTGTCGTTCAGTGCCTGCCACTCATTGTTGACCTTGGTTCCTGAGACGCGGGATTGTCCCTCCTCAGGTGACAGCTCCACATAGACGTTGCCTGGGCAGGCGAAGAAGTAGAGGGCGGGCTTTGACGTTCCGGACGGAACGAGGCACAACAGCTGTTCGTCAGCAGGGGCACTGTAGGAAAAGCGTCCGTCACGCACTACTACCGTGTCTATGACATGATGCTCTCCGACAGCCTGCGTCAGATAGAGTTCGGTTCCGTCGGCAAATTCAGGGGCCTCGCCTTTTATAGAATATGTATCGGACTGGCATGCGACAAAAAGCGTAGCCGCCAACGCCAGTCCGATGATTTTATCACTCCTCACTTATCACTCCTCACTTATCACTCCTCACACGATGTACAGGTCGCTGATGCTCTTGTTGTCGATGACTCGGCGGATGGCTTCGGCAAACATGTCGGCCACTGAGAGCTGCTTCACCTTGGCACAGCGTTGGGTGTAGGGGATGGAGTCGGTGAAGACAATCTCTTCAAGCGCAGACTCCTGCACACGTTCACTGGCGGGGCCGCTCATCACGCAGTGACTGGCACATGCTCTCACGGTCTTTGCGCCTGACTGTTTCATCAGGTCGGCGGCCTTGGAGATGGTTCCTGCGGTGTCAACCATGTCATCGACGATGATCACGTTCTTGCCTTCGACATCGCCGATAATCTGCATGGAAGCCACCACATTGGCACGAGCACGGGTCTTGTTGCACAGCACAAGCGGGCATCCGAAGAACTTGGCGTAGGTGTTGGCTCGCTTCGAACCGCCGACATCGGGTGATGCGATGACCATGTCTTCCAGCTGCAGGCTCTTCAGGTAGGGCATGATAACCCCGGAGGCATAGAGGTGGTCAACGGGGACATCAAAGAACCCTTGTATCTGGTCGGCATGCAGGTCCATCGTGATGACACGGTTCACCCCGGCCACACTCAGCAGGTCGGCCACCAGCTTGGCACCGATGGACACACGCGGTTTGTCCTTGCGGTCCTGACGTGCCCATCCGAAATAGGGGATGACGGCGTTGATGGTACGTGCTGAAGCACGCTTGGCGGCATCGATCATCAGTAACAGCTCCATCAGGTTGTCGCTGTTGGGGAATGTACTCTGAACAAGGAAAATGTCACGTCCGCGGATGGACTCTTCATAACTGACAGCGAACTCGCCATCAGAAAACTTTGTCATTTGGAGTTGTCCCAACGGGCAACCTAAACTTTGACAGATTTTCTCTGCCAGATATCTCGTTGCTGTTCCCGAGAAGACCATGTAGTTTTTTTCCATATCTAACTATCTATTACAATTGTCTTTTACCCTACTGCCTTTCGAAGTTTCTCGAAGTGGTTTATCAGTTCCTTGTAGTCTAATCCGTTTTGGATGTCGAAACGGTTCCACAGGTCGCCGCAAATGACAACGCCACCGAACCCTAACTCCTTGGCTACAACGATGTTTTCCAGATTCATGCCTCCCATGGCATACACCTTCTTGTCAATCAGTCCCCGGCGTGAAGCCTCACGCAACTCGTCCATGGTCAGTGTGGATTTGTCCTCGGGATTGCTCTGACTGTCGAAGATTGTTTTCAGGAAGACGTAGTTTGAACTTTTCTTCGCACCTTTCAACTCCTCTGTTCTGTGACATGTGCGGCTGATGTTGCCTCTGTAGCCGACGGGAGGTTCCGTCTGGCAGTTGTTGATGTGGATGCCTTTCAGCTTGAACTCCTCCTTCAGGTAGAAATGGTCGTGAACCATGATGTGCCCATAGTAATCTTCAGGCAGAAGTGTCAACAGACGTTCAGAGTAAACCGGCTCAGTACCAGGCTTGTACAGATGCAGATAATCCAACCCGTTCTCAAAGAGCGTGGTCAGAATCTTGTCCTCTTCCACGAAGAATGTGGATTTAGTCATGATGATGAGCTTCATGCGTACATTTTATAATCCAGTGCAAAGGTAGGAAAAAATTTGTGAATTACGGGTTGGGATAGACAAATTAATGTCTTGGCTTGTTATTTTTTAACGTTCGGCCCTTCATTTCTTTTCCCGTGGCCGTTTCGTGGCTTCTGGTTCCGTTTGCCGTTGCCCCGGCTGTTCCAACGTCCGTGGCGTCGTGTGTTGGAGCGTTTTTTCTCGCGCTTGGTATATTCGGGCCCTTCGCCGAGGCCATCGGGTAGTGGGCGTTTCTCGACTTCCTTGCCGAGGAAGTGCTCTATTTCCTGGAACTTGAAGATTTCGGCCTCGCTGACGAAGGTGATGGCCATGCCGTCGCGGTCGGCACGTGCCGTACGTCCTATACGATGCACGTAGTCCTCGGCATCGTGAGGCACATCGTAGTTGATCACGATGCGTATGTCGTCGATGTCGATGCCTCGGCTGACGATGTCGGTGGCCACAAGCACATCTGCCTGTCCGGCCTTGAATCGATACATCACCTCGTCGCGCTCAGCCTGGCTGAGGTCGCTGTGCATCTCGGCGCAGTTGATTTTCATACGCTTCAGCTGACGGGTGATGTCTTTCACGCGGTCTTTCTTGCCTGAGAAGATGATGACGCGCTGCAGGTCGCCGTTCTTGAACAGATGTTGGATGATGCCCAGTTTCTGCGGGTCGTAGCACACGTAGGCCGACTGCTGAATCTTCTCAGCGGGTTTCGATACGGCCAGCTTTATCTCGACGGGATCGTGCAGCAGCGACACGGCGAGCTCACGAATCTTGGCGGGCATCGTGGCTGAGAACATGACGCGCTGGCAGTTCTTGGGCAGCTCGGCCACTATCTTCATAATGTCCTCCGAGAACCCCATGTCGAGCATACGGTCGGCTTCGTCGAGCACGAAGAACGAGCAGCGGGAGAGGTCGAGGTTGCCCACCTTCAAGTGACTAAGCAGGCGGCCTGGCGTGGCAATGAGCACGTCGGCACCGAGCCGCATGCCCTTCAGTTCCTGGTCGTAGCGGTTGCCGTCGTTGCCGCCATAGACGGCCACACTCGACACGCCGTCGAGGTAATAGCCGAAGCCCTGCATGGCCTGGTCTATCTGCTGGGCCAGTTCACGTGTGGGCGACATGACGACGCAGTTGATAGCGTCCTTCGGATAGCCGCCGTCGTCAAGCATCGAGAGGATAGGCAGCAGATAGGCGGCAGTCTTGCCCGTTCCCGTCTGTGCCACACCGAGCACGTCGTAGCCGTCGAGAATCTCGGGGATGCACTTCTCTTGTATGGGAGTCATCTCGTCGAAGCGCATGTCATAGAGCGCATCGAGGATATTGTCGTTCAGATAGGTCTCTTCAAACTTCATTGTTTATATTCTTTAAGGCGGTGCTCCGCATCCTTTATCCTTTATTCTTTATTCTTTATTCTTTATTCTTTATCCTTTAGGTGCGAAGCACCGCTTTGTTCTTTATACTTTAGCGAAGCGCCTCTTTATTCTTTATTCTTTATTCTTTAGGTGCGAAGCACCGCCCCTGCCCGCTTAATTGGGTGCTTGTCGCCAGCAGAAGTAAGCGATGAATATATATAATAGGTTTGGAATCCACTCGGCCAGCATGGCGGGTGTGCCAGCATTGATGGCAAAGGTGGCCGAGATGGTCTGGAGCAGGATGTAGGCAAACGAGAGTGCAAGGCCGATACCGAGGTATAGTCCCATGCCGCCCTTGCGCTTGCGGGCAGAGAGTGTGGCACCGATGACCGTCAAGATGAACGAGGCGAACGACATGGCTATGCGCTTGTGGTACTCCACCTCGTACTGCACCACGTTTTGCGAGCCGCGTTCCTGCTGTTTTGAGATATACTCACGCAGTTCGGTGCTGGTGAACGTTTCCTGCTGGCCTTTGGAGAACACCAGGTCCATGGGTTCCATCATCACGGTGGTATCGATTTCGGCTCCCGACTTGATTTCCTCGCGCAGTCCTTTCAGGGTACGTATCTTGTAGTTGCTGGCCCTCCAGTGGAAGCGTGAGTCGCTGATGGTGTCGTAGCGGATGACACTGGCTGTCATGTGGCTCACCAGCTTCTTCTTCTCAAACTTGTCCAACGAGAAGCCGTAGCCCGTCTTCGAGTTGTCGTCGTACTGCTGGATATATGCTATGATGCCTTTGCCAACCTGCAGCTGCACGTTTGTTGCCGTGGTTATCTTCTTGTTGTTCTTGTATTTTGCCTCGAAGTTCTGTCGGATGATTGTTCCTTGCGGAATGACCGACGAACCGAGGTAGTAGTTGAGTGCAGCTATCAGTGCTGCGGAGATGAAGTATGGCCGCATCAGTCGTCTGAAACTCAGTCCCGAGGCCAGCATGGCTATAATCTCGCTGTTGCCGGCCAGTTTAGATGTGAAGAAGATGACGGAGATGAATACGAACAGCGGTGAGAAGAGGTTGGCGAAGTAGGGGATGAAGTTGGCGTAGTAGTCGAGTACGATTTCACGCAACGGTGCGTGGTTCGTAGTAAACTTGGCCAGGTTCTCGTTGATGTCGAAGACTATCGAAATGGAGATAATCAGGATAATCGAGTAGATGTACGTGCCGATGAACTTCTTGATGATATAGCGGTCGATGCGCGTCAGGTAGTGGAACGGGTTCATGTATTTCAGCACCTTGAGCCAGCGGAACCAGTGGCCGATACGCCGCATAGCCCTACTGAAGGCACGGCGGCGGTGATAACGCTTGACGTGACGGCGTATCTTGGCAAACGACTTCTTTTTCTTTATCTTCATCATCTTCTTCTTCCAAGTTGTTCAATGACCGAGCGCTTCCACGGAGTAAAGTCGCCCTGCTCGATATGCTGGCGTGCATCGGTAACGAGCCGCAGGTAGAACGCCAGGTTATGGATGGACGCTATCTGCATGGCCAGCAGTTCCTGTGCCTTGAACAGGTGGTGCAGGTAAGCCTTCGAGTGCAGGCGGTCAATGTCGCAGCCGTCGGGGTCAATCGGTGAAAAGTCGTCCTCCCATTTCTTGTTGCGCATGTTCATCGTACCTTCGTAGGTGAAGAGCATGGCGTTGCGGCCGTTGCGGGTAGGCATGACGCAGTCGAACATATCGACGCCGCGCTCAATGGCCTCCAGGATGTTCTGCGGCGTGCCCACCCCCATCAGGTAGCGGGGACGGTCTTTGGGCAGGATGTCGTTCACTACCTCAATCATCTCGTACATCACCTCAGTGGGTTCCCCCACTGCCAGACCGCCGATGGCATTGCCGTCGGCACCCTTGTCGGCCACGTATTTGGCAGCCTCCTGTCTGAGGTCTTTGTAGGTACACCCCTGAACGATGGGGAACAGCGCCTGCTGGTAGCCGTAAAGAGGCTCCGTCTCATTGAACCGTTTGATGCACCGGTCAAGCCAACGCTGTGTCAGCCCTAATGATTTTTTGGCATATTGATAGTCGCTCTGTCCGGGAGGACACTCGTCCAAGGCCATGATGATGTCGGCACCGATGATGCGCTCCGTGTCCATCACGTTCTCTGGTGTGAAGATATGCTTCGAACCGTCTATGTGGCTTCGGAACTCACATCCCTCCTCGCGCAATTTGCGGATGCCCGTCAGCGAGAACACCTGAAACCCACCGGAGTCGGTGAGGATGGGACGGTCCCAGGTGTTGAACTTGTGGAGTCCGCCAGCCTTCTTCAGGATATCCAGGCCCGGACGCAGATACAGATGGTAGGTGTTACCAAGGATAATCTGCGCCTTCACCTGCTCACGGAGTTCCGCGAAGTGTACGCCTTTGACGCTGCCCACCGTACCTACCGGCATGAAGATAGGAGTCTTAATCTGGCCGTGGTCAGTTGTTATCAAGCCGGTGCGGGCATCGCTTGCTGGGTCTGTATGTTGGAGCTGGAATTTCACTTATCACTTATCACTTATCACTTATCACTCATCACTTATCACTCATCACTTATCACTTCTCACTCATCACTTATCACTCATCACTTTTGCTTCCTCTTCGGGGATGGTGAAGTCTGTCGGGTTCTTTACCATTTCGTTTGTCAGTGCAAAGTTCCACACGTCCTGCACGTTCTCGACATAGTGGAAGGTAACACCCTTCAGATACATGTCGGGAATCTCGTTGACATCCTTCTCATTCTCGTGGCACATCATGATGTCGGTGATGCCGGCACGTTTGGCAGCTAAGATTTTCTCCTTGATGCCGCCAACGGGCAGCACCTTTCCGCGCAGCGTGATCTCACCCGTCATGGCCGTGTTCTTGCGTACCTTTCGCTGTGTAAGTGCCGAGGCAATGCTTGTGGCGATGGTGATACCAGCTGACGGACCGTCCTTGGGGGTGGCTCCTTCAGGCACATGGATATGGATGTTCCAGTGGTCGAAGATGCGGTAGTCAACGCCGAGCTTGTCAACGTGGGCCTTCACATACTCCAATGCTATCACCGCCGACTCCTTCATCACGTCGCCGAGATTACCCGTCAGCGTCAGCTTGCCGGCCTTGCCCTTCGACAGAGAGGTCTCGATGAACAGAATCTCGCCGCCGACACTCGTCCAGGCCAGTCCCGTTACCACGCCGGCATAATCGTTGCCTTGGTAAATATCCCGATAGAATGGGGGATTTCCTAACAGCTCTTCCACCTCCGTCGGTGTAATCTTGTTGTAGGGCATCTCGCCGTTCAGAGCCTGCTTGAAGGCCAGTTTACGCATGGCCTTGTTGATTTGCTTCTCCAACTGGCGCACGCCGCTCTCACGGGTGTAGCGCTCAATGATCATCTCGATGGCGGCCTTGTTGAACGACGGTTTCTTCTCTACCATGTTCAATCCTGTATTCTCCATCTCTCGGGGGATGAGATGACGCTTGGCAATCTCGATCTTCTCCTCAGTGATGTAGCCGCTGACCTCGATGATTTCCATGCGGTCGCGCAGGGGTCCCGGGATGGTCGAGAGGTTGTTGGCAGTAGCGATGAACAGCACCTTCGACAAATCGTAGTCCACGTCAAGGTAGTTGTCGTGGAAGGCGTTGTTCTGCTCAGGGTCGAGCACTTCGAGCAGTGCCGAGGCGGGATCGCCGTTGTGTGTGTTCTGCGTCACCTTGTCAATCTCGTCGAGGATGAAGACGGGATTGCTGGACCCGGCTTTCTGTATCGACTTGATGATGCGTCCGGGCATGGCACCGATATAGGTGCGTCGGTGTCCGCGAATCTCAGCCTCATCGTGCAGTCCGCCGAGTGAAATGCGCACGTACTTGCGCTTCATGGCGGCGGCAATCGACTTGCCAAGTGAGGTCTTGCCGACTCCCGGAGGACCATAGAGGCAGATGATGGGCGACTTCAGGTCACCGCGCAGCGACAGCACCGACATGTGCTCAAGGATGCGCTCCTTCACCTTCTCCATGCCGTAGTGGTCGTGGTCGAGAATCTTCTGTGCCCGCTTCAGGTTCAGGTCGTCGTTGGTATATTCGCCCCACGGCAGGTCAACCATCGTCTGCAGGTACGTCAGCTGTACGTTGAAGTCCGGGCTCTGCTGGTTCAGCGTGTCCAGTTTGTCGGCTTCCTTATAGAAGGTCTTGGCCACCTCTTCCGGCCACTTCTTCTTCTCTGCTTTTTTCAGCAGCTCGTTCTTCTCAGGGGTGTTATCGCCGCCCGACATCTCGGCCTGCAGGTTCTTGATCTGCTGCTGCAGGAAGTAGTGCCGCTGTTGCTCGTCCAGGTCTTCGCGGGTCTTGTTGCGGATGTCGGCCTTCAGGTGCTGGAGGTTGATTTCACGGTTCAGCACCTTCATCGTGTTGAACAAACGCTCCTTGACCGACTCGCACTCCAACAGCATCATCTTCTCCTTGATGCTGAACGGCATGTTCGAGCATGTGAAGTTCAGTGCCATCACGTCGTTCGAGATGTTCTGGATGGCGAAAGTGGCCTCGTCGGGAATATCCTCGCTCATGTTGATGTAGTCGTTCACCTGCTGGCGCAAGTCCTGCATGGCGGTACGGAATTCCTTGTCGCGCTTCTCCGGCTGAATCTCCGGGGCTTGTTCTACGTGGCCCGTCAAATAGGGCTGGTCGCCGATGATGTCAACCAGTCGCAGTCTGCCGAGCGCCTGTACGATGGCCGTGATATTGCCGTTGGGCAGTGTCAGCTGCTTGATGACCTTGGCATAGACACCATATTCATAGAGGTCTTCCTTGGTGGGTTCATCCACTTCAGGGTCGCGCTGGCAGACGATGCCGATGACCATCTGCTTTTTCTCGGCACGCTTGATGAGCAGCGAGCTTGATTCGCGTCCGATGAGGATAGGTGAGACGACACCAGGGAACAGCACCAGATTGCGAACGGCAAGGATAGGCAGCTCGTCCGGAGTCGTCACGTTGTTAATGAGGTCCTTAAAATCTCCTTCGATGTCGGCAATCATGGAGAATGCCTTGTTATTCTGATTTTCTAAAAACATATACTTTACCTTCTAAGAGCGTGCAAAGGTACACATTTTTTTGTGAGTTAGAGGAGTTAATGGAGTTAAAGGGAGTTAAAGGACAATTCTTTTTGACGAAAAGGTGTATCTTTGCATCTGTTTATGGCAAATGACTACTTCCAATTCCGACAATTCATGGTTCGTCAAGACCGGTGTGCCATGAAGGTGGGTACCGACGGGACACTCCTCGGCGCATGGGCACGAGGGGGCAGGGCGGTGCTCGATATCGGTACCGGAACGGGTCTCATTGCGCTGATGATGGCCCAGCGCTACCCTGAAGCCCGTATCGTCGGCATTGACATTGATGCCCGTGCAGTAGGGCAGGCATGTGAGAATGTTGCCGGTTCGCCCTTCCGCAATATCGACATCCTTGAGGCCGACGCAACAACCTTCAGTCCGGTTCAGCCGCTTCGCTTTGCGAAGAACCCTCCACCTTCCACTCTCCACCTTCCACCCTCTGTGTTTGACTCCATCGTCAGCAATCCCCCGTACTTTGTTGATTCGTTGGAATCGCCTGATGTCCAGCGCACTTTGGCACGCCATGCAGCTTCTCTGTCGTACCGTGACCTGATGGCAGCCGTGAAGCGCCTGTTGGCTGACGACGGTGAGTTCTCGGTGGTCATACCCTTCGATAGCAAGCCGCTGTTGGAGAGCGAGGCGGCGCTGGCAGGACTGTTCAAGGTGCGCGAGTGTGCTGTCAAGACCACGCCGAGGAAGCAGCCGCGTCGCTATCTGCTGGCATTCATGAAGCACCACGCTGAATTGGAGCAGACGGAGGGCGTCATTGAGACGGCCCCCAATGAGCGCTCTGCGTGGTATCAGGAACTGACAAAAGACTTCTATCTATGAAAGTAACGATTTTTCAAACCAATGTGCATTGGGCTAATCCCGATGAAAACGTCAGAAATGTGCAGCGCATCCTCGAAGAGAGCGCCGGTTCCGACCTCTATGTGCTGCCCGAGATGTGGGCCACCGGATTTGCCACTGAACCGCAAGATATTGCAGAAAACGCCGATTCCATCGCACTGCGCTGGATGCGTGAAACATCGCGCGACCGGCATTGTGCCATCAGCGGGAGCCTGCTAATCCGTACAGATGACGGACTTTACCGAAATCGTCATTATTTTGTCACACCGACAGAGACTATCTTCTACGACAAGCACCACCTGTTCACCTACGGCCATGAGGATAGGTTCATCACTCCAGGCAGTGAGCACGTCATCGTCGAATGGAAAGGCCGTCGCTTCCTGCTGCTGACGTGCTACGACCTGCGTTTCCCCCTTTGGGCACGTTACGGCACGGCAGGGCAGTACGATGCCATCATTGTCGCCGCCAACTGGCCGGAAAGCCGCCAGCAGGCTTGGCGCGTGCTGACACGGGCGCGAGCCATTGAAAACCAGTGCTACCTGATTGGCTGCAACCGCGTTGGTGACGACCAATTCTGCCATTACATCGGCGAGAGTGTGGTTTGCGACACCAAGGGCGACACGCTCCTGGCTTGTGAGGCCGAAAAAGAAGAGGCAAAGACCGTGACGTTGGACTTTGCCTCCCTGGAGCATATCAGGACACGCTTCCGCGTGCTTGATGACCGCGATTAAGCGTTATATTCCTGCCACGACTTGATTTGCACGTCTTCCTGATTCATGGCGGTGAAGGCCTCGATGAAGGCTTTGGCCAGACGGACGTTGGTCATCAGGGGGATGTTGTGGTCGATGGCCCCACGGCGTATGCGGTAGCCGTTGGTGAGCTCACGCTTCGTGTGGTTCTTCGGAACGTTGACGATGAGGTCGAACTTGTGGGCGGCAATCATGTCCATCACGTTGTTCTCACCGTCTTCGTCAGGCCAGCTGACGGGCGTAGCCTTCACACCGTTCTCATTGAAGAACTTTGCCGTTCCGCCGGTAGCATAGACATCGAATCCCTTCTTCTCCAGTTCCTTGGCAGGCTCCAGGAGCGACACCTTGCCCTTGGCATCACCGGAAGAGATGAGCACCGACTTCTTAGGCAGGCGATAACCCGTTGCTATCAAAGCATTTAACAGAGCCTCGTTCAAGCTGTCACCCAAGCAGCCAACCTCACCCGTTGATGACATATCTACACCAAGTACGGGGTCGGCATTCTGCAAGCGGGCGAACGAGAACTGGCTGGCCTTTACGCCAATGCGGTCGATGTCGAACTCGCTCTTGTCGGGACGCTCGTAGGGCGCATCGAGCATGATCTTCGTGGCCGTCTCGATGAAGTTGCGCTTCAGAATCTTCGAAACGAAGGGGAACGAACGCGAGGCGCGCAGGTTGCACTCGATGACCTTCACCTCGCGGTTCTTGGCCAGGAACTGGATGTTGAACGGACCTGAGATGTTCAGCTCCTTGGCTATCTTGCGTGAGATGTGCTTGATCTGGCGGATGGTAGAGTAGTAGATGTGCTGGGCGGGGAACACCATCGTGGCGTCGCCAGAGTGAACACCGGCATACTCTACATGCTCGCTGATGGCATATTCAATCACCTCGCCTTTGTCAGCCACGGCATCGAACTCAATCTCCTTGGTGTCAGTCATGAACTTCGAGATGACCACGGGGAACTCCTTAGAGACCTCGGTAGCCATATTGAGGAAGCGGTGCAGCTCCTCATCGTCGTAGCACACGTTCATGGCAGCGCCTGAGAGCACATACGACGGACGGACGAGCACGGGATAGCCCACCTGGTTGACGAACTCCTTCACGTCGTCGAAGCTGGTCAGCGCACGCCATGCGGGCTGGTCGATGCCGAGCTTGTCGAGCATGGCCGAGAACTTGTCGCGATTCTCAGCACGGTCGATGTTGACAGGGCTGGTACCGAGTACGGGCACACCCTGACGGTGCAGCTTCATGGCGAGGTTGTTGGGAATCTGACCGCCCACGGAGACGATGACACCCTTCGGCGACTCCAGGTCGATGACATCGAGCACGCGCTCCAACGACAGCTCGTCGAAGTACAGGCGGTCGCACATGTCGTAGTCGGTCGAGACGGTCTCGGGGTTGTAGTTGATCATGATAGACTTGTAGCCAAGCTTGCGGGCGGTGTTGATAGCGTTCACAGAGCACCAATCGAACTCTACGCTGGAACCGATGCGGTAGGCACCCGAGCCGAGCACTACGACAGACTTGTCGTTCGAGTAGTAGTTGATGTCGTGCTTGGGCTTGTACTGCTCACCCTCGGGATTGCCAAACGCGGGCGTGTGCGTGTATGTGAAATAGAGGTAGTTGGTCAGTTCGGGATGCTCGGAGGCCACGGTAGGTATGCGCTTTACGGAGGGCAGGATGCCGCGCTCCTTGCGGTACTGGCGCACCTGCAGGTTCTCCTTCTCCATGTTCGTTTGTGTGGATTTCAGCACGAAACGGGCAATCTGGAAATCGCTGAACCCCGCACGTTTCACCTCTAAAAGGAAAGCATCAGGTATTTCTTCCAACTTGTTGTATGTTTGCAGTTTATGCTTCAAGTCAACGATGTTCTTCAGGCGCTCCAGGAACCACACGTCAATCTTCGTCAGCTCCTCAATGCGCTCCACCGTGTAACCCTCTTCCAAAGCCTGGGCGATGGCAAAGATACGCAGGTCGGTGGGGTTGGCCAGCTCCTTGTCAAGGTCTTCGAACTTGGTGTGGTCGTTGCCCACGAAACCGTGCATGCCCTGGCCAATCATGCGCAGGCCCTTCTGAATCATTTCCTCGAACGAGCGGCCGATAGACATGATCTCGCCCACGGACTTCATCGACGAGCCAATCTGACGGCTCACACCCACGAACTTCGTGAGGTCCCAACGGGGTATCTTGCAAATCATGTAGTCGAGGCTCGGCGCAACGTAGGCTGACGATGTGGTGCCCATCTCGCCAATCTGGTCGAGCGTATAGCCAAGCGCAATCTTGGCAGCTACGAAGGCGAGGGGATAGCCGGTGGCCTTCGATGCAAGTGCCGACGAACGGCTCAGGCGGGCGTTGATCTCGATGATGCGGTAGTCGTTGGTCACGGCGTTGAAGGCAAACTGGATGTTGCACTCGCCGACGATACCGAGGTGCTTGACGCACTTGATGGTAATCTCCTGCAGCATCTTCACTTGCTCCTCAGTCAGCGAGCAGGTGGGAGCCACCACAATCGATTCACCCGTGTGGATGCCCAGCGGGTCGAAGTTCTCCATCGAAGCCACCGTGAAGCAGCGGTCGTTGGCATCGCGGATGCACTCGAACTCTATCTCCTTCCAACCCTTCAGCGACTCCTCGACAAGAATCTGCGGAGCGAAGGTGAAGGCCGACTCAGCCAGCTCGATGAATGCCTTCTCGTCGGGGCAGATGCCAGAGCCGAGACCGCCGAGGGCGTAGGCCGAGCGAATCATAATGGGGAAGCCAATCTCACGGGCAGCCTTCAGCGCGTCGTCCATGTTCTCCACGGCGTGGCTGACAGGCACCTTCAGTTCAACCTCGCCCAGCTTCTTCACGAAGAGGTCGCGGTCTTCAGTGTTCATGATGGCCTCGACGCTGGTGCCCAGCACCTCAACGCCGTACTCCTTCAGCACGCCGCTCTGATACAGTTCCGTACCGCAGTTCAGTGCCGTCTGACCGCCGAAAGCCAGCAGGATGCCGTCGGGACGCTCCTTCTTGATGATTTCGGTCACGAAGTAGGGGGTCACCGGCTGAAAGTAAACCTTGTCGGCGATACCCTCCGATGTCTGGATGGTAGCGATGTTGGGATTCACGAGCACGGAGGAGATGCCTTCTTCGCGCAATGCCTTCAGAGCCTGCGAGCCGGAGTAGTCAAACTCGCCTGCCTGTCCGATTTTCAGGGCGCCCGAGCCAAGGACGAGCACCTTCTTGAGTTGCTTCTTCATTATCATAAATTTATAGTTCTTTCAAAATCCGTGCAAAGGTACAAAGAATTTTTGAAAGCACAAAATCTACGGGTTAAAATTTGTAGGAAAATGACAAATGACAGTTATGACAGATGACAGTTTATTGAATGGAGATAGAAAAGAGAGTATTATTATTATATATATTATAATATATATAATAATAATTTAATCCGCAATGCTTTTCCAAAAACTGTCATCTGTCATCTGTCATCGCTGGCCCGGCTTGACGAAGAACGGAAACGGCAGACAGACACAATGCGGAGACGTCGGTTCGAGTTTTTGGAAACGCCGGGCTGAGAGTGCGGAGACACCGCTTCGAGGCCATGGAAACGCCGCTTCGAGGCCATGGAAACGCCGGATTGAGGCCATGGAAACGCCGGATTGAGGCCATGGAGGCGCCGGTATGCGCTGTTCTGCCTTAATTCAATCTTAAATTTTATTTATAGATTTGGTGGAGTCGGAAATTATTCGTACCTTTGCACATCTTTTTGAGAAATGTAATAAAAAAGAAATAAAAATGAGCAAAAGATTTGCCGAACACAACGGCTTGAACCTGACAAAAGTGAATAACGACGTGCTGCAGCAGTGGCGCGAGAAGGACGTGTTCTGGCGCTCTGTGTTGGAGCGTGAGGGCTGTCCCCAATTTGTATTCTTCGAGGGTCCTCCCTCGGCTAACGGCCACCCTGGCATCCACCACGTGCTGGCACGCACCATCAAGGATACCTTCAACCGCTATAAGACCATGCAGGGCATGCAGGTGAAGCGCAAGGCCGGATGGGACACCCACGGACTGCCCGTTGAACTGGGCGTTGAGAAGGAGTTGGGCATCACGAAGGCCGACATCGACAACAAGGATTCGGAAAAGTATATCTCCACCGAGGAGTACAACCAGAAGTGCCGCGAGAACGTCATGATGTTCACCGCCGAGTGGCGTGACCTGACAGAGCGCATGGGCTATTTCGTTGACCTCGACAACCCCTACATCACCTACGACAACAAGTATATCGAGACGCTGTGGTGGTTGCTGAAGCAGCTCTACGAGAAGGACTTGCTCTACAAGGGCTACACCATACAGCCGTATTCACCGGCCGCAGGGACTGGTCTTTCGAGCCATGAGCTGAATCAGCCCGGCTGCTACCGCGACGTGAAGGACACGACGTGTACAGCACTGTTCAAGGTAAAAGCCTCCCCAAGTCCCTCCCAAGGAGGGGATGTTGAAATGCCTGATAACGCCTCTTCAAGTAACCAGACACCCCCTCCCTTGGAGGGGCTTGGGGAGGCCTGGGGACCCCTTTACTTCCTCGCCTGGACAACCACGCCGTGGACACTGGCTGCCAACTCAGCCCTCTGCGTAGGCCCGAAGATTGACTATGTGGCCGTGGAGACCTACAATCCCTACAGCGCCGAGAAGATAACCATCGTGCTGGCCGAAGCCCGACTGAACGCCTACTTGCCTGCCGAGGGCAACATCACCGACGGCGGCGAGATGCCCGAATTCAAGAAAGGCGACAAATTCATTCCCTACCGCATCGTTGGCCGCTACAAGGGTGCCGACCTCGTCGGCATGGAGTACGAGCAGCTGATGCCCGCCATCAAGCCCATGGGCGATGCCTTCCGAGTGATTCCCGGCGACTATGTGACCACTGAGGACGGTGCCGGTATCGTGCATATCGCGCCCAACTTCGGTGCTGACGACGCCTTTGTGGCCAAGAAAGCCGGTATCTGTCCCATCGTGCTCATCGACAAGAAGGGCAATGAGCGCCCCGTGGTCGATTTGCAGGGCAAATATTTTAATATCGATGACCTCGATCCCGCTTTTGTTGAGAAGTACGTGAACGTCAGCGAATGGAACAAGTTTGCCGGCCGTTACGTGAAGAACGCCTACGACGACAAGCTGACCGACAAGGACGAGACGCTGGACATCAGCATCTGCATGGACCTGAAGTCACAGGACAAAGTGTTCAAGATAGAGAAGCACACCCATAACTATCCGCACTGCTGGCGTACCGACAAGCCCGTGCTCTACTATCCGCTCGACTCGTGGTTCATCCGCTCGACGGCCAAGAAGGAGCGCATGTTCGAGCTGAACAAGACCATCAACTGGCAGCCGGAGTCAACGGGAACAGGCCGCTTCGGCAACTGGCTTGAGAACCTGAACGACTGGAACCTGTCGCGTAGTCGCTTCTGGGGCACGCCGCTGCCCATCTGGCGCGACGAGGACGGCAAGGCTGAGAAGTGCATCGGTTCTGTCGAGGAATTATACGATGAAATCGAGAAATCTGTGGCTGCCGGCATCATGGCCTCCAATCCGCTGAAGGAGAAAGGTTTTGAGCCAGGCAACATGTCGAAGGAGAACTACGACCGCATCGACCTGCACCGTCCCTACGTTGACAACATCGTGCTGGTCAGCGACGAGGGCAAGCCCATGAAGCGCGAGACCGACCTCATCGACGTGTGGTTCGACTCAGGCTCTATGCCATACGCCCAAGTACACTATCCGTTCGAAAACCGCGATTTGATTGACAAGCGCGAGGCATTCCCCGCCGACTTCATCAACGAGGGTGTTGATCAGACACGTGGCTGGTTCTTCACCTTGCATGCCATTGCAACGATGATATTCGACTCGGTGGCCTTCAAGAACGTCATCTCTTCTGGCCTTGTGCTCGATGCCAAGGGCAACAAGATGTCGAAGCACGTCGGCAATGTCGTGAACCCGTTTGAGATGATTGAGAAATACGGTTCCGATGCCGTTCGCTTCTACATGCTCACCAACTCTGAGCCGTGGGACAACCTGAAGTTCGACCCCGAGGGCGTTGATGAGGTGAAGCGCAAGTTCTTCGGCACCTTATATAATACGTATAGCTTCTTCGCACTCTATGCCAATGTGGACGACTATGAGCCTCATGGAGCCAATGGAGCCGATGGGGCCTATGAGAAGCCCGAGATTGACCGCTGGATTCTCAGCTGCCTGAACACGTTGATCAAGGGTGTCAAGAAGGAACTCGAGAACTACGATCCGACCCGTGCAGGCCGTCTCATCGATGCCTTCGTCAACGACGACCTTTCCAACTGGTACGTCCGCCTGAACCGCAAGCGTTTCTGGGGCAAGGACATGAGCGACGACAAGCGCTCGGCCTACGACACGCTCTACACCTGTCTGATGACCGTTGCAAAGCTGCTGGCTCCGTTTGCACCGTTCTATGCCGACCAGCTCTATAAAGACCTCGGCGGCGAGAAGGACAGCGTCCATCTGGATAGGTTCCCCGTGGCTGATGACAGTCTCATCGATGCCGACCTCGAAGCCCGCATGGCGATGGCTCAGAAGATCACCTCGATGGTGCTTGCCCTGCGCCGCAAGGTGAATATCAAGGTGCGCCAGCCGCTGCAGGCCATCATGATTCCTGCCAACGACGAGCAGAAGAAGCACATCGAGGCCGTGAAGCAGCTCATCATGAACGAGGTGAATGTCAAGGAACTGAAATTCGTTGAGGGACAGGGCATTCTCGTCAAGAAGGTAAAGTGTAACTTCAGGACGATGGGCAAGAAGTTCGGCAAGCTGATGAAGGGCGTGGCCGCCACGATGGATGCGCTCACACAGGAGCAGATTGCTGAGCTTGAGCAGAACGGCACCATCGGCATCGAGGTTGAAGGACAGCCGTTGACGGTCGAGGCCGTCGATGTTGAAATCATCAGCGAGGACATTCCCGGCTGGCTTGTCGCCAACGAAGGTTCGCTGACCGTGGCACTCGAAGTGGAGCTCACCGACGAGTTGCGCCAGGAGGGTATGGCCCGTGAAATCATCAACCGCATCCAGAACATCCGCAAGGAGAGCGGTTTGGAGATTACCGACCGCATTAACGTCACCATTGCTCCGAACGAGGAGGTGGAGAAGTCGGTGGCTGCCTTTGGCGAGTATATCAAGACGCAGGTTTTGGCCGATTCCATCGCAATTTCTGCCAACAACGGCACTGAGGTGGAGTTCGACGATTTCAAACTGAATATCAATATTATCAAAAACTAATATTTCATTATGGATACAGAAAAAACACGCTATAGTGACGAAGAGCTCGAGGAGTTCCGCACTATTATCAACGAGAAATTGGCATTGGCAAAACGCGACTACGACCAGATGATGGCCGTCATAACCAACCAGGACTCTAACGATGTTGATGACACGTCGCCAACGTACAAAGCCCTTGAGGAGGGCAGCGCCACGCAGTCGAAAGAGGAAATCATCACGATGGCTGCACGCCAGCAGAAGTTCATCCAGGGTCTGAAGGCCGCACTTGTGCGCATTGAGAACAAGACCTACGGCATTGACCGTCTGACAGGCAAGCTCATTCCGAAGGAGCGTCTGAAGGCTGTTCCGCATGCCACGCTCAGCGTTGAGTCGAAAATGATGGAGAAGAAGTGAAACGACTGAAACGAATTCTTTCTGACGGATGGCTGGCAGTGATTATCGTCGTTGTCAGCCTCCTGATTGACCAGCTTATCAAGGTGTGGGTCAAGACCAATATGACCCTCCATGAGAGCATCCGTGTATTCGACTGGTTCTACATCTCGTTCATCGAGAACAACGGTATGGCATACGGCATGCAGATAGGCTCGAAGTTGGCCTTGTCGCTGTTCCGTGTGTTTGCCATCGGACTACTTGCCTACTATCTGTGGCTGCAAATCCGCAGAAAGGCACGGACGGGTTACATCGTCTGTCTGTCGATGGTGTTGGCAGGTGCCATAGGCAACCTGATAGACTGCTTGTTCTACGGTATGCTCTTCAGTGCCTCCTCACCCCATTTCACAAGCTATTTCGTTGATTTCGGCACCGGCTATGCACCATTCCTCATGGGCAAGGTGGTTGACATGTTCTACTTCCCGTTGATTGTCACGACGTGGCCGGAATGGGTGCCTTACTGGGGCGGCGAGGAGTTTGTCTTCTTCAGTCCTGTGTTCAACTATGCCGATGCCAACATCTCCGTGGGTGTCGCCTTGTTGTTGCTGTTCTATCGCAATGAAATCAGCCAAATCAGCCTTAAGCGTGAATAGACACCTGTTGCCACTCCTGGTGCTGGCGGTCGGGCTGTTGTCGTCATGTAAGCCCACCGTCCCGTCGCAGTATATCCAACCCGACGAAATGGAGGATCTGCTTGTTGACTTCCATTTGGCTCAGTCCATGGCCCGTGAGAACGACAGTGAAGAGGCGGAACGGGATTTCAGACAGACGCTCTACTTTGCCGCCGTGCTGGAGAAGCATGACGTGACCAAAGCACAGTTTGATTCGTCGCTTGTGTATTATTACATCCGTGCCGACCGCTTCAGCGACATCTACAAGAACGTGGCCAAACGGCTGAGCGAGGAGGCACTGGTAATGGGAGCTACTGATGGCGAGGTGAACCGCTTCAGCCACTTGACTTCCAGCAGCGATACTATCGATGTGTGGCGGGGACGCCTGTCGGCCATGCTGTTGCCTTACCCGCCATACAACAGGATGGACTTCACACAGCAGGCTGACACGTCGTTCCGCAAGGGTGACTCCTTCTTGTTCATGGTCAATGCCGACTACATCTACCAGAGCGGTTCCCACAATGCACGTGTCTGTCTGGTCATGCGCTATGACAACGATACCGTTATCAGCAGGGCCATGACCATCTCAACGTCGGGCATCAACCAGTTGCGCGTTCCCGAACTGAAAGACCGGAAGGTGAAGGAAATCAGCGGCTTCATCCATCTGCAGCCGGAAAAGGAGAGCTCCACCACCCTGAAACTCATGGCCGTCAAGAACATACGGCTGATCAAGTTCCGCACGAAGCAGAACGATGCCGACACAGACAAGCCGAAGAAGGACGGTGCGGAGCAGACGGAGGCGGGCGAGCCCGAAGAACTCCAGCAAGAACCTGTCAAGACAAAACCCCTGAAACTGAAAAATGACAATCTAAAACCTAAAATGTTATGAACCTGAAATTCCGCTTATCCCTGATGAACTTCCTGGAGTTCGCTGTTTGGGGCGCTTATCTGACCTGCATGGGTAACTATCTGGGAGTTGCCGGTCTTGGTGACCAGATCTCGTGGTTCTATGCCATTCAGGGCATCGTCAGCATCTTCATGCCTACCATCATGGGCATCGTGGCCGACAAGTACATACAGCCGCAGAGGCTCTTGGGACTCTGTCACTTTGCGGCTGGTGCCGCTATGCTCTGCTGCTGGTATATGGGAGCGTCGGCAGGCTTCGGCAATGAACTGCCTGACAAGGGAGCTTTCATAGCGATGTACACCCTGAGCGTCGCCTTCTTCATGCCGACTATTGCGCTGGCCAATACCACCGCTTTCACCATTCTGAAGAACAACGGTCTCGACACCGTCAAGGATTTCCCGCCTATTCGCGTGCTTGGAACCGTGGGCTTTATTGCTACCATGTGGTTCGTCAACTGCGCCGTATGGGACGACGGCGGATTCTCGTTCACACTCTCTGAGAACGCCCACAAGTTCCAGTACACCTATATGCAGTTCTTCGTGTCGGGTGCCTTGAGCCTGCTGCTCTTTACCTATTGTTTCACGATGTTGCCTGAGTGCCGATTGGAGAAAAAGACCGCTACATCGTTAGCAGAGTCGTTCGGGCTGAACGCCTTCAAGCTGTTCAAGTCGAAGCAGATGGCGCTGTTCTTCATCTTCTCAGCCCTGCTGGGTATGTCGCTGCAGGTGACCAATGGCTATGCCGGTCCGTTCATTACCAGCTTCAAAGGCTCGGCCGATGCAGCCGTTGCTACCTCGTTTGCCGCAAACAATGCTACGCTGCTCACCTCTATTTCGCAAGTGAGCGAAGCCCTCTGCATCCTGATGATACCGTTCTTCCTGAAGCGCTACGGCATCAAGGTTGTCATGCTCATGTCGATGTTTGCCTGGGTGTTCCGCTTCGGTTTCTTCGGCATCGGTAATCCGGCTATGCCTGGCGTACTGCTGTTCATCCTGTCGTGCATCGTCTATGGTGTGGCCTTCGACTTCTTTAACGTCTCGGGCGGCATCTTCGTCGATCAGGTGTGTGAACCGTCGGTGAAGGCTTCGGCGCAAGGTCTGTTCATGCTGATGACCAACGGTCTCGGTGCCACGATCGGCACTTTGGTTGCCGGTGAGATTGTCAACCACTACTGCAGCTGGCAAGGCGGCTTCCTTGTGGGTGATTGGCAAACGTGCTGGTTTATCTTCGCCGGGTTCGCACTCGTCGTGGGAGTGGCGTTTGCGCTGGTATTCCATCCGGAGAAGAAATAGGCCTGCATGGTTGATGGTATGAGCCGGATACAGCTGTTTTACAAGGACCTGTCGGAGATTGTTGGAAGCAACGGTTTCTCTGTTGTACGTCTCACTGATGCCGATGAGAAGCGGGCTGTTTGCATCATCTGTGACAAGGCTATGAGCGAGCAGATGGCTATTCGCTTCAATCGCACGCCCAGACACGAACAGATGTTGCCTGAAGTGTTGCTTCGACTGATGGGTGACAGGACCGTGAAAAACCTGGAACTGTTCATCTACGACATTGAGGACGGACAGTACCAGGTAATTCTGGTTGACAACCGATCGTATTCACCCATCCCCATCCGTATCAGCGATGCTGTCCTGATGCACTATATCGCCAAGATACCCCTCTACATCGACCAGAACCTGATGATTCGTCAGAGCACGCCCTACGATGCCGAAACTACCGGTATCTCCATACCCATCAACACCCTGGACACTGACCGTCTGAACAGGGAACTGGAACGGGCCGTTGCTGACGAGAACTACCGGCTGGCCTCGTACCTGCATGAGGAAATCAAAAGAAGACAGAAGAACTGATAGCCAGCACTGCCATGAAGGAGACGAGATTCTTCTATGTACCACAAGCTGAACAGCTGAATGAACTGCCGTCAGAAGAAGCGGCCCACGCCGTCAAAGTCCTACGGCTGAAAGCGGGCGACGAGCTGATGCTGATGGACGGTGCCGGACACTTCTTTAGAGCCGAGGTAACGGTAGCTGCCAACCATCATTGTGGCTACCGCATTATCGACAAACAGCTGCAGCCGCCACAGTGGCAGGGCAGGGTCAGACTGGCCATTGCACCGACCAAGATGAACGACCGTATGGAGTGGCTGGCAGAGAAGGCTACCGAGGTGGGCATTGACGAACTGTCGTTCTTGAACTGCCAGTTCTCGGAACGACGACAACTGAAGACTGAACGCATCAGTAAGATTGTGGTGTCGGCCGTCAAGCAGAGCCACAAGGCTTATATGCCTGTAGTGAACGAGCTGACTCCGTTCAAGCAGTTCATCGAAAGCCATCCTAACGGGCACCGCTACATCGCCCACTGTTACAGCGAAGTGCCCCGCGTGAACCTTTTCGACGAACTCTGTCGGCTCGGTGAAGATGAGGACACGCTTGTGCTGATAGGTCCTGAGGGTGATTTCAGCATCGACGAGGTGCGCATGGCTGTCAGTGCAGGTTTCGTGTCGGTTGACTTGGGTAAGAGTCGGCTGCGCACGGAGACTGCCGGCTTGTCGGCGGTGATGATGATGCAGTTGGCTAAACAAATAAAATCAATATGACGATGAAGAGAATGCTTATTTCGTGTCTGACGGCCATTGTCGCTCTGACCGCAGCGGCCGATACGCTTGCTGTCAGGAACATATTCAAGGAAATGCCCGATTCGGTCCTTGCATACCTGTCAACCAATAACCGGCTTGACCTCATCGACTTCATGGACTCCAACATGAAAGCCGAGGTCACCAACAGTCTGGGCGGCAAAAGTCAGATGACTGCGCTTACCGACGACTCCATCAGCATTAGGCTGAACGAAGCCTGCCGGGTGGATATCATGCTGCTCAATACTACTGCCGAAATTGACAGCTGTCAGAAGGTGATTGTCCTGCTCAGGACTTTCGGAACAGAGAACGTGGGGCTGGAAACGGGGACACCGGAATTCTACTCCGTCAGCTGGAAACGATTGGTCAGCAAACCAGCACTGGCTCCTGCTGATGAAAAACGGCTCAAGGCGCTCGTAAAACCGTCAAATATTCTTAATAAAATCGCCGAAAAGCTTAATAAACAATAAATATTGTTCCGAAAGAATGGCGTTTGTGCCTTTTTTTCAGGAAATTATCTATATTTGCAATGTGTTTTTCATGGTATTAGATTATTAAGGTTAATTCGAAAGTTGATTGTCGTGAGACAATTAATTTTCTGAGTCATTATCATTTGCATCAATCTTGCATATGAAAATGAGCAAACAAAAAGGGGGAGCCTGTGAAGGTTCCCCCTTTACTTGTGCTCACTTTTGATCAGTAGCTGCGGGCAATGATGACGCGGGCTTTCGAAGGCTTGCCGCTCACCATGTCGATGCCTGGTGTCTGTTCAACGCCGAAGGGCACGCAACGGATGGTGGCCTGTGTCTCTTCCTTGATTTGAGCCTCGGTCTCGGCTGTGCCGTCCCAATGGCAGAGGAAGAATCCACCGTCCTTGACCTTCTCCTTGAACTCCTCGTAATTGTCGCACTCGTAGATACGGGCATCACGATAGGCCTTGGCCTTCTCGAAGATGTTCTTCTGGATGTCCTCCAACAGGTGCTCGACATACTCCACAATGCCCTCAAGCGGACGGGTTTCTTTCTCGAGCGTGTCTCGGCGCATCACCTCAATGGTGCCGTTCTCCAAATCGCGGGCACCGAGAACTAAACGCACGGGAACACCCTTCAACTCGTAGTCGGCAAACTTGAAGCCTGGACGCTTGTTGTCGGCATCGTCGAACTTTACGCTGATGCCCTTCTGGCGCAGCTGCTCGATGATGGGCTGCACCTCTTTGTTCACCAGCTCCATCTGCTCCGGCTTCGTGGCTATGGGAATGATAACCACCTGGATGGGGGCAAGCTTCGGCGGCAGTACCAGACCGTTGTCGTCAGAGTGGGTCATAATCAAAGCACCAATCAGGCGCGTACTTACACCCCACGATGTTGCCCATACGTACTCGGGCTTGTTCTCCTTATTAAGATAGGTGACTTCGAAAGCCTTGGCGAAGTTCTGTCCGAGGAAGTGCGAGGTTCCCGACTGCAAAGCCTTGCCATCCTGCATCATGGCCTCGATAGTATAGGTGTCGAGGGCACCTGCAAAACGTTCTGTCTCGCTCTTCACGCCCTGAACAACAGGCACGGCCATCCACTCCTCGGCAAACTTGGCATACACCTTCAGCATCTTCTGTGCCTCCTCCTCAGCTTCCTCACGGGTGGCATGAGCCGTATGACCTTCCTGCCACAGAAACTCTGAGGTGCGCAGGAACGGACGGGTGCGCATCTCCCAACGCATGACGTTGCACCACTGGTTGCACATCAGGGGCAGGTCGCGCCAAGAGTGAATCCAGTTCTTGTAGGTGTTCCAGATGATGGTCTCGCTGGTGGGACGGATGATGAGCTCTTCTTCGAGCTTGGCGCCGGGGTCAACCTCAACGCCCGATTTGTCATCCTTGGCACGCAGGCGGTAGTGGGTCACCACGGCGCATTCCTTGGCGAAGCCCTCAACGTGCTCGGCTTCGCGGCTCAGAAATGACTTGGGGATTAACAGGGGGAAATAGGCGTTCTGGGCCCCTGTCTCCTTGAACATCTTGTCTAACTGCTGCTGCATCTTCTCCCAGATGGCATAGCCATAGGGTTTGATTACCATGCATCCGCGTACCGCCGACTGCTCAGCGAGGTCTGCCTTCACGACGAGGTCGTTGTACCATTGGCTGTAGTTTTCAGCCCTTTTGGTCAAATCTTTCAGTTCTTTTGCCATTATAATTTGATAATTTGTCAATTTGAGTGCAAAATTACATAAAAAAAACCAATTAGAGCATACGATTTGCAAAATAATTATTATCTTTGCACCGTAAATGTCAAAAAACAATTGTCTAACATCAATAAAAAAAGGAAATTATGAAAAGTATGAAAACTGTTGCCGTCGCCCTCTGTGCAGGTATTGTGATGGCTGGATGTAACAACTTGACAAAGGGTACTGCTATCGGTGCTGTCGGTGGTGCCGCCCTGGGTGCTATCGTAGGTAAGATTGCAGGTAACACCGTTGTCGGTGCTGCCGTTGGTACTGCCGTCGGTGCTGGTACAGGTGCATTGATTGGTAAGCACATGGACAAGGTGAAGGCTCAGGCTGCCGCCGTTGAGAACGCTCAGGTGGAAAGCTATACTGACGCCAACGGTCTGCAGGGCGTGAAGGTCACCTTCGACTCTGGTATCCTCTTCGGTACAGGCAGCTCTACGCTCCAGCCTGCAGCCAAGAACTCGCTGACACAGTTTGCCAACAACGTGCTGAAGGTCAACACCGACTGTGACGTTGCCGTCCAGGGCTATACAGACAATGCCGGCTGGAAGAAATCCACTGCTGAGCAGAGCGCACAGAAGAACGTCAACCTGTCACAGCAGCGTGCCCAGGCCGTGACCAACTATCTGCTGTCTCTCGGCGTAAGCAGCAACCAGATTCGCTCGACCACCGGTTTCGGCGAGGCCAACCCCGTTGCCGACAACTCTACTGCTGCTGGTAAGGCTCAGAACCGCCGCGTTGAAGTCATCCTCTATGCCAGCCAGGCTATGATTCAGGCTGCAGAGGCAGGTACGCTGCAGTAATCTTGCGAGTTGACGAGTTAACAAGTTGACGAGTTGACAAATTGATAGTTTTGAAGTTCATTAAGAAACTGATAAGATGGATCGTGGTGGCATTCTTTGCCTCCACGATTCTTTCTGTTGTGGCACTACGCTTTATTCCCGTCTGGTTCACACCGCTGATGTTCATACGCTGCTACCAGCAGGTGAAAGAGGATAGGGAACTGCGGATGAGCCACCACTGGGTGTCGCTCGACCGCATATCAGAGCACATGCCCGTTGCAGTGATTGCCAGCGAGGATGCCAACTTTCTGAGTCACCACGGCTTCGACTTCAAGGCCATTGAGAGTGCCGCCAAGCGCAACATGCAACATCCTGAGAAACAAAAACTCGGCGCATCGACCATCAGTCAGCAGACGGCCAAGAACGTCTTTCTCTGGCCGGGACGTTCATGGCTGCGCAAAGGCTTGGAAGTCTATTTTACGGCCCTGATAGAACTCTTATGGTCTAAGGAACGCATCATGGAGGTCTATCTCAACTCCATTGAGACCGGAGAGGGCATCTATGGCATCGAAGCCGTCGCCAACGAGAACTGGGGACTGCGTGCCGGCCAACTGTCAGAGTCGCAGTGTGCGCTGATAGCCGTCACACTGCCCAACCCCCGGAAATTCTCGTCCAAACATCCCAGTGCCTATATGCAGAAGCGCCAGCAGCGCATACTCCGTGAAATGAAGTTCGTCCGCAAGAGCATGAAGCATGCTAATCGCTTGAAATATTGAGTTCGGATGGCGCAGATTGATTTCCCAGTGGCAAAATGTTGGTGTCTTGCAATGAAAAACAGAGTTTTTCTTTGGTAGTTTCCAATTTTTTGCTTACCTTTGCTCAACTTATCTCAATTAGGACAATAATAATAACTCAAAAGATTATGCAAAGTGACCCCAAGCAGTGCCTGTACTGCACCAACAACCAGACACTGCACGACCTGATGATTGAAATCTGTGAGCTGTCAGTGTCGCGCGTTTTCCTGTTCAAGGAACAAACCTATCATGGCCGTTGCCTTGTTGCTTACAAGGACCATGTGAACGACCTGAACGAGCTGTCGGACAATGACCGCAATGCGTTCATGGCTGATGTGGCTCGTGTAACCCGTGCCATGCAGAAAGCGTTCAACCCCGAGAAAATCAACTACGGAGCCTACAGCGACAAACTGTCGCACCTGCACTTCCACCTGGCCCCGAAGTATGTCGATGGACCCGATTATGGCGGCACGTTCCAGATGAACCCCGGCAAGGTGTATCTCTCTGACGCAGAGTATGCAGAGATGATTGAGAAAATCAAGGCGAATTTGTAACATCGAAATATTGATAAATTGAAATAACGAAATAACATCATGGCAATCGTAAAACCATTCAAAGGAGTTCGTCCGCCGCGTGAACTTGTAGAGCTGGTGGAAAGCCGCCCCTATGACGTGCTCGACAGCGAAGAGGCACGCGCCGAAGCTGGCGATAACGAGAAGAGCCTTTACCACATTATCAAGCCTGAGATTGACTTTCCTGTGGGCACTTCGGAGTACGACCCGCGTGTCTATGAGAAGGCCGCCGAGAATTTCCGGAAGTTCCAGGAAAAAGGTTGGCTGGTGCAGGATGAAGAGGAGCATTATTACATCTATGCCCAGACCATGGCCGGCAAGACACAGTACGGACTGGTGGTGGGTGCCCATACCGATGACTATCAGAAGGGACGCATCAAGAAGCACGAACTGACGCGCCGAGACAAAGAGGAGGACCGCATGAAGCACGTCCGCGTGAACAATGCCAACATCGAGCCGGTGTTCTTCGCCTATCCCGACAATGCCGTTCTTGATGCGCTCATCATGCGTTATGCACAGACCGAGCCTGAATATGACTTCATTGCCCCCATTGACGGTTTCCGTCACCAGTTCTGGGTTATCAGCGATGCCCAGGATATGGCAACTATCACCGAAGAGTTCGCCAAGATGCCGTCGCTCTATATTGCCGACGGCCATCACCGTTCGGCGGCTGCCGCCCTGGTAGGTGCAGAGAAGCAGCGGCAGAATCCCAATCACCGTGGCGATGAGGAGTACAACTACTTCATGGCAGTGTGCTTCCAAGCTTCGCAGCTGACTATCCTCGATTATAACCGTGTGGTGAAAGACTTAAATGGTTTGACATCAGCCCAGTTCCTGGAAAAGTTGCAGCAGAACTTTACTGTCGAGGACAAGGGTACGGACATCTACAAGCCCGCCCGTCTGCATGAATTCTCGCTCTACCTCGACCAGCACTGGTACAGTCTTGTGGCCAAGGAGGGAACATACGACAACAGCGACCCCATCGGCGTATTGGATGTGGCCATTTCAAGCCGTCTGATACTCGACGAAATCCTGAACATCGGCGACCTGCGCAGCAGCCAGCGTATCGATTTCGTGGGTGGCTTGCGTGGTCTCGCTGAACTGAAGCGTCGTGTCGATTCCGGTGAGATGCGGGCCGCTCTGGCTCTCTATCCCGTTTCGATGCAGCAGATTATGGATATTGCCGACTCGGGGAAGATTATGCCGCCGAAAGCTACGTGGTTTGAACCGAAACTGCGCTCGGGCCTGGTGATACACAAGCTGGCATGACCGATGAGTTTAAGACAATAACCGATACAGGCGAGGGCTACTACACCGAGAAGCGGAGCAAGTTCCTCGCTTTTGCCCATCATGTGGAGTCCGTCGATGAGGTGAAGTCGCTGGTTGACGGGTATCGTAAGAAATACTATGATGCCCGCCATGTCTGTTATGCCTACATGTTAGGGCCGGAGCGTAAGGAGTTCCGTGCCAACGATGACGGTGAACCGTCATCGACAGCAGGCAAGCCCATCCTGGGACAGATCAACTCGAACGAGCTGACTGACATCCTCATCGTGGTCGTCCGTTACTACGGCGGTGTCAACTTGGGTACAAGCGGGCTTATCGTAGCCTATCGCGAGGCAGCCGCCGATGCCATTGCCCATGCGGAAGTGGTGACGCGGCAGGTTGAGGAGGTCGTGAACTATTCTTTTGCCTACCCCATGATGAATGACGTGATGCGTATCGTCAAGGAGATGTCACCCCGTATAGTCTCGCAGACCTATGACAACACCTGCGAGATCAAGCTGGGCATCCGTAAGTCGGAGGCTGAACAGCTGCGCCAGCGGCTGGCCAAACTGTCATTTGAATAATAGGAGTATTATGCGTAAAGGATTGTTTTCTTTGTTTCTGCTGACGGCACTCTCCGCTTCTGCCCAGATGAAGTGGAACGAACGCTACCAGCAATATATTGACCAATACAAGGATATTGCCATCGAGCAGATGCGACGTTGGCGGGTACCGGCTTCCATCACGCTGGCACAGGGCATCTTCGAGAGTGGGGCAGGGCAGAGTGCCCTGGTGCTCCGCTCCAACAACCATTTCGGCATCAAATGTCATGGGTGGACTGGACGTAAGGTCTATAAAGATGATGACGCTCGGGACGAGTGCTTCCGTGCTTACGACACCGCCTTTGACTCCTTTGAGGACCACTCGCAATTTCTGGCTACTGGTCAGCGCTACCGCAGCCTCTTCAGTCTTCAGCCTACCGATTACAAGGGATGGGCACGTGGATTGAAGGCCGCTGGCTATGCTACCAACCCCAAGTATGCCGACCAGCTGATAGAGCTGATACAGCTGTACCGCCTCTACAAATACGATACGGCCAAGGATTATGACCGTTTCATGACCGAGCGCACCAAGGATCATGCCGTCAACGGACAGCAGCTGCATCCCATCAGGATATACAACAAGAACTATTACCTCTATGCTCGCCGTGGTGACACGTTCCGTGCTATTGGCGAGGAGATAGGCATCTCGTACAAGAAGATAGCGAAGTATAATGAGCGTGACCGTGACGAACGTCTGACAGAGGGTGAAATCATCTGGCTGAAGAAGAAGCAGAAGCGAGCCCCCAAGGAGTACAAGAACCACTTGCACTATGTCCGTCAGGGTGAGTCGATGTACAGCATCGCCCAGTCCTACGGCATCCGCCTGAAGTCGCTCTACAAGATGAACAAGCTGAAACCCGACTACGACATCTGCGTAGGCGATGCACTAAGGTTGCGCTGATAAACTATGAGACTGACGAAGAAGAGCTATTTGCAGGGGTTTATCATCGTTACACTGGTGTTGGCGGTGGTACGCTGGACATATCTTGCCATTGCCGGTCATGTACCGGCTGACAAGCCGTCAGCCGATGTCCGTCAGGCGAAGCCTCTGCCGACAGGCTTCACCCCACATCGTATATTGAGCGTGCCCAATTACAAGGAGGCTTTCCCCGATACCAATGCCGTTCAGTTAGTGGCAGCGCAGCAGTGGGGGGTGTCGCCTGTCAGGAATCGTGCCGATGCTGAGGCCCGCAAGAAGGAACTGGTCTATGTGGCCGCTTCTCCCTATTATCATGTTGACCCGCTCCGGTTGAGCATCCCCTATCTCGTACCGCGTGCTGCCGTACTGCTGCAAGACATCGGAGAGGCGTTCTTCGACTCCCTGTATGTCAAAGGCGTGCCATTGCATCGCCTGATAGTCACCAGCGTGCTCAGGACGGAGGAGGACGTGGCACGACTGCGTACCTTCAACGGCAATGCCACGGAGAATTCCTGCCATCTCTACGGCACGACTTTCGATATCTGCTACAACCGCTATGAAACGGTGGAACCTCCTGAGGGGCCCCACCGTCGTGAAGTGCGTAACGACACACTGAAGTTCGTGTTGTCAGAGGTGCTGCGCGACATGCGCCAGCAGGGACGCTGCTACATCAAGTACGAGGTGAAGCAGGGCTGCTTTCACATGACCGTGAGATGACCGACTAATCCAGGTGGAACACCTCTTCCAGAGGGATTGTAACGGGTGAGTTGTCGGGATTGACCTCCATGATGTCGGCCATCATGTCCCACCATTTCTGTGTGATGGGGTCCACGTTCTCGGTGTCCTGCGAGTTGCCCTCCTTTGAACACTCCTGGTAGGCAAACAGCAGATTGGTGTCGCGGTCCCAATAGATGCTGTAGTTGCCCACACCCTGTTCCTTGATCATTTCCACCAGTTCGGGCCAGATGGCAGCATGGCGTTTCTGATACTCCTTTTCGAAGCCGGGCTTCAGCTTCATCTTAAATGCAAATCTTCTTGTCATAATAGCTTTAGTCTTTAATAGATAAATAATAACCTGTTCTATAGAGTTTGAATATGGTCAGCAGAGGATGACTGCCACAGAGGTTGCGACGCATAAGCGGCCCGAAGATACGGTGAAAAAGCACGAGACAGCTACGGACGGCAGTGAGGTGAATGCCCTCGGCCAGCGTGAGCAGACGTGAATAGCCCTGCAGCTCGTAACGGAAGTCATGGAGGGTGTGCAGGCTGCGCTCAATCTTGGCAACGTATGCAGGGTTGTCTTCAAAATCGGTCATCAATACGGGGTTGTCGATGTGGCTGATGCTGATGTCATGAAGTCTGAGCTGCTTTCCGAAGAACACGTCTTCATAGCCGCTGTGCTTGAAGCGCTCGTCGAAGGGTATGCGTAGCATCACCTCGCGGTCGATGAGGAAGTTCGTGGAGCGGAACGACTGATAAGGCTGCTGCTGGCGGCGTTCTGGTGTGTGGTTGGGTTCCTCGGCCTTCTCGTACCGATAGCGGAGGCAGGTGTGCTTGAGGCTGTCGTCAAGGACGATGCAGAGTCCGCCGTTGACGACGGGCGAGGAACATGGCTCAAGGTAGCGGCTGATGAACTGCCGGTCAGTAATCTGCATGTCGCAGTCGAGGAACAACAGCCAGCGATAGCAACTCTGTCTGGCCAGGAAATTGCGCGTGGCGGCACTACCGGTGTTCACCTCTTTTATTATATAATGGCAGTGTGACATTTCCTGAATTTGCCGGTTTTGCTCTATACAAGCCTGGTCAGTGGAAGCATCGTCAGCTACAATAATTTCATACTCTCTTAGTATGTCGGCTGCCTGCTGCTGTAGCTGGCGTACAAAGTCAACACAGACAGTATTATAGACGGGTATAAGTATCGAAAGCTCGGTTTTCGTCTGTTCCATGCTCCAAAATTACACAAAATCTGTGAAATATGAAAATTATCTCCTCAATATTTTGGTTTTTTTGCCAAAAAGTAGTACCTTTGCACCCGCTATTACGAGATAATAGCAGGAAATTCAATTTTATTACACAAAATTTAAAGATTTATTATTATCAATGGCAACAAAAATCAGATTGCAGCGCGGCGGTCGCAAGGGGTATGCTGTTTACCGTATCGTCATCGCCGATGCCAGAGCACCACGTGATGGTCGTTTTACTGAGAAGATTGGTATGTACAATCCTAACACCAATCCTGCCACAGTTGACTTGAATTTCGAGCGTGCTCTTTATTGGGTTGAGGTTGGTGCCCAGCCCACAGACACAGTACGCAACATTCTCAGCCGTGAGGGCGTGTACCTGATGAAGCACCTGAAGGGTGGCGTGAAGAAGGGCGTCTTTGACGAGGCTGCTGCACAGAAGAAGTTCGACGCCTGGAAGGCTGACAAGCAGAACGGTCTGAAAAAGATCGCTGATGCTGAGGCCAAGGCCAAGAAGGACGCTGCTGCTAAGGCTCTCGATGCCGAGAAGAAGGTGAATGAGGAAATTGCAAAGAAGGTAGCCGACAAGAAAGCTGCTGCCGCTGCCGCTAAGGCTGAGGAAGAGGCTGCAAAGGCTGCTGAGGCCGTTGCTGCAGAGGAAGCTCCCGCAGAGGCTTAAGTCTTTCCTTAAAGTTCGCAAAGACACTGACTGGACATCGGGCATAGCTCAGTGTCCAGTCGTTTCTTTTTTAATTGATAATTGATAATTGATAATTGATAATTGACAATTGAGAATTAGTTATGAATATTTCTTATAAATGGCTGAAGGACTATGTCGACTTTGACTTGACGCCGCAGCAGGTATGCGACTCGCTGACGTCGACGGGTCTGGAAGTTGATGCCCTTGAAGAGGTGCAGAGCATCCGCGGCGGTCTGAAGGGACTGTACGTAGGACAGGTGCTGACCTGTGAGGCTCATCCCAACAGCGACCACCTGCACGTGACGACCGTCGACTTAGGCAAAGGCGAGCCGAGCCAGATTGTCTGCGGCGCCCCCAACGTGGCTGCCGGACAGAAAGTGATAGTTGCCGACTTGGGCTGTGTGCTCTACGACGGCGACAATGAGTTTGTCATCAAGAAGTCGAAACTGCGCGGCGTGGAGTCATGCGGCATGATCTGTGCCGAGGACGAGATTGGCGTGGGTACCTCTCACGACGGTATCATCGTGCTGCCCGAGGACGCACCTGTTGGTCAGCCCGCCGCCGAGTATTATAACTTGGAGAGCGACTGGCTGATTGAGATTGACATCACCGCCAACCGTGCCGATGCCCTAAGTCACTGGGGCGTTGCCCGCGACCTCTACGCCTGGCTGAAGCAGAATGGTTACGAAACCTCGCTGCACCGTCCTGACGAGTCGGCTTTTACGGTCGACAACAACGACCTGCCCATCGATGTGGTGATTGAGAACAGCGAGGCTTGCCGCCGCTATGCCTGCGTCAGCATCACCGACTGCGAGGTGAAGGAGTCGCCCGAGTGGTTGAAGACGCGCCTGACGACTGTCGGCCTGCGTCCTATCAACAACATTGTTGACATCACGAACTACATCATGTTCGCATATGGTCAGCCCCTGCATTGCTTCGATGCCGATATGGTGACGGGCCACAAGATTGTGGTGAAGACCATGCCCGAGGGTACGCCGTTCCAGACATTAGACGGTGTTGAGCATAAGCTCTCCGACCGCGACCTGGCCATCTGCAACACTGAGGATGCCATGTGTATCGCCGGCGTGTTTGGCGGCAGGGGTAGTGGTACTTACGAGACGACGAAGAACGTGGTTCTCGAGAGTGCCTACTTCCATCCCACCTGGATTCGCAAGTCGGCCCGCCGTCACGGTCTGTCGACCGATGCCTCGTTCCGCTTTGAGCGCGGCATCGACCCCAATGGCGTTATCTACGCCCTGAAGCAGGCCGCCATCATGTGCCGCGAACTGGCTGGCGGAAAGGTGTCGATGGAGATTCGCGACGAGTATCCTTCACCCATTGAGAATGCTAAAGTGGAGCTTGACTTTAATTATGTCAAGTCGTTGATTGGTAAGGATATACCTCATCAGACGATTAAGGATATCTGCGCGTCGTTGGAGATGAAGATACTCAGCGAGAATGCTGAGACGCTCCTGCTGGAGGTGCCTGCCTACCGCGTTGACGTGCAGCGCCCGTGCGACGTGGTAGAGGACATCCTGCGCATCTACGGATATAATAATGTGGAGATTCCCACGCAGTTGAAAGGCTCGCTCGTCATCAAAGGCGATGAGGACCGCAAGCATAAGCTGGCCAACCTGGTGAGCGAGCAGCTGGTGGGCGAGGGCTTCAACGAGATACTGAACAACTCGCTGACTAAGTCGGCATACTATGCCGACACACATGACAAGCTGGTGAAGATTTTGAATCCGCTATCGAGCGATTTGAACGTGATGCGTGCCACGCTGCTGTATGGCGGTTTGGAGAGCATTGCCCACAATGCCAACCGCAAGAACCAGAACCTGCGTTTCTTCGAGTTTGGCAACGTATATTACTTCGACCCTGAGAAGAAGAATGACGACGACCCCATGCAGGCCTACAAGGAGCAGTACCACCTGGGACTGTGGCTGACGGGCAAGCGCGTGGAAGGTTCGTGGGCACACAAGGACGAAGACTCTTCGTTCTACGAGCTGTCTGCCTATGTTGAGAACGTGTTCCGCCGCATTGGCCTGAAGCCCGGCCTGACCGTTCGCAAGAAGTCGGAGAATCCCTTCTTTGCCGCCGGCATCGCCATCGAGAATCGTGGTGGTAAGGTGCTCTGTGAAATGGGTGTGCTGACGAAGAAGCTGCAGAAGCAGTTTGGCATCGACAACACCGTCTATTACGCTGAGATGAACTGGACGCTGCTGATGAAGACCACGAAGAAGAACGAGATTACCTTCACCGAGGTGCCTAAGTTCCCGGCTGTGAGCCGCGACCTGGCCCTGCTCGTTGACAACAGCGTGGAGTTTGCCCAGATTGAGCAGATTGCCCGTCAGACTGAGAAGAAACTGCTGAAGCGCGTCGAGCTGTTCGATGTCTATGAGGGTGAAAAGCTGCCCGCCGGCAAGAAGTCCTACGCTGTAAACTTCATCCTACAGGATGAGACCCAGACGATGGGCGACAAGCAGATTGATGCCATCATGCAGAAACTGATTGCCAACCTGAAGAAGCAGCTCAACGCTGAGCTCAGATAATGGCGTCATAACGTAATATTGATAAAACGTCATAACGTAATAATTCAAAATACAATGGGAAGAGCATTTGAATATCGTAAAGCTACAAAGCTGAAGAGATGGGGCCACATGGCCAAGACATTTACCAAGATTGGCAAGCAGATTGCCATTGCCGTGAAGGCTGGCGGTCCAGAGCCTGACATGAACCCCGCACTGCGTGCCTGCATCGCCAACGCCAAGCGCGAGAATATGCCGAAGGACAACATCGAGCGTGCCATCAAGAACGCTATGGGCAAGGACCAGAGCGACTACAAGGAAGTGACCTACGAGGGATACGGCCCTCACGGCATTGCCATCTTCGTTGACACACTGACTGACAACACCACCCGCACCGTGGGCGATGTCCGTTCGGTCTTCAACAAGTTCAACGGCAACCTCGGAACACAGGGATCACTCAGCTTCCTGTTTGACCACAAGGCCGTGTTCACTTTCAAAAAGAAGGATGGTCTGGATATGGACGAGATGATTCTCGACCTGATTGACTATGGTGTAGAGGATGAATATGACGAGGACGAGGAGGAGAACAGCATCACCATCTACGGTGATCCGTCGAGTTTCGGCGCCATCCAAAAGCATCTGGAGGAGAATGGCTTCGAGGTGACGGGTGCTGAGTTCACCCGCATCCCCAATGACTTGAAAGAAGTGACACCCGAGCAGCGCGAGACCATCGACAAGATGGTGGAGAAGCTCGAGGACTTCGACGATGTGCAGACCGTCTATACCAACATGAAGCCGGAACCCATTGAGGAATAATCGCTGAAAGTCCGGCGACAACCTTTATTTGGCCGAATAATCCTTTTCGCCAAAGACAGTATCGAAGAGTATTGTCTTTGGCGATTTTTGTGAGTGGTAGGTATAGGCGAAGTTATAGCCAGCTTCCTTGAATGCAGCCGTCGATGTCTCATTTCTCAGTGCGGCCAACAGTGCTGCCCGTGCATCAGCCTTGTTCAAAAGTCCTACACTGTCCGCAGCACCGGTCATCGTGTAATAGTAGTGAAGCGTGTGTGTGGAAGCCTCAAATGTCAGGCTGTCCATGATAACGGTATCTGAGATCTTTGCCGGACAGTTCTTGCGGGTGTACATCTTCACCTCGCGTGCGGCTTTTTCTTCTAAGGACTCTTGGCAGGCTGCAAACGTCAGTGCTCCAAGTACAAATAAAAACAGTTTTTTCATCGTTTATTTCTGGATTTGTGTGCAAAGGTGATAGAAAAAGGGGAAATCACCAACTGCTACTCTTTTGAGTATTTATCTATCAAATTATCTGCCTGCGAGTCGCCTAATTCCTTGGCTTTCTGCAGGTTTTTGACACCCTCTGACTTCTGGTTGGTCAGACACTGGGCTATGCCGAGGAACAGGTAGCCATCGCTGTGGTCAGGAGCTACTCGGATGCATTCACGGGCAGTGGCGGCTGCTTCCTCATAGAGCCCGACACGTACCTGGAGTGAAGCTTTCTCAGCGTAGTAGAGGTCGTATTCGGGAACCATCTGTATGGCACGGTCGATGTCGTTGAGTGCCTGTTGATAAAGGCGTCCGCCAACCTCAGCCTGAAAACGGGTGTAGTAGAAATTGGCATTGACGGTTGCCTGCATGAGCTTCTCGTACTCATTTAGGTCGTTGACGGCTTCACGGTAGCGTCTGGCATCCATGAGAGACTGTGAGCGGGCGTAGAGATAGGGGGCTGCTTCTTTCAGGTAAGGCTTATTGAACATGGTCATACAGCTGTCTAACAGGGCTATCTGTCCGACGGTGTCGTTCTGTGCAGCTTTGCATCGCGATGCCTCATAGAACAGTTCAGCCGAGCGCAGGTCACTATCAAAGAGTGTGGCATAAATGTCGGCTGCCTCAGAGTATTTCTTCTGGGCGTAAAGGATGACAGCCTGCTGGTGGCGATAGACGGGTAGCGGGTTCAGCCGCTCGGCCTCCTGTGCTTCGGCGAGAGCTTTGTCGAGTGACCATGCGTCGAATGGATCCTGACTCATGTAGATCTCCTTCTGGTAAATCAGTTTCGAGTAGTTGAAGTGGGCTTCGTCCTTCTTGTCGGCCACCTTGATGGCCTGCTCCATGTCGCTGGCAGCGGCGGCAAAGTCCTTGCCGCCGGCCTCTGTCTGTGCTCGGTATGTGTAACCGTCAGGGGCATTGGGGAAACGTGCAATGAAGTCTTCTGTCATCTGGACAAAGCTGGCAGAGTCGAGCGAGGCCTGACCAATGTAAAGTGTCAGGAGGGCCTGGCTGAGATCTGTTGGCAGGTCCTTCTTGATGAACGTACTCTTCAACGCGGGGTCGTTCAGGCTCAGTCCGTTGATTCTCATGGAGTCGGCAAACACAGCACTGACAGCATAGCACAGCGTATCCCCCTGGTTGTAGGGTTGCTGCATGAGTCCGACAACCTCGCCGGCTTCATTCATCAGCGGACAGCCCGTAGTGCCTTCGGGCATGTTCAGGGCTACCGTGTAGTAGGCATAGTTGTCACGGAAGATTTCCGTCTTTCGGACGGTGCACTGTGGAATGCTCTTGGTCTCACGGTAGGGCAACAGCCACACTTGCATGTCAGCCGTGGCGTTGGTTGTGGCGATGGTGAGGGGCTGGGTCTTCCTGGATGCCACGCGGAACTTGGCCACATCGTAGGTGTCGTTGGCACCGAGCATGCTCTCTACAGGAAGTTCCTTTCCCTGGGTGTCGATGACCACGGCACTCGCTGCTCCCTTGAACGGAGCGAAACTGCTGACGGCCTCGCCCTGACTGCCAGTGAAGAATCCGCTCGAACTGCCAATGAGTGTGCCGTCGGCACTGAATGTCTTCAAGGTGAATACCGACTTTGTCGCTTTCTTAATCCAGCCAGGCTGGGCCAAGCAAGTGAAAAGTGAAAAGTTAATAGTGAATAATATAAGGTATAAACGTTTCATAGTCCTGTTACTCAATCTGTTATTTTATCTTCAGCAGTTCTTTCGCGTTTTCTATGGCGGCAGCTGACACATCACTACCGCTGAGCATTTGGGCAATCTCCGTGATGCGTTCGTCAGCACTCAGTTCCGTCATGGTACTGGTGGTGCCGTCTGGGGTCTCCGCCTTTGCCACTTTATAGTGGGAGGTGCCGAGGGCAGCAATCTGGGGCAGGTGGGTGATGCTGATGACCTGCCGCTCATGGCTGCCCATCTCCTGCATCATCTGGGCCATCTGCTCGGCCACACGACCGCTGACACCAGTGTCTATCTCGTCGAAAATGATGGTGGGCAGCTTGACGGTACCGCTAATCATGGCCTTGAGTGAGAGCATGACACGGGCAATTTCGCCGCCAGAAGCCACTTGTGACACTGGTTGGAGTGGGGTAGAGGTGTTAGCTGAGAAAAGGAACGATACCTTGTCCTGTCCGTTCTGTCCCAGCTCGGTCTGCTCGATGGTGATGGCAAAACGCACGTTGGGCATGCCGAGCGGCACCAGACGCTGCTGCATCTCCTTCTCTATCTGTCGGGCAGCCTTTGTGCGTAGCTTTGTCAGGGCATCGGCAGCTTTTTGGACGGTGCCCTTCATCTGTTGGCACTTGGCCTGCAGTTCCGCCAGGGCTTCGTCGCTGTTCTCTATGTTGGAGAGTTTCTGTCTGAGACTGGCCAGCATGGCCAGCAGCCCGGCTATGTCGTCAGTGCGATATTTCTTCTGTAGGTCGTATATACGGTCAAGACGTGCGTTGACGGCATCAAACTCGGCAGGGTCAAAATCCACGTCCTCCAGACTGCTGCCAATTTCTTCTGCAATATCCTTCAGCTCGATATAGGTGGTATCCAACCGTTCTGCCAATTCCTTGGCTGTCGGGAACACACGGCTGATGCCCTTCATGGCGGCTATGGCTGAACGGAGTGACGTGATGACACCAGTGCCTTCTCCTGACAGGGCATTGTCGGCTTCGTAGAGCCCACTCTTGATGTCCTCGGCGTGACTCATGGTCTCGCTCTTCTGTTCCAACTCTGCCTGTTCGCCGTCCACCAGCCTTGCTCCGGCGAGTTCGTTATATTGGAACTGGAGGAAATCCTGGTTTTGTCTGCTGCGTTCGATATCTTCCTTCAGGGTCGTTAGTTGGCGCAGTGCCTCGTGATAGTTCTTGAATGCTTCTGCATAGACCTGCCGCTCCCTGATGTCATCAGCGATGATATCGACGACAGACAGTTGGAAGTCCTGTTTCTGCAACAGCAGGTTCTGGTGCTGAGAGTGAACATCTACCAGCTGCTCGCCCAAGTCTTTGAGCGTTGCCAATGCCACAGGCACGTCATTGATGAAAGCACGGCTTTTTCCTGCTGCCGTCAGCTCGCGGCGGATAATGGTGTCATCAGCATCGTATTCTATGTCGTTTTCGTCGAAAAACGGTTTCATGTCATAACGCGCCAGGTCGAAATGTGCCTCGATGATACATTTGTCGGCTCCCTGCTTGATGGACTTGGAGTCGGCACGTTGTCCCAGCAGCAGTCCGATGGCACCGAGTATGATACTCTTTCCCGCTCCTGTCTCACCGGTTATCACCGAGAAACCAGGATGCAGCTGTATGTCAAGCGTGTCAATCAGCGTGAAGTTGCGTATATATAATTGTTTAAGCATAGCTCGTTCGCAATTTTTGCCTGCAAAGTTACTGAGAAATGCCGATACCTGCAAATGATTAATATGAAAATTCATTAATCCTTTGGCCGTTTAAGAAAAAACAATTACTTTTGCAGCATAGTATTAACAAACCAGTCAAAATGAAACGATTATTTCCCTTTGCTATGATTCTTCAGTTGCTCATTGCCAACTGTCCTTTCTCAGATGTAAATGCGTGTACCAATTTTATAGTAGGCAAGAAAGCCTCAGCCGACGGCAGTGTTATCTGTAGCTACAATGCCGACAGCTACGGTGCCTTCATGTGGCTGTACCACTATCCTGCCGCCAAGCATCAGCCGGGAGACATGCGCAAGGTCTATGAGTGGGACACTAACAAGTATCTTGGCGAGATTCCCGAGGCTGCCGAAACCTACAACGTCATTGGCAACATCAATGAGTGGCAGGTGACTATCGGCGAAACCACCTTTGGCGGTCGCGAGGAGATGGTTGATACGACGGGTATCATTGATTACGGATCACTCATCTATATCGCCCTGCAGCGCTCGAAGACCGCTCGAGAGGCTATCGGCATCATGACATCGCTCGTCGAGCAGTATGGCTATTGCTCCGAAGGCGAAACCTTTACCATCTGCGACCCCAACGAGGCTTGGATTATGGAGATGATGGGCGCCTGGGTGCCCGACTCCGTGAAGAACACGCTGAAACCCGCCGCCAAGAAGCAGTTAGGTCGCACCGTGTGGGTGGCTCGCCGCATTCCCGATGACATGATCTGCGGTCATGCCAACCAGAGCCGCATCACCACCTTCATGCCTGCCAAGAAAGAGAAGAAGGGCCTGGAGACCGTGCTGTGGTCGAAGAACGTCGTGAGCTACGCCCGTCTGATGGGCTGGTACACGGGCAAGAACGACCAGGACTTCTCCTACAACGCTGCCTACGCCAAGCCCGACTTCTCAGGCCGCCGCATCTGCGATGCCCGTGTCTGGCAGTTCTTCAACCGCTACGCCGACGGCATGGACCGTTACATCCCCTGGGCCGAGGGCCGCGATGCCGATGCCGAGGTGATGCCCTTGTGGGTGAAGCCCAACAAACTGCTGACCGTTCAGGATGTACAGATGGCCATGCGCGACCATTTCGAAGGTACGCCGTTCGACGTTTCCGACCAGTCGAAGGACAAGGCTGACATCGGCGGTGGTATCTGGCAGATGCCCTACCGTGTGACACCCCTTTATTTTGAGGTTGACGGCAAAAAGTGCTACAATGAACGTCCTACCTCAACCCAGCAGACCGCTTGGACTTTCGTGTCTCAGATGCGCTCGTGGCTGCCCCGTGAGATTGGCGGCTGCTTCTGGTTCGGCAACGACGACCCCAATATGGTGGCCTACACACCTGTCTATTGCTGTGCCACCCGACAGCCCGACTGCTATAGCGGTATGGGTGCCGACGACATCACCTTCTCAATGGACAACGCCTTCTGGGTGGAGAATTGGGTTTCAAACATGGTCTATCCACGCTACAGCGCTCTGTTCCCCGACCTCAAGCAGGTGCGCGACTCTTTAGAGAAAGCCTACTTCACCACACAAAAGGGCATTGAGCAGACGGCTCTGACCAAGGATGGTGCCGACCGTGTGAGCTTCCTGACCGGCTATACCTGCCAACAGGCCGACAACATGATTGCCCGCTGGCGTCAGCTGGCCACCTTCCTCATCGTACGTCACAACGACATGGCCGTCCGTCCCGTTGACGAGAAGGGAAACTTCAAGCGTGGCAAATATGGTCTCGGCGAGCGTGTCCAGCGTCCCGGCTATCCGGAAACTTACCGCCGCGAGATGATCAACCGTACAGGCGATAAGTTGCTGAAACCTGCTGAGTAAAAGACTTTTTTCGCCTGATTGTCGTGTTTTTCAATTATTATGCCTAACTTTGCAGCCGGAAAGCACTGTTACGGCCTATCGCTGGTGCCAAGGAGGCACGAGAGGAAAGTCCGGGCAGCACAGGACACCCCACTTCCGAAAGTAGAAGCTATTGGTGACAGTAGGTGTCGGCAGAAGAGAATAACCGCCCGAAAGGGTAAGGGTGAGAAGGTGGTGTAAGAGACCACCAGGCGGCTGGTGACAGTCGTGCTGTGCCATCTGGGGGCTGCAAGTTCATGTAAACCATCGTTTGAGGGCTGTCCGTCCGAGGGCTGTAAGGCACACGGTGGAGGGTAGAACGCTTCAGCCGTGGGGTGACCCACGGAGTAGATAAATGATAGGCGCCGTCTTTGTGGCGGTACAGAACCCGGCTTACAGGGACAGTGCTTTCCGTTTTTTGTCTGAACACTTGAGATATTGAGGGAACTGGTACAACATATTTGCAAGACACTTGTACAGACTATCAAGTTCTTCACAGCCAAGCGGGTGATGGCCAAGGCTTCTGCCTTGACCTATTCGACATTGCTGGCCATCGTTCCCATTCTGGCCGTCGTCTTCGCCATTGCAAGGGGCTTCGGCTATAATAAATATATAGAGGTGTGGTTTCGTGACATCCTGGCCTCGCAGCCTCAGGCTGCCGATATTATCATCGGCTGGGTGAACAGCTATCTGGTGCATACCAAGAGTGGCATATTCTTAGGCATCGGCCTGATCTTCATGCTCTACACCGTGCTGATGCTGGTGAACAATATCGAGGAGACGTTCAACGAGATATGGCAGGTGAACAATTCGCGCAGCATTTATCGCTCGTTCACCAACTACATGGCGGCTTTCTTCCTGTTTCCTATCTTCATTGTCGTGACAACAGGTTTCTCCATGGTGCTGACGACGGTAGCCAGCAGCATGCCAGACTTCCTGATGCTTGGCACGGTTGTGAGGCGGCTGCTCGGTCTCTCGCCATACGTGCTTCTTTCTGCACTGTTCGTCGGGCTGTATGTTTCCATGCCTAACACTTATGTCAACTGGCGGTGCGCCATAGTACCTGGCATAATTGCCGGTGTGGGTATCCAGTGGCTGCAGCTGTTCTATGTCCATTCCCAGATCTGGGTGACGGGTTACAATGCCATCTATGGTTCTTTTGCTGCCCTGCCTTTGTTCATGCTGTGGGTGCAGATTTCATGGACGATATGCCTGTTCGGGGCTGAACTGACCTTCACCAACCAGAACCTGCAGCGAATGGGTGTTCATTTAGATCAGGCCGACATGCATCCCCTCATCGAGATGGGTGATGACGAGCGTGATGACAAGTCCATTAGCATGTATGCTGACGGCATTGACGGACTCTAATAGAATACGGTATGAAGATTTCAAGTCTGTGCATCGTTATTTTCCTGATTGCCCTGATGACCGCCTGTGGCAATCGGCGTACGTCGCCCGAAGTGCTCCAGCGTAAGATAGACAGCATTTATGCCGAAGAGACGTTGCGGCAGTTGAAGCTGAGAGGTGTTGACCTGGAGGACAAAAGCCCCTTTCACATCTACTATGACAGTCTGGCTATACAGTCGCTGCCTCTGAGCTACTCTGAGGACTATGTGAAGAGCCTTCCCAACTTCACCATCGTGCCTCAGTCTATTGTGACCTTCCTGGAATTAGAAGGCGGGGATACTCCCAAGGCCATTGCACTGCCGGAATCAATGGGACTGCGACTGGTGCTGCTTGCTGCCGATGTGACCGAAGATGAGTACGAACTATGGCTCTACTCGCTTGACAACGAGTGCTATCCTGTTGATAAGCTGCTGCTGTATGCACCTAAGGTGATATCAGATGCTAACCTGCAGGTGAGTGAGCAGGAAACCTATTTTTCTATTACCAGTGATTACGAAATCCGGGTACTGGAATACGCCAGCGATGACGACCGTTTCGGCCAGTTAAGCACGTTCGTTGTTGATGACAGCCTGATGTTTGTTGAAAAAACACCTTTCTGAGCAGCCTATTCCTTGATGAGGTTCTCAAAGAACTCGTCCAGATCCTTGTCAAGTCCGGCCATCAGCTCGGTGTCGATAATGACGGTGTCATCATCCACCACATACAGTTCTCCGACAGATTCCTTGTCATCATCTTCCAGAACGAACGAGTAGGGCTTCATGATACCCATATTCTCTACGTTGGCTTTCTGCTTGGTCAGACAGCGACGGATAATGGTGACTGCCTGCTCATAGAAATCATCATCCTTGTTGTCAATCCACTGCTCAACGACGCAGCGGGTTATCTCATTGTCATCATCGTCAAAAGCCATCAGCTCACCCGTTTCCTGGGTGACGCGGACGTGGATGTCGGTCATGGTGTTGGACTCCTGACTGGCAGGGAATTTCTCGGCTATCTTGCGGATTGCACGTTCAATTTGCTGGAGTGTTTGTTCTGTAGTTTTCATGATGTGGATTTCTATTCGTCCGCAAAAGTAGCAAAAAGATTTGTATTTGCAAACGATTACGGTCATTTTTTTGAAAAAAACTGATATAATGATTCTTTATTCCCATTTTCTTTGTACCTTTGCAATTGCAAACTACAGCTATGTCTGCTGATCTGGATAATGAATAGTAAGATTAGTCATTCTGGTATTATTGACAGTGTTGCCGGTGGAAACGTCAAAGTTCGTATCCTTCAGGCCTCTGCCTGTGCTGCCTGCAAGGTGGCTGCCCACTGTCATGTCTCTGAGGCTAAGGAGAAGATCGTCGATGTCAGCAGTGCCGACGGTTCCGCTTACAGGGTGGGCCAGCAAGTGGTAGTGTCTGTCTCCGACGATGTGGCACGACTGGCTCTGCTGCTGGGTTTCGTCCTGCCTTTCGCCGTGCTTGTGGCTGTTCTTTTCATTGTTCTATGGCTGACGGACAGCGAGGGTGTGGCAGCGTTGTCTGGCGTAGGGGCGTTGGCACCCTACTACTTTCTGCTTTGGCTGTTGCGTGACCGCATAGGGCGGCGTGTTTCTTTTCAGATAGAAGATAGTAAAAACATATAAAAAACAAACATTTATGAATTTCATCCTGATTGCAGTAATCGTTTTAGGAGCCATAGGTCTTGTGGCAGCTCTTGTGCTGTTCCTGTGCTCCAAGAAGTTTGCTGTCTATGAAGACCCCCGCATAGCGCAGGTCAATGAGCTGTTGCCCGGTGCCAACTGTGGCGGCTGCGGATTTGCCGGCTGCGGAGGTATGGCTGATGCCCTGGTCAAAGGTGCCGATGCCGGTTCCATCGATGGGCTGAACTGTCCTGTGGGCGGTTCCGATGTCATGGGAAAGGTAGCTGACCTGCTGGGTATGGCTATTGCCAATGGCGAGCCGAAAGTGGCTGTCGTGAGGTGTAATGGCACGTGTGAGAACCGTCCGCGTATTGCCGAGTATGCTGGTCTCCGCAGCTGTGCTGCCATGAATGCCTGTGGTGCCGGTGAGACGGCCTGCGGTTTTGGCTGCTTAGGCTGTGGTGACTGTGTGGAGGCTTGCCAGTTTGATGCCATCCGCATTGATTCTGAGACGGGCATTGCTGTGGTTGACGAGGAGAGGTGTGTGGCCTGCGGTGCCTGTGTCAAGGCTTGTCCCCGTCAGATTATCGAACTGCGTAAGAAAGGACCGAAAGGGCGCAGGGTCTATGTCAGCTGTGTCAGCAAGGACAAGGGTGCCGTTGCCATGAAGGCCTGCAAGGTGTCGTGCATTGGTTGCAGCAAGTGTGAGCGTGAGTGTCCGTTCGGTGCCATCACCGTCGGCAACAACTGCTCGTACATCGACCCGGAGAAGTGCCGGCTCTGCCGCAAGTGTGTGGCCGTTTGTCCTACCCACGCCATTGTAGCCGTGAATTTCCCGGCTCCCAAACCTGTAGAGAGAAAGGAGGAAGAAGCATGAAAATCAAGACATTCCGTATTGGTGGCATCCACCCCGAAGAGAACAAACTGACCCATGAGGTTGCCACGAAGGTGGCCCCACTGCCTAAGCAGGCCATCTTCCCCTTAAGCCAGCATATCGGTGCGCCTGCGTCGCCTGTCGTCCAGAAAGGCGACAAGGTGAAGGTCGGCACCAAGATTGCTGATGCCGGTGCCTTTGTCTCCGCTCCTATTTATTCGTCTGTCAGCGGCACGGTCTTCAAGATTGATACCGCTGTCGATGCCACGGGCTATCGAAAGCCTGCCATTATTATTAATGTAGAGGGTGATGAGTGGGAGGAGTCCATCGACCGCAGCGACAAGCTGGAGACATTAAAGGCACATCCAGAGCTGACCCCCGAGGAGATCATCAGCCGTGTGAAGGAGGCTGGTGTCACGGGTATGGGCGGTGCCGGTTTTCCCACCTTTATCAAACTGACCCCGCCGCCGACGGCTAAGGCCGAGTGTGTCATTATCAATGCCGTGGAGTGCGAGCCTTATATCACTGCCGACTACCGTCTGATGATGGAGCATGCTGACGAAGTCATCGTTGGACTGGAGCTGCTGATGAAGGCGGCCAAGGTCACTCGCGGCTATATCGGCATAGAGACCAACAAGCCCGCTGCCATCGACCTGCTGACCAAGAAGTGCGCTGAGGCGTTTGCTTCCTCAGACTATACCGTCGAAGTCGTTCCCCTGAAGCAACGTTACCCACAGGGTGGTGAGAAACAGCTCGTCGATGCTGTCATCAACCGTCAGGTTCCTGCTCCGCCAGCTATTCCTGTAAACGTTGGAGCAATTGTTCAAAATGTAGGTACTGCCTACGCTGTCTATGAGGCAGTTATGAAGAGTAAGCCGCTCTTCGAACGCTATACTACCGTCACTGGCAAGCGCCTGCAGAATCCAGGCAACTTCCTTGTCCGCATGGGTACGCCGATGAAGGATCTTATCGATGTCTGCGGCGGCATGCCTGAGGGTGACAACAAGCTGTTAGCTGGTGGTCCGATGATGGGTAAGGCCCTGACCTCTACGGAGGTGCCCGTCTGCAAGGGTACAAACTCAGTGACCATCATCAGTGACGACGAGGCCCGTCGCAAGGAGCCGCAGCCCTGCATCCGCTGTGCCAAGTGCGTTGATGCCTGTCCGATGGGGCTGGAGCCTTACCTGCTGGCCAAACTCTCTGAAGTGAAGAACTGGGAGCGTGCCGAGCATGAGGACATCACCTCTTGCATTGAGTGTGGCTCGTGCCAGTTCACCTGTCCTGCCCACCGTCCGCTCCTTGACAATATCCGTCAGGGCAAGACTACTGTGATGGGAATTATCAGAAACAGAAACGTTAAGAAATAAAAATGGGAAAATTAATTGTATCATTATCGCCACACGCCCACGGAACAGACAGTGTAGAGCGCAACATGTACGGTGTTATCATCGCCCTCGTACCTGCCCTCCTCGTCTCGTTCTTCTACTTCGGCCTAGGCTCGGTCGTTGTTCTATCGACGAGTGTGGCTGCCTGCGTCCTCCTGGAGTGGGCTATCACCAGATATGTACTGAAGGAAAAGCGCAATACCATCATGGACGGCTCAGCCATCTTAACGGGATTGCTCTTAGGATTCAACCTGCCGTCCAACCTGCCTATCTGGATTATCGTCATCGGTGCTGTCTTCGCCATCGGCTTTGCTAAGATGCCGTTCGGCGGACTGGGCAACAACCTCTTTAACCCGGCCCTCGTAGGCCGTGCCGCCCTGTTGGTGGCCTTCCCTGCACAGATGACCACGTGGCCGAAGGCAGGACAGATAGGCAGCTATCTCGATGCTGAAACCGGCGCTACACCGCTTTCTGTTATGAAGGAAGCCATCAAGAGCGGCGATGCCTCAGTGCTCGACCAGCTGCCCTCGTCACTCGACCTGTTCCTCGGCAACCATCCCGACGGTGTGGGTGCTATGGGCGAAATCTGTGCTTTGGCTCTGCTGTTGGGCTTTGCTTTCATGCTGTGGCGCAAGATTATCACCTGGCATATCCCTGTGTCTATCATTGGCACAGTGTTCGTTTTTGCCGGTCTGCTTCATCTGGCCGATCCTTCCTATGCCGATCCTTTCTCTGTGATACTCACTGGTGGTCTGATGCTCGGTGCCATCTTCATGGCTACTGACTATGTGACTTCACCGATGACGCCGAAGGGACAGATCATCTATGGTGTTGCCATCGGTTTCCTGACGGTTGTCATCCGCAACTGGGGCGCTTATCCCGAGGGTATGTCGTTCGCCATCCTTATCATGAACGCCTTTACACCTCTTATTAACAATTATGTGAAACCAAAACGTTTCGGGGAGGTAGCAAAATGAAGAAACTTGAATCCACACTTACGAATATGGTGCTGGTGCTCACCGGCGTGGCTGTCGTCATGGGCGGCATATTAGCCTACATCAACCACCTGACAGAAGGTCCCATTGCCCAGCAGAAAGAGAAGGCGCTGGCCGACGGAATCAAGTCCGTCATGGTGTGTAATGACTTGGTCGTCGCCAAGAAAGACGAGGTGAAGCAGAACGATGCCAAAGGCAAGGAACTGACCTATGTTATCTATCAAGTCAAGGACGCCCAAGGTACAGACCTCGGTGCTGCTGTGGAATCGACCACCGGAGGTTTCGGCGGCAACCTGAAAGTGCTTGTTGGCTTCGATCCTGATGGCAAGATCCTGGGCTATACCTTGCTCGAACATGCAGAGACCCCAGGTTTAGGAGCCAAGGCCGACAAGTGGTTCCAGAAGGGTGAGAAGGGTGACATCATCGGCAAGTCCCCGGCCGAACCGCTGACGGTCTCGAAGGACGGCGGACAGGTGGATGCCATCACTGCCTCGACCATTACCAGCCGTGCCTTCCTGCTCGCTGTGAACAATGCTTATAACGCTTATAAGAGCACACCCGCTGCTGACGCGGAGACAGGAGCTTCAAAGCAACATAAATAAGAAAAGAACAGATTATGAATTATATAAGTATCATCCGTAACGGCATCGTCAAAGACAACCCCACGTTTGTCTTGATGCTTGGTATGTGTCCTACGCTGGCTACCACCACGTCGGCTATGAACGGCATGTCGATGGGTCTGGCTACGATGGCCGTGCTCATCTGCACAAACTTTGTCATCTCATGCCTGAAGTCGGTCACCCCCGATAAGGTGCGCATCCCCGTCTTCATCGTCGTCATTGCTGCTTTCGTCACCATCCTGCAACTGGTCATCAAGGCCTTCCTTCCTGACATTGACGCAGCGCTGGGACTCTTCATCCCGTTGATTGTGGTCAACTGTATCATCCTCGGACGTGCCGAAGCCTTTGCAGCAAAGAACTCTCCCTTTGCCTCGTTGTTCGACGGCATCGGCATCGGACTGGGCTTCACCCTCGGACTGACACTCCTCGGCATCTGCCGCGAGCTGTTAGGCAGTGGGAGTATCTTCGGTCTGACTCTGCTGCCAGAGTCCAACAACATTCTGCTCTTCGTCTTGCCTCCGGGTGCGTTCATCACCCTCGGCTTTCTCATCGCCATTGTCAACAAACTCAGAAACGTATAAAAAGAAAATATGGAATACATACTTATATTCATCAGTGCCATCTTCGTCAATAACATCGTGTTGGCGCAGTTCCTCGGTATCTGTCCGTTCCTGGGCGTATCCAAGAAGATTGACACCTCGTTGGGCATGTCGGCCGCTGTGGCCTTCGTGCTGACGCTGGCCACTATCGTGACGTGGCTTGTACAGAAATACGTGCTCGATGCCTTTGGCTTACAGTATCTGCAGACCATTGCCTTTATCCTCGTCATCGCATCATTGGTGCAGATGGTCGAGATTGTGCTGAAGAAGGTGTCGCCTGCTCTTTATCAGGCCTTGGGCATCTTTCTGCCGCTGATTACCACCAACTGTGCTGTTCTCGGCGTGGCCATCCTTGTCATCCAGAAGGACTTCAACCTGTTGCAGTCCGTGGTCTATGCTTTCTCGACGGCCATCGGTTTCGGTCTGGCGCTGACGGTTTTTGCGGGTATGCGTGAGCAGCTGGAGTTGGTCAAGGTTCCCAAAGGCATGCAGGGTATGGCTATTGTAATGCTGTCAGCCGGTCTCCTGAGCCTTGCCTTCATGGGCTTCTCAGGTGTCGATGGCGGACTGAAGATCCTCTTCGGCCTGGACTAAAAGTTCCAGACGCGCAGTGTACGGAGGCTCCAGACGGTCGGTTTGGAGCCTCCGTTGATGTTATATATCATAAAACCTTTGTCTCTTTTTGCAGTTACGAAAAAAAGTTGTACCTTTGCCACCATGATTACACGTGCTTTTAGAATGATTGGTGTCATCTGTTCTCTCTGTAGCCCGATGACAATGAGTGCCCAGCTCCAGACCAACGCAGGCGTGCAGTACCTGCAGTGTATGCAAAAGGACGTTTCGACGGACTTCTACGACCTGTCGAACACCTATTTCCTGGCCGACTCGCTTGACGGTTTCAATACGGAACGGGGTATGGGCTTCGTACAGTGGAAACGCTACCGGATGAGTCCGCGTCAGGCGTTCAACCTCAATGGCTACTGGCCCGTCCGTATGCAGATGCTCGATTTCCCTGATGCCGCTTATGAGAACGACCCGTCACTACGGATCTGGATAGAATTTATCACGCCAAGGACGGCGAGAATCAGGATGGAGTCATCGCCTGCATATAAAAGGATCGAGGATACACAGGATGTGATGTTCTGCGATGCATTCAAGAAGAAGTTGCCTGTTCTGCGGACCCTGGACAGAGATCTGAAGACCACTGCCGACGATAAGAAGATAGCCTATCAGACGAAGTATGGCTGCATCGAGATTCAGCGCTACCCCTTCCGGCTGGTGCTGAAGGATGCCAAGGGCAAGGTGCTGACACAGACGCGCCACATCATAGACAACGACTCCACGCAGGTGAAGCTGTTGCCCTTCTCGTTCATCAAGCGTGGCTCCGACAATTCGCGCAGCGTCAATCCCGTTTTCCTGCTTTCGCCCGGCGAGCGCATCTATGGCTGCGGCGAGTCGTTCACTTCTTTGAATAAGGTGGGCCAGAAGGTACACCTCAGCGTCACCGACCCGCAGGGCCCTGAGACCGACGGCATGTACAAGCCCGTGCCATTCTACTTCTCCAACCGAGGCTACGGCATTTTCATGCACACCTCGGCACCCGTCACTGCCGACTTCGGCGCCTCCTACATCGGTGCCCAGCGCCTGTTTATGGCCGACGAGCAGATAGATCTGTTTGTGTTTTTTGGTTCTCCCAAAGAAATCCTCAACGAATATACCGACATCACCGGCAAATCGCCCATGCTGCCGCTCTGGAGCTTCGGCACGTGGATGAGCCGCATCACCTACTTCTCGCAGGAAGAGGGTCTCAACATTGCCAAGAAACTGCGCCAGCACAAGATTCCTGCTGACGTCATCCACTTCGACACGGGCTGGTTCGGCACCGACTGGCAGTGCGACTACGAGTTCGCCAAGGACCGTTTCCCTGACCCAGAGGGCATGCTGCGTCAGCTGGCCAACGACGGTTTCCATACCTGTCTGTGGCAGTTGCCTTACTTCACGCCCAAGAACCGTTTCTTTGGTGAGATTGTCAGAGACGATCTTCACGTCCATAATGCAGACGGAGGTATGCCTGTGGAGGATGCGATCCTCGACTTTTCCAATCCCAAGACCGTCAGCTGGTACCAGTCTAAGATTACGAACCTGTTGAAGCAGGGTGTCTCAACCATCAAGTGCGACTTTGGCGAGGCGGCTCCCTACAACGGCATCTACCACAACGGCAAGGGTGGCCTCTACGAGCACAACCTCTATCCCCTGCGCTACAACAAGGCCCTTTGGGAGGCCGTAGAGCAGCAGTATCCCGGCGAGGGCATCATCTGGGCACGTTCTGCCTGGGCAGGCTCTCAGCGCTATGCCCTGCACTGGGGCGGCGATGCGGCTACTAATAATATCGGCATGCTGGGCGACCTGCGTGGCGGCCTGTCTTTCGGCCTCAGCGGATTCTCTTTCTGGAGCCACGACATGGGTGGCTTTGTCACCGCCTCGCCTGAGGATATCTACCGTCGCTGGCTGCCCTTCGGCTTCTTGTCGAGCCACACCCGTGCCCACGGAGCTCCTCCCACCGAGCCGTGGCTCATCTCAGAGTCGTTCACAAAGGCCTTCCGCGAGTGTGCCGAGATGAAGTACCGTCTCATGCCCTACGTCTATGCACAAGCGAAAGACTGCTCTGAGCACGGCCTGCCGATGGTACGTGCCCTGCTCGTCGAGTTTCCCGGAGATCCGGGGGCCTGGCTTGTTGAAGATGAGTATATGTTTGGTTCGCAGATTCTCGTGGCACCGCTGATGGAGAGCGGCAACGAGCGCACGGTCTATCTCCCCTCGGGCACCAAGTGGATAGACTACCAGACGGGCAAGGTGTATGGAAGTGGCTATCAGACCATCGTGGCGGGTAAGATACCTGCCATCATCCTGGTGCGCGACGGCTCGCTGATACCGCATGCTCCTCTGGCTCAGCGTACGGACCAAATCAACTGGGAAAAAATAGAGCTGAAGCCCTATAAGGCCGATGCCCTGAAGTGTACTGGTCTGCTCTTCAAGCCTGGCGATAAGACTGTCAGGCTGATTGAGCAGTGATGCGTCGTTTAGTTATAGATCCTTATAGATGTCCTTCATCTCGCAGGGGAACCAGAAAGAGGCAATGTTCTTCTTTCCGTGTTCGGAATCCATGAAGAATTCACCTCCGAACATATCAACAATAGCCCTGCAGATGGCGAGTCCCAATACGGAAGACTTATTTTTTTGACAAAGGGCGTTATTTGCCAATCAATGCCAGCATGGCTTTGGCATCTTCGTCACCCTCGGCAGCATCCTTGCGCAGGTCGGCCAATACATCCTTGCCGCCTTTCTCGTTATTGACGGCACGTGACAACCACTTCTTGGCCTGGGTTTTGTCGGCATCGACACCCTTGCCCTTGAAGTAGGCCTTTCCTACGGCATACTCACCGTCGGCATTCTTCTGCTTAGCGGCCTGCATGAACAGTTCGAAGGCTTTCTTGCGGTTCTTGGTCACACCTTCTCCATCCTTGTAGCACTTGCCAAGCTGGTACTGTGCCTTGGCGTGTCCCTGACGGGCAGATTTCTCGTACCACTGGAAGGCCAGCTGGTCGTTCTCTGTCGTACCATTTCCTTTGTCATAACAGCGGCCCAGCCGGTACTGTGCCTTTTTGTGGCCTTTCTCTGCGGCGGCCTTCAACTTCGGAAAGGCTGCAGTATAGTTCTTGGCGTCATACAGTTTCTTGCCCTCTTCGTAGAGCTTATCGGCACTCTGGGCGAAAGCACCAAGGCTGACCATCGTCAGTAGTGTCAGCAGTAGTCTTTTCATTGTTCTTTTTAGTTATTTTGGTTTGTTCATTCCCACAATCTTGGTCTTGGGCTGTTCCTTGTTGCGGCGGTTGACGACAGTGACCACTGCCTGGGCCAGCGAGAGGAAGGCCTGACCCGTCATCGTGTCGGCATTCAGTGCGACGGGGGTGCCCTGGTCGCCGTTGTCGCAGATGCCTTGTACGAGCGGAATCTGTGCTAGCAGAGGTACACCCATTTCCTCGGCTAACTGTTTGCAGCCCTCACGTCCGAAGATGTAATAACGGTTTTCGGGCAGTTCGGCGGGTGTGAACCACGCCATGTTCTCGATGAGTCCGAGGATGGGCACGTTCACCTTGTCATTGCGGTACATATCAATACCCTTGCGGGCATCGGCGAGTGCCACCTGCTGGGGCGTGGAGACGATGACGGCACCAGTGATGGGCAGCGTCTGGAGCAGTGTCAGGTGTATGTCGCTGGTACCTGGAGGTGTGTCGAGGATGAAGTAGTCAAGCTTGCCCCAGTCAGCATCGGCGATGAGCTGTTTCAGTGCGCTCGTAGCCATACCGCCGCGCCACAGTGTAGCTGTCGTGGGTGACACGAAGAAGCCTATCGAGAGCAGCTTCACACCGTATTGCTCGATAGGGCAGATGAGGTCACGGCCGTCTTTCTTGACAGCGTATGGACGGGCATCCTCGCAGCCGAACATCTTAGGCATGGAGGGGCCGAATATGTCGGTGTCTAAGAGTCCCACCTTGTAGCCGAGGCGGGCCAGCGCGATGGCCAGATTGGCGGCGACTGTCGATTTGCCCACACCACCCTTGCCTGAACTGACGGCGATGATGTTCTTCACCCCAGGCAGCATCTGTCCTACTTCGGGACGTGGCTGGGTCTTGAACTCAGTTACTATCTCTACCTCTACGTCCTGTCCGCAGTGGTACTTGATGGCGGCCTCGGCGGCCTTGACGGTTGACTTTAGGAAGGGGTCGGTGTCGCGGGGGAACTCCAGTACGACTTTCACATGATTGCCTTTGATGGCGGGCTGGTCGGCCACCATCTCACTTTCTACCAGGTTTTTCTTTGTGCCGGCATACGTCACCGTTGCCAGCGCGTCCATAATCAGTTTCGGATATAGTGTCACGTTGTTTGTTTTTCGATTGAAGTATTTACAGATTTACAGTTTTTCGGTCTATCGCTCCAGCAGTTGCGGCATCTTCTGCCACTGCTTGTCCTGCATGTAGATGTTCTTGCAGCCTTTGGGGATGTAGAACTTACAGGCGGCCAGGACAACGTCTTTGAACGTCGATTTTGCCATCTTCGGGGGCAGGGGGGCTTTGACGTCCACCTCGCGCAGCGAGACGCACTTGGCAAAGGCTCCGCTACCGATGTTCTTCAGACCGACGGACAGCTCAACAGTTGTCAGCGCACTGCACTCGCTGAAGGCATCTGAGCCAATCTCCTTGACGGCGGCTGGGATGACGATGTCCTTGAGCATGGCGCATTTGGCAAAGGCATCGCTGCCGATACTCTGCAGGGTGATGGGTAGGATGACGGCTGTCAGTGTGTTGCACTCTTCGAAGGCCTCACTGCCGATCTTCTTCACCGAAACGGGAATGACGATGGTGCGCAGACTGTGGCAGTGGCGGAAGGCATCGTTCTCTATCTCGCCGATGAATCCCTTGATCTCTACACTGTCGAGGGAGATGCACTCTTCAAAGACGCTGTTGCCCATCGACTTCACCATGTTAGGGATAACAATGCTCTTGAGACTTGTACAGTGTTCGAAGGCATGGTCGCCGATCTCCTTCAGTGACGAGGGCAGCTCGATGGCCCCTAAGCGTTTGCAGCCCGTGAAGGCGCTGCTCTTTATCTTGCTGATGCTGCCCGGCAGACTGATGGTCTCCAGACTGGTGCAGTTGGCGAACGTGTTGTTGCCAATCTCCGACAATGAGCCTTGCAGACTGACGGATTGCAGGTTGGTGCAACGCTGGAAGGCACCGTTGCCAACGGACTTCACTCCTTCCACGTCCATTGACTTCAGGCTGGTGCAGTCCTCAAAGGCATTGGAGCCTATTTTTTCCACCTTGCTGATGCCGATGGAGGCGAGGCTGGTGCAGTCCTCAAAAGCCGAATTGCCTATCTCGGTGAGGTCATCGTCTAAGCTGATGCTGCCCAGAGCTGTGCAACCTCTGAATACGTTGTTGCCCAACGACTTGACACTCTCAGGGACGGAAATCTCCGACAGGCTCTCACACTCCATGAATACACCAGGGCTGAATGCTCGGATGTTGTTGCCGTTGAAAACCACCTTGGCCAGTGACTTGCAGCCTGTGAAGGCGTTATTGCCTATCTCGATGACATTCTCGGGTATCACTATCTCAGTCAGACTGGTACACTGCTCGAAGGCATCGTGCTCGATTTTTGTGAGCGACTTGGGCAGGTGGATGCTGCTGAGTGCTGTGCAGTCGCTGAAGGCATCGGAGCCTATGGTGACCACACCGTCGGGGATAATCACCTCGCGCAGACTGGTACAGTTGTCAAAGCAGTTGCGGCTGATGTTCAGTATGTTCTGAGGAAGGATGGCTTTCTCTAAGCTCTTGGCCCCTGAGAACAGCGATGTGGTCAGCGTGTTGTTCTCTGTCTTCATGCCCTCCTTGCCCTCGGTAATCACTGCCTCGCTCAGGTCGATGCTCTTCACCAGACATTCGTCGGCCACTTTCTTGTTGGTCTTCGTGCGGGTGACAATCTGAGAGAGCAGCTTCAAGTCAGCACCGTTCAGCGGGCCGGTAACCTTCAACTCTGCCACCTTGAAGCGCACGCTGTCAGGCAGCTCTTTGGCCAACATACCGACAGAGTCAACACTGACGTTCATGGACTGTGCCAGCGCTGCCAGAGGCATTATGGCAACAATAATGGTAAGTAGCTTCTTCATATTCTTTATTTTTTATTCTTTAGCACGAAGTGCGCTTTATTCTTTATTATTTATTATTTAGCACGAAGTGCGCTTTGGACTTCGTTTGTTTCTGTGGTATGACCGGTACTCGTCGAGTTCTATTTCCACGTCAGGCTCGGCCAGCGGGGTGGAGTGGGGCAGGTGCCAGCGCATGTAGCGGATGTTCAGCCCACGGGCTATCCACATCTGTTCGTAGTAGGTCTGTACGGCGAGGGTGGCAGGCTCCACATTCTGTGCCGACAGCTCGTCGTGGTACAGGTCTTCCGTGCGGAAATCAAGGGGCAGTGTATTCTTCTCCACCATGTAGGTGGTATAGGTGAATAGGAAGTTCGAGTCTGTCTTCAGATGGATGGTGCCCCCGTCCGTCAGGAACCGGCGGTAGCGTTCCATGAACCAGGTCGATGTCAGCCGCTTCCTCGGGTTTTTCATCTGCGGGTCGCTGAACGTCAGCCAGATCTCCTGCACCTCGTCGGGTGCGAAGAAGCGGTCGATAATCTCAATGTTCGTGCGCAGGAAGGCCACGTTCCTCAGTCCCTCGTTCAAGGCTTGTGTGGCACCAGTCCACATCCTGGCCCCCTTGATATCCACGCCGATGAAGTTCTTCTCCGGGTAGTTGCGTGCCAGCTCAACGGCATACTCCCCCTTGCCGCAGCCCAGCTCCAGCACTATCGTGTTGTCGTTGCCGAAGTAGTCGCTGCGCCAGCGGCCCTGCATCGTGAACGGATGCTCCTCGTAGGTCGAGAACGGATACTGGAACACGTTCCCGTAGGTCTCCATATCCGCAAACTTCGCTAATTTTCCTTTACCCATAACGACTGCAAAGGTACGAATTTCTTTTTGAATCCGCAAACTTTCGGGAGGGATTATTTCAGAATTACCGTGACCACGCCTGAGCTGAGCCTTCTTTGCGTGGTCATCACGTTTTCACATCACTACAAACCGACTGACCGCCAGCCGTTTGTGGTGAAGCGTCGTTTCGTCATGTACCCGTCTTGCGATACACCCACGTGGTGCCGGCCTTCTGACGGTAGTATTTGGGGTACTCCTCGTTGACGAGGTCGGTCAGCAGCTGGTCGGCCTTGTAGCGCGACAGGCAGAAGAGGTGCTGGACGACGCGGCGCGTGAACGAACCGTGCTGCTGGCAGTAGTCGGCCAGCGTCTTCAGCAGTTCGCCGCGAGGCACTTCCTGTTCGTATTCTCCCTTGTCGCGTACGAAGTGGGGCGCACCGTCCTGCAGGCGGTTCAGCATCTCCTTGTCGGGCACGAACGAGATGCCGTCCACTGTCACCTCGTGGCCCGTCAGCTGGCTGGGCGCGGTGTAGGTCTTTGTGCGCCAGCGCCCCTGTTCGTCTTTCGTTTTCTTGGTACCGAGCTGCAGGCAGAACCGGCCGATGCCGTCTAAGTGTACGCCGTGGCCCATCAGCAGCTGTTCGGCAATCTCCCGTTTCAGGGTGTCGAGAAACATCTCGAACATGCCCTCCGAGATGAGGGTGTAGCTGTTGATGTGCTCACGCAGTTCGCGGCTGTGCATCACGTAGTCCTGGCAGTGGCGCACGTGGTAGGTCTGCTGCGTGTCGCCTGGCTTCATTGGCGTCGGGTGAACGCTGAAGTGAATGGCCTTTCCTTTCTTCATCTTTCTATATGGCTTTTGGTTTGTTGCTGCAAAGGTACGTTTTTTTGTCGAAACCCGCAAGTTTTTTGTCTCAAAAGTACGCTTCATCATTTGCTGACCTTCGTCAGCAACATCACCGACCTACATCCGCAATGCTGCTGACCAAGGTCAGCAAAACAGAAACCGCCGCCTTGCGACCGGAAAAGCGGTGCGTGAGAACGGTAGGGCGGCGCGCTTGCGACATAGCCCTAAAGTGCTGTTTTTCAGGGGTAAAACGCTTACAAAAAGCCTCCTTGCGTTGTAACTTTGCAGCCGTAAACCTATTAAAAACACCTTTATTGTATGATGTCTTTACTCAACATTTCAAAGAAGCTGGTGGAGTGTAACACACTCATCCAGCAGCTCGAAGCACAGAACCAGTTGCTTCACCAGAATCTGGACCTCGCCACCACGACGAAGGACGCCGGCGAGCAGTCACGTTACGAACAGCGCAAGATGGGGTTCCTTCGTCCCATCCGCGAGATGGCCGACTTCGTCAGCCGGGAGTTCGAGTTCCGCCACAACGTCATCCGCGACAGCTACGAGTACCGCCGACGGGGCGACGGGACGGGAGAGTGGCTGCCCGTGGACGAGCGACAGATGAACACCATTATGAACCGTGTGCAGGACGACGGGCAGGTCTACTGTCTGAAGAGCCTCGTCCAGCAGCGCATCCGCTCTGAGATGGCACGCGACTACCACCCCGTGGCCGAGTGGCTCGACTCGGTGCGCGGCACGTGGGACGGTGAGGACCGCGTCGGACCCCTCGCGGCGCGCATCAACTCCTCGGACTACTGCCAGCGCATGCTCCGCATCTGGCTGCGCGCCGTCGTTGCCCAGTGGCTTGGCATCGACGACCGTCACGCCAATGCCGTGATGCTGCTGCTTGTCAGTCCGCAGCAGGGCCTGCACAAGAGCACATTCTTCCACGAACTGCTGCCCGACGAGCTGGAGTCGTACTATACCGACGACTTCAACCTCGCCTCAAAGAGCAATGCCGAGCGCAAGCTGGTGGAGTTCGCATTGGTGAACATCGACGAGTTCGACAAACTGCCGGTGAAGAAGATGCCCGACCTGAAGACGCTGATGCAGACGCTGCGCCCCTCGTTTGTCAAGGCTTACAAGACCAACTTCAACCAGCTGCCGCGCATCGCCTCGTTCGTCGGCACGAGCAACAGCCGACAGCTGCTCAGCGACCGCTCGGGCTCGCGCCGGTTCCTTATCCTGGAACCCGACGGGCAGATCGACGTTGAGGGCATCGACCACCGCCAGCTCTACGCCCAGCTGGTCAGCGAGGTGGAGCAGGGCGAGCGCTACTACTACACGAAGGAAGAGGAGCAGGAGATGCAGCGCACGAACGAGCAGTACTACCGTCCGAATCCGTTGGAGGAGCTCTTCCAGCGTTTCTTCCGTGCCCCTGAGGAGGGTGAGCAGCCCTTGCAGCTCTCAGCCTCGCAGCTGATGGCCCAGCTCCAGCGCCGCAGTCCCTCCCTGCTCCGCACCGTCTCCGAGACTGCCTTCGGCACGATGCTCCGCCGCCTCCACATCCCCAAGGACCACTGCCACTCCGGCAACCTCTACAGCGTCATCGCACTGTAGTCCGCCCCATCCCCAAAACCGTTCACCGCAACAGTCATGCTCTCAATGAGTTGACTGCTGCGGTGAACGGTTTCTATAGTTGTTTGAATACAGGAACATCCGTCTTTTCTCAGTCCTATGGATGTGATGATTAATTTAAAAATGATTATGATAGCAAAAATAAACGCCCCCAAAGTTGTATAGTTGTATAACTTTTAGTAATTTTGCAGCCGATGAGACGAATGATTTACGATGTTAGTGCTGAACTTGAAAAGGAGTTTGGCCCTAAGGGTTCAGTAAGCCGCAAAGCTGCTGAAGATAAAGCCTGGGAAGAGTACAATGCCCAAATACTTTTGGATGCTCGCAAGAATGCAGGCCTTACCCAACAAGAGTTAGCAGAAAGGATTGGCGCTAATAAAGGCTATGTGTCACGTCTGGAACGAGGACTTGTCACCCCTTCTGTTTCGACCCTCTACCGCATAGCTGCAGCCATGGGACTGGCTGTTGAGTTACGACCTATTGCATAACAATTATATGGTTATTTAATCATTTACCGAATAATCAAAGAGTGGACTGCTTTTGATTATTTGAGAAATCAAAGACTAGTCCCTTCTGGTCCGGTCTAATGATTACAGTCCCCTTCTATATCCACTTGATGTCAGGTGAGCTGAGCGTTAACGACATATAAGCATTAAATCTCGTTATATAAAGAAAAAACATATATGAATGACTATATTGAAGGAAAGAAATATGTAATTCATAGATTCTCTGAAGATAGAGAAATCTGTGTGGTGAAAAAGGAAAGGCTTTTATACATCTATGAGAACGGTCTCCAAATAGCAGGACTCCTATTTTCGATTTGAATATCAGTGAGTTACCCTTGAATAAGAAAGAAACTGGTAACACTTTAGAAACGAGAGGACTTACATATTCCTACACATTTCTCACTAAGCCAAAGCGCTCGACCTATGGTCGCTTCGCCTCTGCGAAGAACGCTCATCTTGGGTGCAAAGATACAAAATAAATTCCTTCTTGCTAAATGGTGTCATACATTTTTTTCAAGTTTATTGCGATATTCATTTTTATAGGGATACAAACTACTCTGTTCGGTCACTCCGACGAACAGAATCCTGTCTGCCATTTCACATACATATCTGTTCCTAGTCATTGCAGTCATCTTTGACTGGCGGATGGCAGTACTAACGGAGATTATCAATAGACGGTTCTGAGCCAACGGCTCTTTCAGTTCGTCAGGAATAACCTTATACATCTTTCGTGCAAGCACAATGATAATGGGCTGACTGCCTTTCAATAGGAAATGAAGCACGTCTTGCTCCAACTTGCTACTGAAACCGCTGACCACACACTCCCCTCGATTGCGCATCTCTGTTGCCCAGTCATACACTTGCAGCACCGTTTCCGAAGAGATGGTGCTCGATGCCAAGAATGCAGTCTTCCTCAGTTGCAACAGCTCCTGATTGCCAAGATACTCTACCGTCATAGCCTCTCAATTACATCTCTGCATCGTCTTCAATAATTTCCCAGTGACCACTATAACCACTGCCGACATACTTAATATGAGCGAGTTTTGCAATATGGCGTTTTATAGTTGCAAGTCCTTTTTTACTAATTCTTGCCAATTCTTCGGTAGTAATTTTAGGATTTCTCCTAATCTGTTCTTCAATCCATATATCAAGTGCATCACCTTGAGTATCACCTTGAGTATCACCTTGGGTATCACTTTGGGTATCACTTTGAGTATCACCTTGAGTGCCACCTTGAGTGCCATCTTGAGTGCCATCCACAGTTGAAAGCACGGTCACTTCAAATGCAGTCAACTTTGACACATCGAAAACAGCCTCCTTGTTGCCATTTTCAAGCAGCATATCCTGCACACGTCTTATATCAGTCATTCCTTATTTTGCAGTTCAAAAATAGCTTTTTGCTTTTCTATCTCCCTTTGCAGTTCCTCTTGCGAAGGCAGAAAGGTCAGATATTTTGAGGCAAACAGTTGTTTGCTGTCGTGAAGCACAGAATAGCGGGCGATGTCCTCACTTGTCTCAGAACAAAGTAGAAGCCCAATGGTGGGGTTGTCACCTTCTGTGCGTTTCAAATCGTCAAACATCCGTACATACATATCCATCTGTCCTACATCTTGATGCGTCACTTTCTGTGTCTTCAAGTCTATCAAGACATAACATTTCAGCACCACATTATAGAAGACAAGATCGATAAAGAAATCGCCTGCATCTGTTTTTATATGATATTGCTCAAACATAAAGGCAAAGCCTCGTCCCAATTCCAACAAGAACGCTCTGAGATGCTTAATGATAGACCTTTCAAGGTCGCTTTCCGTGTAGTCACTGTTTGATGGAAGTTGCAAGAACTCTGCCACTACAGGGTCTTTCAGAAATTCTCTTGCATCCTCCTGTAGCGGTGCTGTCAATGTTTGCATTTCAGCAATAACAGCCTCTTTCTTAGGTGATTGCAGCAGACGATGATAATACTGTGAGCCAACATTGCGTGCCAAAGTGCGAACACTCCACATCTCTCGTGATGCTTCCTTCACGTACCAGTATCTGGCATCGTCACTTGCCACTGAGAGTAATGTGCGGAAGTGAGTCCACGTAAGATTTGGCACTCGCGAGTACCAAATCTCTAAATCATTGAAACACAGATAGAACTGTCTATATGCTCGCAAGTCACGAGGCGTATATCCTTTGGCATAAGTCCTGCATAAATCTGCGGAAAGCATATTGATTATCTGCGCTCCATATTCCGCCCTTTTCTCTCCTCGCTGTTCCTCTTCTACGATGCGTTTCCCCACTTGCCAATAAGTGAACACAGTTATGGCATTCACATTTTGATATGCCTTTCTCAGTCCGTTCTCTACAATGTCTCTGACATCATTGATGAGACTCGACATTGTTATCCGTATTGTATTCTTATCGTCCATATCGTTTGCAAAATTGCACATTTTTATTATTATGAACTAATCATAGGCCAGTGCATGATTGTAAACTCACGCAAATCTTGCCTGACTTGCGACAAGTCATAGCATGTAGAACTTATAAATATATTTACTCCTGCCATAATTCTTCCTTTATAAAAACATCTCTTTTCGATTTTTCCACTCGATCGACCTAAGGTAGCTTGGCTCGTCCAAGAAGTGTATTGCAGTTACCCACTGGGGTGTTATTGATTATGCCTGTCACTCAGTTTCTTCTGTTCCCGTTCAAATTGTTCTAAGAAATGTATCTCAACAGGTGTCAGCTCGTTCTTTGTCCGCTCTTTGAACTTGTCATATTCAGAATCAGCCTTTGCCTTGGCGAGCTGTGCGGAAATTCGTCCGGCATGTGTCAGGATGTCCTTGCGAGATATACGCAGAAAATCATCAAGAATCGCAATCCAGTCTTTCATATACATAGGTCGGTGCTCCTCTGCCTGAAGTTCTGCAAAGTCGAGATAGAGGCTGACGATACGGTTAAGTGTTGATATTTCCTCTTGAGAGAGATAGTTTTTGGCAATCTCTGCGTCTGCCTTCTTGGGTAATGCACCAGTCCAAGTAGTCAGGCCCATGAAATCTTTCTGAGCATCAGCACGGTCAAAGATGATTTCAGCCGCTGTATGTCCATGTACAGCAAAGTGCATCTTGTTCTGCACCGTCTTGAAGAACTCCTGTGTCATCTCAACTCTTGGGTCATAGTCGATGCTAAGCGCATATATTTCGAGAACCTTGCGATAGAAAACCTTCTCCGATGATCGTATGTCACGGATGCGGGCCAACAATTCATCGAAGTAATTGCCACCACCAGCCCGTTTCAGAAGGTCATCGTTCAGGGCAAATCCTTTTACGATATACTCCTTCAGTACCTTTGTAGCCCACATACGGAACTGAACGCCCCGATAAGAATGAACACGATAGCCAACGCTGATAATCATATCGAGGTTGTAGAAAGCAATATCCCTTTCTACCTTCCTTTTGCCTTCTGTTTGAACTGTTGCAAAAAACGCAACCGTTGAATCCGCATTCAGTTCCCCCTCTTCAAACACATTCTTGATGTGTCGGGAGATAGTTGACTTATTGCGCTGAAAAAGCTCTGCCATCTGGTCAAGACTGAGCCACACGGTCTCTCCCTGCAATGTAACCTCTATACGTGACTCTCCGTCTGGGGTCTGATAGAGCAATATTTGTCCTTTGTTTTCTTCCATATTATATAAAATATTCTATGCTTTGAGACACTTCCAGTAATTTCGGTTCTTCTCATAGTCATCCTGCTCGTTAATAGCACCATGTAGAGTGGTTGTTTCCATTTTGGAAATAGCCACATTTCTGTCCAGTTCTCACTCTTCAAATATGTGGGCCAGATGTTTGCTGATGGCGGGCACACCCACGCCAAACAACTGCGCCATCGCTTTCTGCGTAGCCCATATCGTCTCATCCTTTATCACCACCTGTACCCTGCCTTCCTCATCAGGCAACTGGTATAATATAAATTGTATCTCGTTGTTCATTGCAAAATAGTCTTTTGTAGAGTTAACCACTCGCTCGACCTTGTCGCTTGGCTCGTCCAAGAAGTGTATTATAGTTGCCCACTAACTCATAAACGGATAATCATTAACCTTTTTCCTGACAGGCATCTTGTTCTGTAAAAGGTAATTCCTCCATGTCGGGTTTGACTTCTGTTTTTGGGGTTTCTTTCTTCTGCAGAACTTTTCTATTTTTCTTCTTTTTTTCTTTGGCCTTTGCCATCTTTTCACTTCGTCGCATCAGTTCAAGGGCAATCTCCTCTTCAGTCATGCCAGTGTCTATACCATACACTTCAGCCACCACTTTGTCATTCGCCTTATGTGCTTTTGCAAGTCGGCCTTGCAACAAGTCATACTGGCTGGCAAGACAAGATGCATCCTCCCGTCTTGCCTCGAGTATTTCTGTGGCAGTTTCTTCTATTGCTTGTTTTTGGGCGTCGTCCAACTCTTTCCAGGGGAAATTGTTATAGACAATATTGGCAGAATAGCGAAAATCACTTTTCAGTCGTCCGCATATATATTTCACCCATATCATGTGGATGCGTGACTGCATGATGCCAAACAGCCATTTAGAAGGAGATGGAATGATAAGGTTGGCATCTGTACTGATAATAGAAGAATCGACAAATCCCATTGGGATATATTTGCGATTCTCTGACGAATGCCTCGGTACAAGAATGTATTCTTGAATAGGCTGCCTGATTTCCATAAACCGATTCCCTTCATCCGCAAACTCTATTGTTGCTGCTTTAGGACTTCTCAATCTAAATTCCTCAACTGCCCTAATTCGCTTCTTCACCAAAGGCATTCTGTCCAACTCATACGAGGAAATCCCATCGGGTATCCACAGACAAAAACGTTCTTCATTGTAGAGGAATTCCCTTGCCCCCACCAGTCTGCTGATATACTTTTCCGCAGCAGGCTCTTTCTTGATAAAGTCCCAGTAGTCTTCCTTCTCTATAATCAGATTTCCGCCATCTACGGGGATGCTTCCCTTACACATCTTAGGCACTTTCACCAATGGCTCAATTCGACTTTCAATAAAGATGTCTTCTGCATTTAGCAGATATCCATTGATGTTCGCGGCTTCAATTGCGGGAACATTCTCTTGATAGATATAGCGTTTGCTTGTTTTTTTCTGTTTGCTAAAACCTATAATCACGCAATGGACATGCGCCATATCATCAGCCTCATTATTCCAGCGGAATGTCTTCCATGCAAACGTGATGTGAAGATTGTAGTGTTGCACTAATGGTTTCCAAAGGAGTGCCACCTGCTCGCCTTGGGTGATGCTGTTGGTAGAAACCAAAGCACATGACACATTCGAACGTGACTGCATGTATTCAGCAGCTTTGGCATACCATCCACACACAAAGTCCATTTTTCCAGGATTCTTCCATACCTTGGTCTTCCCAATCTTCTTTGGCATGGCTGACAGAATGGAGGCTCTCTGAGCTTTTGTCATTTTACTATAGCCTTGGAAGGGAGGATTGCTAATAATATAGGTAGGCGAATTGGACTTGCGTTTCAGAAGATTACCCCAGTCTTCAGTCAAAGCATCAGCACACAGGATATTATCGTTCTTTTCAAGAGGTAAAGGAGCTATTGAGTAATGCAGCACCTTTTCCGTCTCCTGTAGCAATTGGCATGACGCAATCCACATTGATGCACGCGCCACCGATGCTGCGAAATGGTCAATCTCTATCCCAAAGAACTGATTAATGCCCACTTTACAGGGGTCTGTGTTGTCTGTCCGTGTGAAATAGTTCAATTCAAATTCTTGTACAATTGCCTTGAGTTCCAATTCATGAATAGACTTATAAATTTCCGTGAGGAAGTTTCCACTACCACATGCGGGGTCAAGAAAGCGAAGACTTGCGAGTTTCTTTCGGTATGCCTCTAATAATCCATACTGAGCTACTTTTCCCTTTTGTGTATCTGTAGGCATCTTTAGAATATCCTCTAAGTCTGTCGTCAAATCATTCAAGAAAAGAGGGTCAATAACTCTGTGGATATTAGCGGGTGTGGTATAGTGCATTCCACCAGAATCACGAACATCTTTCGCTACTGTGCTCTCAAAAATACAACCGAAATTCGTAGGTGAGATTTCTTCCCATGAGAATTTATCCTTTGTCCCCTTCACTACCAAATCCCATGCACGAAGTAGATGTTGATAGACTTTATCGTCGATAGTAGGAGTCTTATATGCCTTTTTGTTATTAAACAGGCCTCCATTAACGTATGGGAATTGGCGTATAGTCTTATCTGCATATTGCCAAACTTTTGCCCTCTCTTTTTCATCAGTATCAAGCCATAGGAACAGTGCAGTAAACCTCTCACTTAAATCGTCGGGAGAGGATTTCTCCAAGAAAGTACAGAATTGTGCATCGTCAAATAATCCAGCATCCTCAGCGTATAGGCAAAATACAACACGTACACAAAAGACATTGAGCGATTGCAGTTCATCTTTGTCTTTATTTACCGCTAATAAGGCTTTGTACAAATCTCTGACATAGTCACTTGCAGTATTTGATACTCTTTTCTCACGCTTCTCATCTTTCTGTGTAGGAGCTTCATTGTATGGCTTGATTAAGAAAAGAAGTTCCTTCCACCGCAGAGGAAGGTCTTTCAATGGTATTATCCTCTGTGGGGCATTCTTATTAAAGCTGTCCCAAATACGAAATTCTTGAAAATTGCAAGCAATCACATAACGACCGGAGTCAGGCTTATCCATCTTCTCGAAATAGCGAATGCCTTGTTCCATTGGAGTAAGCATTTCGTCATCACTTTGCTTTTCTGGCTTATCGAGATTTATATCATGACTTTTCTGTTCAATGACGACTTTTGATGTTTTTACGTAAACATCGATTTTCTTGGTCGTACCATTGAACTTTACAGAACGCTGCACTTCAATCTCATTTCTGGCATTAGAAACACCAAAAACATCCTCCAAGAGATCTTCCCAAAATGTTTTATCGTCCTGAAGCTCTTTTCCTTTGCCATTCCATTTTTTTACAAATTCTATAGCTGCCCTTTTTATTTCTGAATGTTTACGCATGGTTTGTATTCTCATTTCTTTGGAAGTTTCGATATATCTTTTGCTTACTCTTCCCATCTTTGGCAACAGCAGGCATATCGCGTAAGCATGAAGTCTTGAATTTCATGCTGTGAACCGCTGCCAAGTTGGACCATTTTCGTGACCTCACGAAAATGGTCATCCACATTGACCGCCAACGTTTTACACGATTCCATTGCGCGTCCAATAGCCACCACGAAATTCTCCCATCGGGTATAGCCCAACACTTGTTGCAACTCACGTGCATACCATACTTCGATGGTGTTTCCCTCATCATCCTTGATGCTCTTCGCTATCAAGTCGAAGGCCGACTTGTATTGATGTATTTTCTGTATGTCCATAGTTCATCCTTCTTCTGTCCAAAGTAAATCATCTACACTCACACCCAATATCTTTGATAACTGGATGAACATTTCTACATTGGGCTGGGCGGCATTAGTCACCCATTTTGATATGACAGCAGGATCTTTATCAAGGATTTCCGACAATTGCTTGTTGGTCATTCCCTTCTCTGCAAGTACCACCTTCAGGCGGTTAATTCGTTTACGTTCCATTCCATACTAAATTTGGCTACAAATTTACACAAAAATTCTCAAAGTCAATGTTTATTAAGTAAAAAAGTGGTAATCACGAATCAAAAAAATGTGTTTATATTCAATTTTCCTTGCCAATTAGGCGTTTTTCATACCTGTTTGTTAGTTCTACTACCTCATACCCCTAAATCCCGGATATAACCATGATAATATGGTTATATCCGGGATTTAGGGTTTTAATAGCATCGGACAATGCTAGCAGATAATTATCTTTGGGGGGCACTTCAAAGATGGGTGTATTTTCATCTGACACTTTGGGTCAAATCTACGCGATTTTATTGCCGAAAAGCAGAATAGGGCCAATAAGCGTGTTTCCCTTCCCAAATATTTGGGTAATCGGAATAAATATATTACTTTTGCGGCATGAACGACAGAATTAGAGCTGCTACATATACGAAGGAGTTTGAGGATTATTGAAGAACAGTGGGCAAAGTTGCCACAAATTGATGACCGCTTAACGGAGGAGTATGGTCCTGTGGGTTCGCCATCGCGTAAGGAGTTTCAGGCGAAGGCAGAAGCTTGGTATTATGCTGAGCTGCTGCGGGATGAGCGCAAGCGGCAGAAGCTGACGCAGCAAGAACTGGGGGAGCGTATTGGGAAAAAACGTGAATATATCTCTTCATTGGAGCAAGGTAAAATCGATATGCAACTCTCAACATTCATGCTTATTGCTAAAGCGTTGGGTTTGAAATTCTCTCTGGTGGTTGGTTAGATGAATTCACAATTATCATTTGGTTCACAGAGGGCTGTTCCCCGTGCTTTTGGAACGAGGACTTGTCACCCCTTCTGTCTCGACCCTCTACCGCACAGCTGCAGCTATGGTTCTGGCTGTTGAGTTACGACCTATTGCATAATTATATGGCTACTAAATCATTTACCGATTATAGAATGGGACGGTTTTTATTTTTAGGAATAAAACAGAATCTGTACCTTTGATTTGGCAGAAAAGACCTTCGGTTTATGATGATTGCCCCAGGTAGTGCTCCTCAATTTCATTAGCTGCAATCAGTTTCTTGAAGTACAATGCCATCCACTCCTCAATATTGTCCTCGCGCATATTTCCGTCACCATAACATCCCTCATAATGGTCGCGTAAGAGGTTTGCATTCTCTTGAAGATAATAGAATTCACTGAGCGTTTCATGGTAGTCTGTATCTATGGCAGCATCTGAAAGGATGGCGAAGCCCTTTTCTGCCGTGATTTCACCATCTGTCACTTTGTGAGCTATGCCTAAGGCGTACTGACTATAAGCTATTATCGGGGGACACTCCACCGCTAATTCCTTGAAGATAGCTTCTAAAAGCGCGGAAAACTCAAACGGATTCATCGTCAGGTCTTCACCTGCCAATTGGACGATAGATGGTTGGGAATAGCCAGCTTCCATCACTTCGCAAGCCCACGACTTCCACTCCTTGTTGATGCCACGTTGCATAGCATGGTAATACAGTACAATGCGCGTAGACGGAACACGGTCGATGATTGCCTGCAACTGAGCGCTGGGCTTAGGGTAGTGCTCTACGATATCGTCATCAACCACCGTCTCACTCTCCGACGGTTTTGTTTCTATTGTCTCAGTTTCAGACTTGAATCTTTCACGAACATCGTCATCGGCATTCTCCCCCCATTCTTTTAATTTATAGGCGAGTATCAATAAACCAATAAGACAAGCTATACAAAATACTAATAATATTGTTTCTTCTTCTTGAAGTCCTATTTGGCTACAAATTTAATAAATTTTCAGTTAGATGGCTGCTTTTTTGCGCGGAAAGTACCTTAAATTAGGAAAAATTAAAAAATGCCGCATGGATTTGCGGCATTTATGTAGCGAAAAATAAGTTTTTGTCTCCAGATTTGTCTTAGTCGAAGAAGCCGGGCTGCTTGTAGGGGAGACCCAGCTCGCGGTCAACGGTGGCGAGAATGCCCTGCACCTGTCCGAGGGCGAACATACGGCCGAGGAGGGTGTAGCCGGCATTGTGGCCGTGGCTCGACTCATCCATGATGCCGCCGGGCTCGTCGGTGAATGTCATGCCGTGATCGACACGCATCGGCAACTGTGGATTTTCTTTCATTCCCGACGTTCCGTCGCCTACCCGTAGCCTTTCGAAAATCCTGCACAGCTCGATGATGTCGGCACGTCCGCCCAGGTGGCTGGCCTCGGTGAAGTCGCCGTTGGGGAAGATGTGGCACGAACGGAGGTGAACGAAGTGGGTGCGAGAAGCGAACTTGCGAGCCATCTCAACGACATTGTTATAGGCACCTGCGGAGAGGCTGCCTGCGCAGAAGGTGAGGCCGTTGTGCTTGTTGGGAACGGCATCGAGGAACCACTGGATGTCTTCCTCGGTACGGACGATACGCGGCAGGCCGAGAATCTCGATGGGCGGGTCGTCGGGGTGTACGCACATATTCATATTGTACTCCTCGCAGGTGGGCATGATGGCTTCGAGGAAGTATTTCATATTCTCACGCAACTGCTTCTTGTCTATACCTTTATAAAGGTCGAGGAATTCGCGGAACTTCTGTATCGGGGCTTCGTCGTTCTCGCTGAAGTTGCCGCTGACAAAACCCTGCGTCTTGATGACAATGTTCTCCACCAGCTTGTGGTCCTTCTCGGGAGTCATGGTCTTGGCCAACTCGTCGCACTCGGCCAGCACGTTGCGACCTTCGCCCCAGCCTTCGGGGAATTGGAACTGGGCCCACTCCTCGCGGGCACCCTCGCGCTTCAGGATATAGATGTCGAAGTAGGCAAACTCGGCGTAGTTGAAGTAGAGGTTCGTCGAGCCGTTGGGGTTCGTGTGGAACAGGTCTGTACGTGCCCAGTCGAGTACGGGCATGAAGTTGTAGCAGATGCAGTGGATGCCCTCTGCCGAGAGGTTGCGCAGCGACTCTTTATAGACCTCAATCTGGTGGTCGCGGTCAGGGCCGCCGTATTTGATGGTCTCCACCACGGGCAGGCTCTCGACGACGCTCCAGCGCATGCCGTAGCTCTCGATATACTCGCGCAGGTCGCGGATTTTCT
>CAMHNI010000005.1 GCA_946186505.1 uncultured Prevotellaceae bacterium | reverse complement strand
GCTGCACCTTGTTAGTCATCCAGCGTGAAACAGTACTGATGCTGTGACCCATCTGTTCTGAGAGCCATGTGCCAGTTCTTTCTTTCTCGGCCAGTACAAGATCACAGGGACGGTTCCTTTGATCAACTTTCTTATAAGCCCTATGTCCTGCGTGCGTCATAAGCGTGGACTTTATAGTAATATGTGGCAAAGATATATAAATTTCTCGACATCTACAAGAAATCACCCATTTTTTACTCATTTTTGATAAAAACAGGGGTTGTGAGAGTGACTACTTATGTGACAAGGGACTGTCCCTGTCACACTCAAATTTAATCAGAATTTAGCAGTTCTATTGCTCTTTTTGCCGTATCTTCATCAAGCCCATTGAACGGATTAACGACTAGCAGCCTTGGTATCTGATGCTCATTGAAATTGAGAATCACGAGGGACAGGTCAACTGATACAACTCCTTAGCGTGAATCAAAGGACAGTCCCCTGTCACATTGTGTTTGAACTCAACCCACCCAACTTCCTTGGGCAGTTTGCAGAGTTCTTTTACCAGTATGTCAATATTTCCTATCATAATTACTATTGTTCTAATTCATTAACTTGCATTTGAAATAAACTTGCTTGTGACAATTTTCGCATATCGCTAGAGATCCTTCTCTCCCACATTCATGTTTCCATGTCACACTCGGACTACAAAAATGTATCCAGCGTAATTCACATCCACATTCAGGACAGGTTGTCATTCCTTCTATGGGTGGTCCGACCTCATTACCCAGACAAGCGTCCACATCTTTCCATGGGAATCCATCCTTCATCACTTCTACACCCACGCTATCAAGCTCAATTCCCAAGAACTTTATCCAATCCCACCTCTTCATAACTACTTCTCTATTGTATGGCATATTAAATCAATATCATCAAGACTATCATTCTTATAGCTGTCAAAGATGTACATTATCTCTTTCATGTTAATCACTACCCTTAACTAGATAAAACACTTCCTCCTTGCTATCTGTCAAATAGAAATTGGTTCCATTATGCTTATGGAACAACCTTCCGTCAATTGAGATTTCCCCCCAATCACCATCTGGTTTCATTCTTATGATATGTCTATCCCAAACGAAAGTTCCTTTTATTTTTACATCACAATATTTCATGTCAAATACTCCATTCTTATGCAAGAAAAGATTAACTGACGCCGCGGCATGAGGTTGAAACCAATAGCCATATATTATTGAATCATTATAGATCTCCGTACTATCCAGTTCTTTTCTTAATTGTGAATATATCGGGTGGTTTGACTTTGCTTCAATTTCTGTTATATGTCCTATAGAATCGTTCTCCACATTATCTGTGACCATTGACTCCTTAACATCACGTCTGTCAAGTTGACTTTTGCCACAGCCGGCAACTATCAGCATTAAAGAAACATATCCTATGAATAGTATTTTGTTTGCCATATTCTTACTGTTGTTTTTTTCTTTGTCTACATCAGCCATCTTACATCAGTTGTCAGTCACCTGTCCCTAGTGTCACATCGTGTCATTCTGGAAGAGCGAAATATCCACGTCGCTGCCCTCAAACACCTTCAGCCCCTGCCACACCGCTTCCACGCAAGTAGCCGTATAGCCCTCGCTGAAAGGCACAGGAATACCACCATGCGGATAGAACGGACTCAGCTTCACCAGCCCATCCTTCGCCCCACTCGTCACATCTGCCAGTATCGCATCCGGATACTTCTTCAGTATCGTGGCAGCCTTCTTCCGTTTCGACTCGATGATAATCATTGATTGTCTATTTCTCTACCAGAATATTACGTACTAACTTTCGCAGATCCTCCTTATTAGGCAGAAACAGTTCATATTTCGACACAAACAGATTCGAATCCATGCCATACGTGGCATATTCCACCATCAGTTCATCTTTGTAATGACTCATGATGATACCAATAGGAGGATTATCTCCTTCCACATTTTCCTCTTTAGCAAAATAGCCCAGATACATGTTCATCTGCCCAATGTCTTTGTGCTTCACAGCTCCACGCTTTAAGTCTATCAAGACAAAACACCTTAATATGCGGTGATAGAACACCAGGTCGATATGGTAATGGGTATTGTTGATGGTCAATGGGTATTGACGCTTGACAAACGTGAAGCCCTTGCCCAGTTCCAGCAAAAACATCTGCATATTGTCAATCAGCTTATCCTCCAAATCTTTCTCCTTATAACGCTTCTTTTCTTCTATGCCAAGGAACTCAAGCGTATAGGTGTTCTTCACAACATCCTCTGGTGTCTGCACCTGCTGACCTTCATGAGCCAGTGTCAGAACACCTTGTTTATCCTTGCTAACAGCCAGGCGCATAAAGAGTCCACTCTCTTTCTGACGATGCAATTCATTTACAGTCCATCCTTCTGAGATACATTCCTTCTCATAAAATTCTCGCTCAAGCTGGTCATCTATTGTTACCAGTTCACAGATGTGTGACCAAGTCAATTTGTCAGATGTCTGACAAATTCCATTAGTCTGCAGATTGGGAAGCCCAGATTTGTCAGATGTCTGACAAATTGGATACATAAGGTAGAACTTCCTCATGTTGTTCAGGTTAGGCCGACTATACCCACGCCCAACTCTGGCCCTCAACAGCTTTGCAAGATTCGACAACAGCGATGTGCCATACTTCGCTTTTGCATTGCCCTGTTGCTCAAACTCAACTATATACTGTCCTATTCTCCAATAGGTGGTCTTTATAATCTCATTGATACTGACAGCCAGTGCCTGCTTACCTTCTTCTATCACCGACACTATTTTGTCTGCCAAAGCCACCAGTTCTGGATCAAGCAGTTCAACTTTCAATTTTTCTATTTCGTTTGCCATATTCTTAATCTTTTCTGCAAAGTTACATATATTTATTCACATATTCTTGCTTATAACCATTTTTCACATCTTACTGACTGCTGAGTTTGTCGAAGCACTTCCTACTAACATCTGCAATCAATATAGTATGCTAAAATTGGGAATGTTACATATGAACTACAATATTATTACGAATAGCGACGTATCTCGAACAATTCTTCACGATTATTTACTATTCTTGTTACAATTATAGATCCTGTTTTTGGCCCAAATTTGCTACAGTCTAATCGGATAAATTCTTTATTCTTTCCATGACCTTCATAATCTTCAAACAACTCTATTTTGGCTTCATCTGAGGAGTAAGTAATATAAGCGCCCACCAAAGTACCATAAACACAATTACTTTCCGGATTGTCAGGTCTTGATTTCACTAACGCTTCAAGACGCTTTCTATCATCTTTTGCATTTTTATAGTTCCCTTTTCGTTTCATTTCCACTGCCAGATAATTTCGCGACCTTCCTCTGCTATGAATGAGCAAATCGCTTACCATGTACCTGAGCTCTTGTTTATGATCCTCATAATACTTGGGACTTCCATACCCCATTCGATTATATTCAACATCAACATAGTACCCCTCAAATATATCTGCATGGTTACACTCACGCATTAGCTTTTCTATATGAAGAGCCAATCTTGCACAAATATTTCTTTCAGAAACACCTGCTCTAATATTAAAGTAGTCCTCTTCATATAGCCGACGTATAGAAGAAACAAGGATATCGTATATAACGACATCCCTTTTCTGCTTGTCTGTCATTAAAACCATTTGGCTCATTCTATCTTTCTCTATTTTAATTTCACTGTTATATCCTCAACAAGTTCATTGGCATTCTCTTTAATGAATTTTTGTATAGTAGCAAGAAGAATTCCCGTTGCATGTGTAACATAATCTCTTTCTTTACTTACCTTCTCATATTCCTCTTCTGTATAATCCTCAGAGAACCAACACTTGAAGATGTCTGCACTTCCATGAACCAAAGCAGAACGTCTTTTATACATTTTACCGATATCCTTAATTGCAGAGGGTGACAATTCGCCCAAAACTGATTGTATTTTACGCCTCAATTGTGAAGAGATAGATTCTTCTTGATTACCACCGTCATTGTAGATTGCTTCTATACCAAGAAGTACATAAAAAATAAACAAATCATCATTAGCACTACTCTCGTATGATAACGCGAACAACGCTCTATCTATTGGAGTCCTGCTTATATATGACAAGAAACCTGTTTTTGCGACAATCCAATCCCAGCATTGTTGAATCGTAAGAGATTCAAAAGGTATCCACTTGCATTTTTCGCACGCCATACTAGAAAAACCATTCGAGTATGAAAACAGTGTTACAGGCTTACCATCGCGTAAGAGAACGCTTTTTGAAATGAAAACACAACCAGGATAGGCTAAATTAAATGTAAACAACAAATCTTTCAGTCGACGAACAATAGTTTCATCTAATATCCCATAAGAATCAGATAAATCATCCCCGAATACATTTCGATCGACAGTTAGCATTACATTTATATCGGATTTATCCTTTTCGTAATTAACGGAGAAATTGAACTCACTGTATGTTTCTTGTATAGGTACTTTGGGATGAAAAGAATTGATGTCCTCAATGATTCGTCGCATATAATCAGGAGATATATCAATCCACTTTATCCATTGGAGATTTATCGCATATTTAATCAATGTATTCATAATATTTATAGCCTAAACACTTTACACTAATACCTTGGGAACACAGGGGTAGTACCTGTTTCATAATGCTTCCACTCTCATAATATCTACATCACCATCCTTACTCAATATGACAATATTTGCCTTAGACAAATCAACAATGTCACCAAGTGCTAAAGAAGAATAACTTACTAAAGGAATATGAGTAAACCCTCCCGAATTCATATAGAAACCCGCACTATTTCCAAATTGGGAATCAACGACCTGCGCATAGCTCACTCTATTTATCTCATCCAAGTTGAATGGTCTTCTTTCTTTTATTCTCCAGCCGTCCTTGTTGTTAATGTCTAATATTTCAACAAGTTTATATTTATAACCAGGAATTAACTCTTCAAACTTTTTCTTGGTTAAAACAGGAATATAAATATGTCTCAAATTATCACAACATATAAATGCATGTCTCCCAATCTGCTCGACACTACTAGGTATAATAATAGAAGATATGCCAGAGAACTCTTTTTTCATACCGCCACCAACAAATTCACTGAAAGACATATTGCATATAACCATAGTACCCGCTTTAATCGTATACTCCCTTAAACCCATTGGCGCTTTCAGCAATCGTTTCTTATCTGTACTGTACTTAACCCCGAATTCATCAGTCCATGCATTTGCCAAATCTTCTTCCGTCACTTCTACACTCAAATCCTCTAAACCATCCTGCTCAACAAGTTTATCTTTGAATTCAGAGAGGGACTTCTCAAATATCATTGTCGTTCCTTGGGGTATTAAGATAGATTGTAACGAGCAGCCATCAAAAGCATTATCATTTATATCTACTATCGAATTGATATACAAGCGTGTTAAGCCACTACATTGAAAAGCAGCTTCTTCTATATTAACAACTGATTCTGGTATAGATATTTCCGAAAGAGAATATGTATCTTGAAAAACGTACTTATCAATTGTCGTAATAGCTGTGGGAATTACAACCTCCGTCAAAGATTCGCACCCACGGAATGCTCCATAACCAATATGAACTAATGTGTTAGGTAAAACCACACTTAACAATGAGCGGCAGTCATCAAAAGCGCACTCATCTATGACTTGTATGGAATCGGGGAAAACTATTTCTTCTAATCTATAACATTCATAGAACGCACGGCTTTCTATGTGAGAAATAGAATTTGGTAATATGACCTTATTCAACCAAAAACAATCAGCAAATGTTTGGGCTTTAATAGATTCAACTTGACCCAATATACTAACTTGGGTTAACGAATAACAATTTGCAAATGCCATACTTCCTATGTAAGTAACTGATTCTGGTATTACAAATAAAGATAAAGATCTACAATTCCAAAATGCAGAATCCCCTATAAAATTAACAGAATTAGGAATTGAAATATTAATATTGAAGCAATGAGAAAAAGCGGCATTTCCTATATACTGAACAGAATTCGGAATACTTATTGTTTCCAATGAAAAGCAATTCTGGAATGCACTATTGCCTATATGAGTGACAGATTCTGGTATGACAACCAAGATTAGTTGGGTATTCCCTGAATTAGGACTATCGTTGAATGCTCTGTCACAAATAATAATGGTACCCTCCTTTATAAAATATGTCTGAATATTAGAAGGTGCCCATAATAATCTTTTCCTATCAGCACTATATTTTACTCCGTATTCATCTGTCCATGCATTTGCCAAATCTTCCTCTGTTACTTCTGTGGAAAGATTCTCTTCCTCGTATTGTGATCTATCGGGCCTTGAGAGATTGAAAAGGCGGAAAGACACTTGGGAGAGATTATTCTGAGATAAAGCAAGGATGTATAGAGAATAAAGTGAAGCCAATTCTGCATCTTGCATTAATGGTTGCAGAGCTCCCAAGGCGCTACTTTCTGAGAGATTGCGATAATCCTTTTCTGAGAATAGTAGGCGATCTGAGGCGCCATATTCTTCCAGGAGTGAAGGCTGGAGGGCGATGGCTTTGAGAGAAAGGAGGATGCTGGCAAGGGAGAAATCATCGATATGGTCATCGAAGACTTCTTCTGTTCTGCCTGGGTGACGGAAGTCTGGGCTGCCTAATTCTCTTGCCTTCTGGCCCTTCATGGCTGGCACATACATGACATCGTAATCCACCAATACCAGCGTGCCATCTTCCTTCACGAGGATGTTATCAGGCTTCAGATCGCCATGGGCAAAGGGCTGGGGCATCAGCCACATCGCCAAGCGACTGAACTGATAGGCCAACAGCGACAAATCATACTGATCATCAATATGCTCACGAATGTATTTATCCAACGTCTGACCTTCCACCCAGTCCATCAGCAGCACAGGGAACTCACTATCCTCAGAGTTGCTGGAATCCACAAACAATTCCATATCCAGATACTTGATGGGTGTAAGGAAGGTGCTGCTGACATACTCCAGTTCCTCTGCTATCTGGCGATAAGCCTCTGTACGCCCCTCCTGCTCCTTCAGGAAGCACTTCACAGCATGCAGTTTCCCTGTCTGCTCGTCTTTCATCTTGAAGACCACAGCGAAGCCGCCGCTCGACATCACAGGCTCGCCATCCTCTCCCAATACAGGACGAAGATGTTTCAACTGATCGAAATTGTCTTCTGCTGCCTTGATGGCCTCAACGTATTCTGATATAAGTGGGTAGTTCATAAGTTTTCAGTCATTGGATGATGCAAAAATGCGATTAAGCGAGCAATGTGACGAGGGACAGTCCCCCTGTCACCTGGGTTTACCAGAATCACGAGGGACAGGTCAACTGATACAACTCCTTAGCGTGAATCAAAGTTCCTGTCCCCCTGATTGGTTGTATTTGTACAAGTGGCACTTGCACAAATGGGAAGTCTGGATATTCTTCAGCATACTGCTTCATGTACTTCAAGTTACGTATGGAATATCCACTGTCATTTCCGTATCGTTTCTGTAAATCTACTGATAGTTGATCAATGACTTTTGCACCCCATCCTTGCTCTTTCTGTTGACGGATGATATCATTGCCTAGCCACCAGTAGTGCTGAAGCGTAGCGGCATTGAGTTGCATAGCTGCCTTCAGCCGCTGCTTGTCTATTTCTGTACACAATTGCTGTAACCACTGCTGGTATTCATTTTTGTCTATTATATTCAATTCTTTCGCTGTCATACTATTTTAAGTTTATCACCATGTCGCTTTAGTTGTTCTTGCCCAGCATTGGGCGTTCTGTGCGCAAATATAATCAAAAATAACGAGGTTATGATAATTCCTGAACATAAATTAAGAAAAAGAGTGGTCTTTTCTCTTGATATGGAAACATTCCGCATGGATTTCTACTTGCAATACCATAGAAGGGTGTAGCTAATACGCACTTTTCTGTGGAGTGCCATACAAAGATGCTTGTCTGCTTTCTGATAAGCAAACTCGGCAGACATTAGGGTCTTGTTTCCTTGAAGTGTTATTTCACAACAAGGAATTTTTAAAGTAATCTTACCTAGAAATCATGATGTACCTTTGTCCGCAGATTATAAAAACTAAACAGACATGGAAGTAATGTCAATTGAGCGCAGTACCTACGAGGTAATCGGCTTGCCGCTTCGCTCGTCGAAGAACTGCTGACGAGCTTCAAAAGCGTCATCACAAAGATGAAGGAGATGGCTAAATGAGGTTACGATTTGGCAACCTAACTCCTTCACCAATCCTCCCCAATTTGCTTTTTGACCCAAATTGAACTTCCTCGTTTTTCCCGTCTTGCCTTTATTTCAGGCCGAATTGCGTTAATCTTCCAAAATCGCTTCGCTTTTACAAGCTTTTTTCGTAACTTTGCAAAATGTAAAGATGATCAAAGGAAAAAAGAGTGATATGAGAAAATTGAAGACGATCATGCTAATGGCGGCAGTAATGCTGATGGCGGGCTGTACACAGAAGAACTCGGAGAAAGTTAGTGGCTTCGTGGAGCGGCAAGGTGCGGGCTTCGTGCTTGATGGTAAGGAGTATCGTTATGTGGGTGCCAACTTCTGGTATGGTGCCATTCTCGCATCCGAAGGACAGGGTGGCGACAGAGCAAGACTCTGCCGCGAGTTGGACAAACTGCATGAACTGGGACTGGACAACCTGCGCATTCTCGTGGGCAGCGATGGTGATCGAGGGGTGAAGACAAAGGTGGAACCAACGCTGCAGGTGTCGCCGGGAGTCTATAACGACACTATCCTGGCCGGACTCGACTATCTCCTTCAGCAGATGGGACAGCGGGGTATGAAAGCTGTACTCTATCTGAACAACGCCTGGGAGTGGAGCGGAGGCTATGGCTTCTACTTGGAACACGCCGGAGCAGGCAAGGCTCCGCGACCGAACGAGACCAGCTATCCGGAATACATGAACTTTGTCAGCCAGTTCTCGACCAATACCAAGGCTCAGGAACTCTTTTTCCAATATGTGCGTGACATCATCAGTCGTACCAATCGCTACACGGACGTGCCCTACGTGGATGACCCAACCATCATGTCATGGCAGATAGGAAATGAGCCGCGTGCTTTCAGCGAGGAAGCCAAAGCGCCTTTTGCCAAATGGCTCAGCAAGGCGTCAGAATTGATACGCAGCTTGGATAAAAGGCATCTTATCAGTATTGGCAGCGAGGGCATTTGGGGCTGCGAAATGGACTCCGCACTCTATGAAGAGATTTGTGCCGACCCCAACATAGATTACATGAACGCCCATGTGTGGCCCTTTAATTGGAGCTGGGCCGACAAGGACTCGCTCTCTGAGCATGTGGAACGTGCCTGCCAGAATACTGACGACTATATCCATCGTCACACCGCCATTGCCGAACGCCTGCAGAAACCGTTGGTCATCGAGGAGTTCGGCTATCCGCGTGACGGTTTTGCTTTCGCGCCTGGTTCATCTACTGCAGGGCGTGACCGCTATTACGACTTCGTTTTCTCTCTTGTCAAGCGTGAGCCGATGGTCTATGGCTGCAATTTCTGGGGATGGGGCGGTGAGGCCAGCCCTGTCCATGAGCAATGGCAGGTGGGCGATGACTACTGTGGTGACCCGGCGCAGGAACAGCAGGGGTTGAATTCTGTGTTTGCATGCGACACTACCACATTGAAGATAATAACTAAAAACACGATAAAGGAACCATGAGAAAGAGACTTTTAGTACTTTTGCTATTGACTGGCTGGATGTCGGCAGCAGTGGTATCTGCCAAGATTGAACTGCCCGAGATAGTGGGCGACAACATGGTGCTGCAGCAGCAGACCGAGGCCCGGCTGTGGGGAACGGCTCAGGCCGGTGCCATCGTCAGTGTCAAGGCCGACTGGCTGAAACAGGCAGTACAGACCAAGGCCGACAAGAATGGTAATTGGCAACTGTTGGTGAAGACATCAGCAGCCGAGAAGAAGGAGCACCAGATTGTGCTATCTGAGAACGGACAGCAGCAGCTGACGCTCAGCCGCGTACTTATCGGCGAGGTGTGGTTCGCCTCAGGACAGTCGAACATGGAGATGCCCCTTGAGGGCTTCTGGAACTGTCCTGTAAACAACAGCAACGAGGAGATAGCCACCGCCTCCGAATATCCCTGGGTGCGCATGGCACCAATCAAGCAGAACGGCCAGACGAAGCCCGTGGAAACGTGTATGGGCAAATGGCAGGTGCCCTCGCCCGAGACGGCTCCCTACTTTAGTGCCACCGCTTGGTTCTTTGCCAAGATGATGCAGCGCGTGCTTGACATCCCCGTTGGCATCATTGCCTGTGCCTGGGGTGGTTCGAAAGTGGAGGGCTGGCTACCTGAAGAGATAGTCCGGACCTACGATGACATCGACATAGAGAAAGAACAGAAGGAAGGGTGGAAGGGCACCTGGTGGCACTACTACACACCTGTCATCATGTACAATGGTATGTTGCATCCCCTGCGCCACTATACGGTCAGAGGATTTCTGTGGTATCAGGGCGAGTCGAACGTGGGCAAGGACGATACTTACCCTGAGCGTCTGAAGACGATGGTCGAGGTGTGGCGAAAAGAGTTTGGGGGTACCGCCCAGTCACTGCCGTTCTATATGGTGGAGATTGCCCCTTGGGGTGGCTACGGCAACGAGTGGCTCAGTGCACCGCTGTTCCGCGAGTGCCAGCATCGTGCTGCCAGTATCATCGAGAACAGTGGCATTGTCTGTACCAACGACTTGGTGGAGCCTTACGAGGTGAACCAGATACACCCTGCTGAAAAACGTGAAGTAGGCAACCGGCTGGCATTCATGGCTTTGAACCGCACCTACGGCCGGAAGACCATTGCCTGCGACTCGCCCGAATACGACCGCATGGAGGTGCATGGCGACACCATCGAAGTCTTCTTCACCCATGCCGAACAGGGACTGTCACCATGGCAGGACATCAGAGGATTTGAGGTGAGCGGAACCGACGGTCAGTTTTATCCGGCAAGTGCTGTCCTGAACGAGAGCCACAAGTCGATTATAGTAACATCCGACAAGGTGGCTGCGCCTACTGCTGTGCGATATGCCTTCAAGGCCTTCCAGCTTGGCAACCTGAAGAACTCGCGTGGCTTGCCTGTCGTGCCATTCAGGAGTGACAAATAATATTTGCCTTATATCATTCTTTTCTTTTGTGTACGAAATAACGCGGGATAACACTGATAGAAAACGGATTCAGTGCTGTCCCGCGTTTTTCCGAACCTGACTTTAGTTGGGTAGCTGGTCGTGTGTGATGACGTTCTCGTTACTCATGACATCATTCCACCATCTGTCGCTGCACATGGTGTCGGTAGAACCTTGTCCACCCTGATACCATACCATGAAGTGGCCCCATTTGGCACCCTGCGTCCAGCAGTCGCCGATGAGGCCTTGCTCACCGCTATCACCCTTGCCGCACTCGCCTAAAACCACCATCTTCGTGGGATAGGTGGCTTGAATCTCTGCAAACTCTTGGGCATTCTGAGCGGCAGTATAGCCGTAGAGGTCGCGGGCCACCATGTCAACATACGCTTCGCCGGGATACCAGTCAGCGTCTTGGTTGAATTGGGTGCTGTTGCCGTTGTAGTTCTGTGTAGTCCATATCCAGATGAGGTTTTCAACACCTTTCTGCTTAAAGTAGTCGTACATGGCTTTCCAAAGCTGTTTGTAGGTGTCGGCACCATCATAGCCCCACCAGAACCAGGACTTACCCCATGAGGCACCAGACTTCAGTGTTGCATTGCCTGCAGCCTCATGGAAAGGACGCCATGTAGCGGCGATGCCCTCGGCCTGCAACTTCAGTATGACGGCGATGACCTTATCCATCTCCTGATAGAACCACTTGTTCTCCCATGTGCCATCCTTCAGTGCATTCGAGGCTCTGAACGTTGTCTTGTCGGGTGAACAAGTCACCCCTTCGCCATTCGGCTTCACTTCTGTAGTTTCTGTTAGTGGAACGTTGAAGTGCCACATCAGTTGGACGATGCCTCCAGCTTCGGCCCACTCCTTGACGGGTGTGATGTCGTTGTAGTTTATCCAGCCGTTGCTGCCCTGATTTGGCACATAGATATGGATGAAGTCGTAGCAGTTCATGGCTGGGTACTTTCCTGTCAGCTTTTTCACCTTCTCGGCAAGCGAATGGTTCCAGTTGACATCGGCCATAACGCTTGAAACGACCTTCTTGCCATACTGCTCATAGAAATAAGTATAGAGTTTGCGGGCTGCGGCGTTCTGGGTGAGTGGCGTGGCACTGATGTTACCGGTTGGTGCCTCGGGCTTCTTTACCGTGGTATAGCTGAAGGCGTATGCATCGGCCAGTGCACCTGTGACCCCAATCAATCCCTTGGGGATGGTAATCGTGACCTTCGTGTCGTAGTCAGGACAGCTCACCGAGAAAGTCAGATTCTTACCGCTGACGGTGGCGGCACTTGACAGTGTGCCGCCCGTGACAACAGGTTGCAGACTGGCATCAGATGACCTGTTGATGACCTTGTCATACTCGACCTGCACAACGAGGGTGCCTATTGCAATGTCAGTAGCACCATCGTCTATCGAGGTGCTCACTACCTTGGGAGCCGTTACAGCAGGCTCTTCGACGGGGTCATCAACATTGTCATCGTCGTCACCACAGCCCCAGAACAGAGGCAGAGTCATGGCGACAATCAATAATAGATAATACTTCTTCATAACATTAGAAATTGAAAAGAGGCGCAACGCACTGATGTCGTTGCGCCCCAAATATTTGTCATTCAGCTTAGTTGGCGACAGTCACCTTGGTCAGTGTTATGTTGCCTTGTACCACGAAGATACCGCCCCACCATTGTTGCTTGAGCGCAGCGTCTATCATGTCCTGAGTGAGTTTGAGCGATATGCAGCCTTCGGCAGCTACCTGAGCTGCATGTTCTGGATTTTCGCCCTTCCATTCGCCATACATGCCGAGCACCTTGTCCCAGTGTCCTTCGAAAACCTGGAACCACCATTCAGCACCTGGTGTGGTGAAGTAGAACTTCACCGTCTGTCCGGCCTTAACGTCGTTCTCGCTGAACTCGATGCCGCCGTCAGTACCGATGTAGGGCTGGTGACCGTCACTCAAATCCTCGCTTCCCTGCCAGATTGTCACCTCGGTAACTGGTGCAGGTATAGTGACTTTTGTCAGGGTGTAGTTGTCACCTGTCATTACCAGTCCGCCGTTGGCAATGATGTCGTCAAGTACTTCCTGTGTGAAGATGACACCCAGCACACCCTCGTCCTCATCCAGGTCATACTGTCCGGGAATTGGAGCTGGCAGATTGCCCCAGCTGTTACCATGGCGCAGGCTGATGCAGCCCCAGGCACCGGGATTGTTTTTCTTGAAGTAGAAGCTGACCTTGCTGTTGGCAGCGACAGTCGTCCAGTCGAAGCCGCCCCATGCCAGGTCTTGGTTGCCGCCCCATCCTGAACATACGAACTCACCGGCCCAAATGGTCTGCTCGGGCGAGTCAGTATGCATGATGAACTTCAGCGTTACAGAAATGAAGCTGTTCTGAGTGAGCACCATGCTGCCGTCTGTCATGTCTTCAGGAACGGTAAAGGTGAGCGTGTTGCCCGAAATGGTGTACTCGCTGGAAGTCATTTCACCGTGCCCAGGCATTGTAATAGAGGTGATGCGGTCGAGATTCTCGCCTGTCAGCACAACAGTGTCACCCACCTTCAGATCCTTCTCCTTTGATACGTTCGTAACAGCCAGTGTAGGAACACTCAACTCATCTGTCGTGAGCGAGGCACCGCTGTAGAGCACCAGGTTGATGACACCGCTCTTGGTCTCGGCAGGCACGGTGGCGGTGATGGTCTTGTGGTCGGCAGACACGTTAAACTCTGCTGACACGCCACCGGGGAATATCACGGACTCGACAGTGTGCAGGTTGCTACCTGTAATCTGTATCTGCTGTCCGAAGTCGGCAGAGGCGGTGATGCCCGATACAGAGGCGGTGTTGATGGTGACGGGATCCTTGTAGTCCTCTTCCCAGTCAGCGCCATCGTTTACGGTGATAGTGCCCGACTCAGCAGCCAGGGGAACCAGCAGGCGTATCTCCTTGCGCGAGACATAGGTAAAGTCCTCAGCAGCCACAGGAGCACCAGAGACGCCGGAGGTGAAGATGACCTCTGCAATGTTATAGACATAGTCGCCCTTGATGCTGATCTCGTCGCCGGCGTTGAGACCTTCTATTGGCGATACGCTCGTCACCTCGATAGGCTCCTCGAAGGTGAGGGTGCCTTCAGAGATAATGGTGTCGTTGCCAGCGATGAGGCGGATATTGCCTGGCACCGTCTCCTCAGGGATAGTGACATAGATGTTCTCATTGTCAGACGAGTTGAAGTTAGCTCTTTCCACTTCTGCACCGGTCAGGTTGATTACCTTTCCGGCTCTCTCAATGGTTCCACCTGCAAAGATTACCTTGTCCACACTTTGCATATTGGTGCCCGTAATGCGGATCTGCTGTGAACGGGTATTGGGCGACGGTCCGAAAGCCAGCAGGTTGACACCCGACTTGCTATACGGATTGGTGTTGTAGTCGTCCTCGCTGCACGCTGCCAGGGATAGCCCCATGAGGGCTACCGCTGACAGGATGAAAATATTAGATATCTTTTTCATACGGTTATTGCTATGTTATTTGTTGGGAACGATACGGATGTTGTCAACCTTGATGATAGCCTGGCAGTCTGAGCCTTCGATGCCACCACCATATACTGCCATCCAGACACTTGCGAAGGAGTCCTTAGAAAGGCTTGCAGTACAGAGATTGCCGTCATAAGAATAGACGAACGATGCAGACAAGGGCAGCGAAACGGTTATCCACTCGTCATTGGTGTCATAGCTACCCGTAGAAGTCCAGGGGCGGTAGAGTGCGCGCGGCACAGCGGGATCGTTCAGATAATCGTTGGTCTGCGCATGAATGGTGTTTCCGTATGCATCGACACCGCCGCCACCGAACGTAGTCCGGTTGGTACCGGCAAAGACTATCTGCATGGCGCCGCCGGTCCAGGGGTTGGAGGTAGGTATCAGCATCTCGAACTTCAGCGTCATGCTGCTCCAGTCTGACAGGTCAACGAGGTCAAACAGCCGAGGATAAGCCTTGAAGGTCTCAGGATTCTCCCAGTTACCGGGCCAGTAGGCGAATGAGTACCATGACTCGTCGGGCCAGCCGTTGTCTGCCGTACCGACACAGGTAGCCGTGCCGTTACCAAACTGCCAGTAGTTGCCGGAGATGCCCGTTCCGTCGTCAACGGTCAGGGTGTGGCCGTTCCAGGCGTGCATATCCAGCACGATGTCGGAGACGCTGTTGCCATGGTCGAAATCGAACAGCATACCACGGGTATCCTTGTACCAGAACGTGCTCTTGCTGGTGCCGTAGACAGAGGTAGCCACGATAGGACCGGCCTCTGCCCCCTCAGGAATGACGATGTCGACGCTGGTGAAGTCGCTGGCAATACTGGTAATCTCAGCCGGTATCAGCGCACCGTCCTTGCCGGTGAAGCTGATGGTAAGGGGCTTACCGGGGTCGTCAATGAAGTAGCTGCCCTTCAGCGTCTGGGTGCTACCGGCCTTTGCATACTCGTTGGCCATGGAGCTGACAGAGGGAGCAGAGATGATGACCTTGAAGTCGTAGGTGACGGTGTCGCTGCCGGTGGTGATGAAGTAAATCTTGTCTGTCACCTCGCCGGGCACCTTGCCCGGGACGGTCACAAAGAGGGCATTGTCCGTCAGCGTGCTCTGGTTGAGAGAGGCTTTCTGGTCGTTGAACCATACCTCATAGACGCTGCGCAGATTGTCGCCGATGACGGCAAGGGTGCTGCCGGGATAGGCGCTGGTGACCAGCTGTCCGTTCGTATAGAGCGTGCCGGGTTCGTCGTTCCACTTCTGGATTTCCGACGACATGCCACGGATATACTTGATGGTGGGCGTTCCGCCCGTGGACTCAAACTTGTCGGGCTCGTCCTTACAAGAGGTAAGTGCCGTGATGCCAAATGCTGCAACAGCGAGCATCAGTCCTTTGAATATCTTGTTGTTCATAATCATTGTCTGTTTCTATTGTCAATTATCGGTTTAGTAGCCATAGGTGCTGCGCACGTCGACATGCTGTGCCTCAGCACTGGAAGCCAGATTAGGATTGAACACTACGTCGCGGGCTGTCATAGGCAGTGCAAAAAACTTCTTGCCGGAATCTGCATCAGTCGCCATCAGCTGCTCTACAACAGGAGCCGGCGTCCTGTCATCGTATGTTGCAGTGGCGGGAATCTCCCAGTTGCCGGTCTTGTAGTAGTTCTCATAGATCTCATTCAGCCCGCCGTTGGTGTTGCGCTTCTGAGCCTTCAGCTCAGCTATGCAGTAGTCAGGATTGTAGTAGCTGACGCGGACGTAGTCAAACCAGCGGTCGCCCTCGAAGGCCAGCTCCAGACGACGCTCCTTCCAGATGTCGGCGAACGAGACAGACTCCAGCTCTGTCAGACCGGCACGGGTGCGGACGGCATTAATGGCATTGAGAACCTCAGCGTCGGTTGTAGAGGCGGCCTGGGGATTAGAAGTGTTGGAGGCCAGTAGCTTGGCCTCTGCCAGCACCAGGTAGACGTCAGAGAGGCGGAGCAGCGGTGTGGCAAGGCTGTTGGCCATACGGGCGGCAGGATAGCCTACGCCCAGCGTATGGTCGGCATTGTCGCCATAGAGATGCTTCACGGGCCATGCGCCGGTGGGACTCACCAGTGCGGGCTTCTCCTGCTGGATTTCCACAGACGGGTTGTACTGGTCATCATAGACAAAGCGGAGGAAGTCGAAGCCGCCCTTGTCAGTCCAGAAATAGTCGTAGGTGAAGCCAGGCAGCATCATGGTGGCCTTCAGGCGCTGGTCGCGGTGGTTGAGCCACACATCGGGCGTCTGCTCCAGCACCTTGATGCCGAAGGCCTCCTGCAGGTCCGTGCTCATGCCCTTCCACTGTCCCCAGCAGTCGTCATCGCCAAAGCCCTTGGGAGCATAGTCGTTCTGCATGAAGCTCTGGTCGGTCCACTGGTTGTTGTTGGCATTCCAGCGCCAGGAGATCAGACATTCCGGGTTGACGTTGTTGGCCAGGCGGAACACATCGGCGTAATTGCTCATCAGACGGTGGTTGGAATGGGCTATACACTGCCTGGCATAGGTGACAGCCTGGTTCAGGTCGTCGGTGCTGAGCGTTCCTGTCACGCCGGCCTTGGTCAGGTAGACCTTGGCCAGCAGGCCCTCAGCGGCAGCCTTGTCGATACGGCCGCTCTGCAGCGGAGTCTCGGGCAGTATCTCAATGGCCTTCTCCAGCGTCATGATCACATACTCGTAGATGTCGGCTTTCTTCACCTTGGAAACGGAGTTGTATGAACCTGATGAAAGCTCGGCGCTGTTGTCGTGAATGATGGGCACTTCGCCAAAGGAGCGTACCAGGTAGAAGTAGGCAACGGCCTTCCATACCAGGCACTCGCCCATGGTCTGGTTCTTGCCGGCCTCAGAAGGACCGCTGGCTGCATTGATATAGTTGTAGATGGTGTTGCAGTGAGCCACCGCAGCCCACAGCGAGTTAGACATGGAACCCAGGTCGGGATCAGAGCTGTTAAGCGTAAAGTCCAGATACGGGCTTGTGCCAGGATAGTAGTTACCTGAGAGCACCTCACCGACGGTGATGAAGGAACGTGTAAAGTCGCTCCAAGGTGAGCTGTACAGATAGGACGTACCTGAGAGGCACTCTGTATCGGAGCTGTAGTAGTTGTCGGCATTGTAGTTGTCGATAGTCGGCTTGTCAAGGAAGTCTTCGCAAGAGGCAAGCCCCAGACCGGCAAAGGCTGCAAGCGCTATGGTTTTTATATTGAGTTTCATATTGCTTATCTATTTAGAATGTTACGTTAAGACCAAATGAATACGTTGTAGGCGAGGGATAACGTCCGTTGTCAAGACCCGACACGAACGATGACTGTGTACTCGTGCCAACTTCAGGATCGTAACCGTCGTAGCCAGTGATGGTCAGCAGGTTCTGTATGTTCACATTCAGGCGGAGGGTCTCCAGATAGAGTTTCTTGACCAACTTCTTGGGGAAGGTGTAACCCAGCGAGATATTCTTCAGGCGGATATAGCTGGCATCCTCGATATAGCGGTCGCTCCAGCGGTCGTTGTCGTTGGGGTCGCCCACAGAGACACGGGGCAGAGGAGCACCTGGGTTGGCAATCTTGGTGTTGTAGATATCGTCATACCAGTTGTAGATCATCACACCGTCGCCACGGTCGATACCTGCAGAGTAGTCCTTGCTGGCATCGATGGGCTCCAGACGGGTAGCGTCCATGACATCTGAAAGCTGGTTGATCCAGGTATTGTTCATGTGAGTCAGCTTGTACTTGTTGTAGTTGCCTACCTTGTTGCCGTAAGAACCGTTGATGAAGATGTTCAGGTCGAAATTGTTCCAACGGAAGGTATTGGTCCAGCCGAAGGTGAACTTAGGCAGCGGAGAGCCGATGTCGGTACGGTCGTACTCGTCAATCTTGCCGTCGGGCACACCGTCGGGGCCGCTGAGGTCCTTGTACTTGATATCGCCCACCCACACGGTGCTGTTCTTGGAATAGACGCCGTTGGAGGCCGGGTGAACCGGTGTGGGAGAGTTTTCAATGTCCTCTACCGATGTGTAATAGCCGTCACAGACATAACCATAGAAGCTGAAGAGCGAGCCGCCTACCTCTGTCTGAGAGACCTGCGGCTCCTGGTCGCCCCACTGTCCCCAGCCTTTCAGGGTGGCATTGCCCGTACCGTCGTTCAAGGCTACGAGCTTGTTGCGGTTGAAGGAGATCTGGAACTCAGAGTCCCATTCGAACTTACCGACGAGGGGATGGGTGTTCAGCGTGATTTCAACACCGGTGTTACGGATGGTACCGTAGTTGCCTGAAGGAGCAGCCAGGGCCGAAGAGGCGTTGCCGCTGGTTCCCATGTAGGCAGGCAGCTGAAGCTGCATCAGCATATCCTTAGACTCCTTGCGATACCAGTCGAGAGTGAGGTTGACACGGTTGTTGAGGAATCCGAGGTCGAGACCGACGTTAACCTGCTCCTGACTCTCCCACTGGATGGAGGGGTTGGCAATGTTGGAAGGACGGTTACCGGAACCCAGGGCCGAGGTCTGGTTCTTCAGAGCCACACCCCACTTGTAGGCACCGATGCTGGAGTTACCCGTCTGACCCCAGCCTACACGCAGCTTACCGTTGGACAGCCAGTTCTCTGCGAAAGCCTTGATAAACTGCTCGTTGTTGAAGCGCCAGGAGGCAGCGAAGGAGTGGAAACCGGCCCAGCGCTTTTCAGGACCGAAGTTGGAGCTGCCGTCATAACGATAGGTATAGGTAGCATTGTAACGGTCATCATAGCTATAAGTCCAACGGGTGAAGAACGAAGCCATGGACGACTCTCCGAAGCCTTCGCCCACTGAGGGATTGCCTGTGCCGAGGGCAGGATTATGGACGTTGTCGTTGGGCAGTCCCGTGTTGGTGATGCTCATATAGTCGTACTTCGACTCCCAGGCCTCCTGTCCAGCCATGCCCGTCACGTTATGCTTGCCGGCAAAGGTGTGCATCCATGTCACGTAGTTCTTGACCTGCCAGAACTTGCTGGAGTTCTTCTGCGTGTGAGCCGTATTGTTGTTCTGGTGATAGGTGGCCAGACTGATGATAGGACGATAGGTGTCGGCCTTGTTCCATCCCAGGTCGAAGCCCAGCTCGGTGTGCCACGTCAGGTCCTTGTAGAACTGCACATCGAAGAAGATGTTACCATTGAGCTTCTGACGGTTCAGCTTATTGGTGTTCATCAGAGCCAAGGCAATGGGGTTAGGGCTGCTGGAGCCCTCGTACGAGCTGGAGGCATAGTTGCCGTCCATATCGTAGATGGGCAGGTTGGGGGTGGTGGTGAGCGAGTAGTTGATGATACCCTCTTCACCATCGGCCAGCTTCAGATCGTCATTAGAGTCAGAGAAAGCCACATTCAGCCCCATCTTGAGCCACGACTTCAAGTCGGCGTCGAGGTTGGCACGTACAGACATACGGTCGAAATTAGAACCGATGATAGTACCCTCCTGGTTCATATAGCTGCCGCTGACATAGTAGCGCACCTTGTCGGTACCGCCCTGGGCACTGACCTGATGCTGGTGTGTCAGGGCTGTACGGAAGACGGCATCCTGCCAGTTAGTACCCTTGCCCAGCAGCTCCCTGTCAACAAACAGCGGATTGGCCGTTGCCTCGCCCAGGCGTACATACTCATTATAGTAGTCGGCATATTCGCGGAGATCGAGGATGTCCAGGCGCTTGGACTGGCGGTTGATGGCCAGGGTTCCGCTGTATGAAAACTTGGCATCGCCAGCCTTACCGCGCTTGGTGGTAATGAGCACGACGCCGTTAGCTCCCTGCGCACCATAGATGGCCGTTGCCGAGGCGTCCTTGAGGATTTCCATCGAGAGGATATCCTGAGGGTCAATGGTTGACAACGGAGAGATGGTGGACACACTACCATTACCGAGAGCGTCGCCCAGACCGTAGTCATAACCGGTCAGGCCACCGCTCTGCACAATCACGCCGTCAATCACATAGAGAGGCTCTGCATTGGCATTGATGGTGGCAGTACCACGCACACGGATGGAGGAGCCGGAGCCGGGAGCACCAGAGGTGGAAACGGCGCTGACACCGGCGGCATGGCCTTGCAGTGCCTGGTCGAGTGAGGTGATGATAGAGCCCTTGATGGCATTCTCGCCTACGGTAGCTGAAGCACCTGAGATGTCGCTCTTCTTCATCGTACCATATCCAACGACCACCACCTCGTTGAGCATCTGCTTGTCTTCTTCGAGGGTAATGTTGTAAACATTCTGTGTACCCACTTTAATCTCCTTGCTCACATAGCCAATGAAGGATACAATGAGGGTAGCACCAGGCTTCACGTTCAGCGAGAACTTGCCATCAAAGTCGGTGGCGGCACCTGTGGAGGTTCCTTTGACCAGTACGCTGGCACCAATGATGGGGCCCATAGCGTCGCTGACCGTTCCCGTGATTTTCTTGGACTGCTGCATTTCTGCGGGAAGAGGTGAATGCTCTCCCCCTGGTACAGCATACGTCCGTGGCGAAATGCTTAGCATTAACGCCAGACACAACGTTGCCAGTACCGGATTCTTACTGTCATTTAGATTCATACGGTTTTTTGTTATTAATTTAGAAATGTTAATAATTAGTAATGTCGCTTCGAGTAATTAGCTATATCATGAAATTGCCTGCAAAGTTAATATTTTTTCTTTTGATGACATAATATTTATTTGCTATTTTTTGGTACTTTTTTGCAAAGTAGCAGTTTTTGCTAAAAAAATATTAGGGTGTTAGGCCAAATATGTGTATTTTTGCAGTGAATTTATAGCTAAAGATATATGAAAAGACTATTTTTGTTTCTGCTAATCGTCCTGACGGTGCTACCCATAGGGGCACAGATTCGTGGCAACAGTATTGTGGTAACTGTTGAGCCTGACCGTCAGGACTGGAACTACCAAGTGGGCGAAACGGCCAAGTTTACTGTAGAAGTGCGCCGTTCGGGCACGTTGGTTGATAACGTTAGCATAGACTACGCTGCTGGCCCTGAGATGTATCAGGACGTAAAGAAGACCATGACGCTGAAGGATGGCAGGCTGACGCTGACGGGTAAGCTGACGAAGCCAGGCTTCTATCGCGTGGATGTGACGGCACATGTAGATGGCAAGGACTATCGCGGTGCCTGTGCTGCGGCCTTCTCGCCTGATAAACTACAGCCCTCGACGGTGATGCCCAACGATTTCAAGGCTTTTTGGAATCATGCTGTCGAAGAAGCCCGCAACACTTCACTGGAGCCTACCAAACGACTGTTGCCCGAGCGTTGCACCAAAGACGTGAACGTCTATGAGGTCAGTTTCCAGAACGTGCGATGGAACTCACGTACATACGGTATTCTGTGCGTGCCTGTGAAGGAGGGCCGCTATCCTGCCTTGCTGCGGGTACCGGGTGCTGGTGTGCGTCCCTATCAGGGTGATGTGTGGACGGCTTCGCAGGGTGTTATCACGCTGGAGATAGGTATTCATGGCATATCCGTAACCATGGAGCAGAAGGTCTATGATGACTTGGCTAATGGCGCCCTTAACGGCTACTGGAACTTTGGTATGGACAATCGCGACCAGAGTTACTACAAACGTGTGGTGCTGGGCTGTATCCGCGCCATTGACTACATTGAGCAATTCACGCCGTGGAATGGCAAGCAGTTGGGCGTCACGGGCAGCTCGCAGGGCGGCTTTCTGTCAATAGCTACGGCTGGACTCGACCGACGTGTCACCTGCTATGCCCCCGTCCATGCCGCCCTCTGTGACCACACCAACTCGCTCTGGGGCATTGCCTGTGGATGGCCACACTACTTCTATCAAATGAAGAATGAAGAATTAAGACTGAAGAATCAGGAGGTGGAGACGTCGCGTTACTACGACGGTGTGAACTTTGCCCGTTTGATTACCGACCAGCAGCATGGCTGGTTCTCGTTTGGCTATTGTGACGATGTGGTGCCGCCAACCACTGCCTGGGCTACGTATAACACGGTGACTGGACCTAAAGAGATTTCGCCCTATCAGGCCACATGGCACTTTTGGTTCCAAGAACAGTGGGACGAGTGGGAAGCATGGTTATTGAAGGAATTAGGAGTAAAGAATTAAGAGAAAATAATTAAGAAAAGATGAGAAAACAATTATTATTAATAATAGGTGTAGCCACCTTGATGGTGGCCGCTTGTAGCCAGAAGGCAATTGTGGAAAAGACACAGAGTGAGCAGCTGGCAGAGCGCCTGCAGACATTGCAGCAGCGAGGCTATATGATGGGCCATCAGGATGACCCGATGTATGGTGTCACATGGGCTGGCACCTATCGTGGTGACAGCGCAGAGTTGGGCCGTAGTGATGTGCTGGCTACGGTGGGCGACTATCCTGCCGTCATGGGTTTCGACCTGGGGGGTATCGAGATGGGCGATGCTAAGAACCTCGACAGTGTACCCTTCACCCGTATTCACGATGAGTTGATAGCCCACTGCGAACGCGGAGGCATCGTCACCCTCAGCTGGCACCCCCGCAATCCGCTGACGGGAGGCACTGCATGGGATGTCACCGACACGACCGTGGTGAAAAGCGTGCTGGAAGGTGGCTCGCAGCATGAGAAGTTCGAGACGTGGATAGAAAGGGTTGGCGATTTCATTGCTACTCTGAAGACTGACGATGGACAGCCCGTGCCCATCATCTTCCGCCCCTGGCATGAGAACAACGGCTCATGGTTCTGGTGGGGACAGAAGCTCTGCACCGATGACGAGTTCCATGGCCTGTGGAACATGCTGCAAGACTATCTCGTGCAGGAACGCCATTTCAGCAATCTGTTGTGGAGCTATTCGCCCAACCTCGACGGAGGGTGGACTGAAGAACGGTTCTTGCAGCGCTATCCGGGCAACGACCGCGTGACGCTGATCGGTGAGGATGCCTACCAGTGGGGAACTGAGGAAGACTTCAAATCGGCACTGACGGCTGACCTTACCTTCTTGAACGACTTTGCCAAGAAGAATCAGAAACTGATAGCCATGACGGAGTGTGGGCTGAAGAACATGCCAGACTCTACGTGGTGGACACGGGTGCTACAGCCCATCATGGACCAGTACCCTATTAGCTACTTCCTGCTGTGGCGCAACTATAAGGAGGAGTATTTTGGTCCCGCGCCGGAACTGCCCTGCGCTGCTGATTTCAGGAAATTGTATGAGGCTGAGAACGTGCTGTTCCTGAAGGAAATAAGCGCTTCGGTAGTGAAAAGTGAAAAGTAATGAGTGAAGAGTGATGAATGAGACTATCAAAAATATGAAAGCTGAGATGCAGGATGTGCTGGAAAATAACATCCTGCGGTTCTGGCTCGACAAGATGCAGGACAGTGAACAAGGTGGATTTTATGGCCGCATGGACGGTCATCATCAGCTGCATCCTGAAGCAGAGAAGGGAGCCATTCTAAATGCCCGTATCCTCTGGTCGTTCTCGGCTGCCTATCGCGTGCTACAGAAGCCGGAATATATGGAGGCTGCGACGAGGGCGAAAGACTACTTCATAGAGCACTTCATCGACCCTGAGTATGGAGGTGTCTATTGGAGTGTTGACAACACGGGACGTCCTCTCGATACTAAGAAGCAGTTCTATGCCATCGGTTTTGCCGTCTATGGCTTGTCGGAATATGCCCGTGCCACAGGCGACCGCGAGGCGCTGGACTATGCCTTGCAGCTGTACGACTGCATTGAGGAGCATGCCTTCGACAGGGAACACAACGGCTACATAGAGGCCTGCACCAGAGAGTGGGGAGAGATGGCCGATATGCGTCTGTCAGAACTTGATGCCAACTATCCCAAGTCGCAGAATACGCATCTTCACATTATTGAACCCTACGCAAACCTCTACCGCTGTCTCAGGGAGTTTCAAGAGGCAGAATCGCCCAACTGCAACTATGTGCCAGCCATCGGTGCCGTACTCCCTCTGGGAATCACGGTGCCTCAGGAAACAATCAACAGGGTGGAGTCCTCGTTGCGTAATCTTATTGATATCTTTACCGACAGGATTCTGAACCCAGACACCCATCACCTCGACCTCTTCTTTGAAATGGACTGGACGCGAGGAGCCAGCCGCTTGGAGAGCTATGGCCACGATATCGAGTGCTCATGGCTGATGCATGAGGCCGCACTGGTACTGGGCGATAAGAAGGTGTTGGAGAAAGTGGAACCAATAGTACAGATGGTTGCCAAAGCATCTGAGAAGGGACTGTGTCCCGACGGTTCGATGATTCACGAGGCCAATCTTGATACGGGGTATGTGGACGCTGACTTGCACTGGTGGGTACAGGCTGAGAATGTTGTGGGCTGGCTGAACGTCTATCAGTACTTCGGTGATGAGAAGGCTTTGCAGAGAGCCGATGCCTGCTGGCAGTACATCAAGCAAAACCTTATTGACTACGAGCACGGCGAGTGGTTCTGGAGCCGTCGCAAGGACGGTACACTGAACTTATCCGACGATCACGCTGGTTTTTGGAAGTGTCCCTACCACAATAGTCGTATGTGCTTGGAAACAATCGAACGCTTCGCATGAGAAAGTTGTTTTCACTCCTCGGCCTTGTTGCTGTTTTTCTGATAGCTCATGCTGGTGACAATGTCATCAGTCTGTCAGGCCAGTGGCACTTTGCCCTTGATCCAGACAGCGCCCTTACGGCCTTATCGCCTCTTGACGATATGGTGACGCTCCCGGGAACAACCGACACGAATGAGAAGGGAACATCTTTAAGCTGTTTTGACGAGACAACCCACCTGAGCCGGCGGCACTCCTACAAAGGGCGGGCATGGTATAGTCGCGAAGTGGTCATTCCGCAGGAGTGGGAGGGTAAAACTGTTACACTTCTGATGGAACGTTCTAAGTACACGGAAGTCTATATGGACGGCCAGTTCATAGGCAGCAGTAATGACATTTCGACCCCACAGGTCTATGCACTTCCCCCATCGCTATCGCCTGGTCGTCATGTGCTCACCATCATGGTGGATAATGGTAGTCATATACCTATCCAAATCTTTGCCAACAGTCATGCCAGCACTGAGGACACACAGACCAACTGGAATGGCATCATCGGACGCATTGAAATCGGCGTGCGACAAACAATGGTGCCCATCAGCCCGCAGCCATCCAGATCGCTCGCTGTCGAAGGGCAACAATTCCGTCTCAATGGGAAGAGCATATTCCTTCGTGGCAAGCACGATGCCTGCGTTTGGCCTCTCACAGGGCATGTACCTATGGATGTGCAGTCGTGGCTCGACTACTTGGGAACCTGTGCCGACTACGGCATCAACCACGTGCGCTTCCACAGCTGGTGTCCACCCGAAGCCGCCTTTCTGGCTGCCGACTCGCTGGACATCATCCTGCAGCCCGAACTGCCATTCTGGGGCGACTTCAACGACAAAGACACCCTGCTCATGACCTTTTTGCACAAGGAAGGTGAAAACATCCTGCGGTGGTACGGTCACCACAAGTCGTTCCGCATGTTTGCCTTGGGTAACGAGCTGTGGGGCAGCATTGACAAAATGAAGGAGTTCGTTGATGACTTCCGTCTCATTGCTCCCGACAAGCTCTACACCTTTGGTTCCAACTACTACTTAGGCTATCAGGGTGTGAAGCCCGGCATGGACTATTTTACGACCTGCCGTGTGGGGGGTGAAAGACTACGGGTAGGCGCGTCAGCGGGAATGGACTGGGGCTACTATGACACCCACACACGAGGTTCGTTCTCGTTTGCCGATGCCTTAGACGGTGGTATGATTAACCACTTCCGTCCTAATGCCAAAATGAACTTCGAAGAAGGCTGTTCACGGAGCAGCGTACCAGTCATCAGCCACGAGACGGCGCAGTTCCAGACCTATCCTGACTACAGCGAAATCCAAAAATACACGGGCGTGCTGCGTCCCTGCAACATGGAGGTGTTCCGTCAGCGACTCACTGACGCAGGCATGGCCGACCAGGCCGAAGCCTTCCATCGAGCCAGCGGAAGATGGTCGTACTTGCTCTACAAGCAAGACATCGAGATGGACCTGCGAACACCCAACATGGCGGGTTTCCAGTTGCTTGACCTTCAGGACTACCCCGGGCAAGGCTCAGCCTACGTGGGTATTCTCGATGCCTTCATGGACTCGAAGGGCATCTGTACCAAGGAGGAGTGGCGCCAGTTCTGTTCACCTGTCGTTCCCCTGTTGGTGGCCGATTCCTATTGCTTCACCTTTAGTGAGGGCATCCATGGGCGTATTCAGGTGGCCAACTATAGTGGCAGTTCCTTATATCATAACAAGGTGTTTTGGGAGTGCGCAGGGCAGCAAGGCGAACTGAGCATCCCTGACGGTGAAGGGCTTCTCGACGTAGGAGCATTCGGCATTGACCTGTCGCAATTCAAAAAAGCCACTCAGCTGAAACTGACGCTACAAACGGGCGACTATAAGAATAGCTACGACCTGTGGGTCTATCCTGACGAGGTGAAGCTCAACAAGAAAGGTGTCATCATCGCCAAGGAGTTGACCAGCGACATCATCCGAAAGCTGCAGAAAGGTGCCAAGGTCCTGCTGATGCCAAATTCGACAGAACTCTGTGTGGGTGGTCTGTTCCAGACCGACTATTGGAACTACCGCATGTTCAAGACCATCTGTGAGAACAACAACAAACCTGTCTCACCAGGCACTCTCGGCCTGCTCTGCGACCCAGAGCACCCCCTGTTCAGAGACTTCCCTACCGATGAGCATACCTCTTGGCAGTGGTGGCCAGTGGTCAGGTCGAGCCATCCTTTCATTCTCGACAACACCCATAAGGATTATCGCCCCGTGGTACAGGTCATCGACAACGTCGAGCGCAACCACAAGCTGGGGCTTGTCTTCGAGTTTCAGGTGGGCAAGGGACGGCTGCTTGTCGTGATGAGCGACCTCGACAAAGCTATGCAATACCCGGAAGGCCGCCAGTTCTATGCCAGCGTTCTCAACTACATGCACAGCAAAGACTTCGCCCCCTCGACGAATTTCACGCCCGACCAACTCCGCCTGCTCTTCTCTACGAAAGTCAGCGAGGCTCAACTCAAGGAACTAAACAACATTTCACCATATTAAGATTATGAAGAAAGTACTATTTTACCTTTTTACCTTTTTGCCTTTAACATCGTTTGCCTGGCAGGGCGATGTCGTTGTTGAAACCCCGAACACTCAACTGCTGCTTACCGCATGGGAAGGCGGCGACCTGCGCCAGTCGTACTATGGTGACAAGAGTGCCACGTTAAGGGAACTGCGCGATGGAGGAAGCGACTTGAACAGTCATGCTCTGCCCGCTTTCGGCACCGCCGATGCTGTGCAGGCTCCTGCTCTGCAGGTGCAGCACTTCGACGGCGACCTGAACCTGGAACTGAAGGTCACCGGCTACGAAGTGCAGGATGAGGCCCGTGCAAAGATTCATACCTTTACGATGACTGACAAACTGATGCCTTTTACCGTGAAGGTTTTCTACAAGGCCTATAAGAACGTGGATGTGATAGAGACCTGGACAGAGATTTCCCATCAGGAGAAAAAGGCCATCACGCTGAAGCGTTTCGACAGCGGACACCTGACACTGCGTCAGGGTGACGTGTGGATGACCCACTTGCATGGCAACTGGGCTGCCGAGGCTGCGCCGACGATGGAGCCTGTGACCCAAGGCATGAAGACCATTCGCAACAGTGACGGCGCACGCAACTCCCACCTCGACGCACCGGAGCTGATGCTCTCGATCGACGGTCGTCCGCAGGAACAGACGGGTCGCACCATTGGCCTCGCCCTCTGCTGGAGTGGTAACTTCGAGTTGCGCGTGAACACCATTTCGCACAAGGAACACCACGTCTATGCAGGCATCGACCCGTTGTCGAGCGAGTATGTGCTGGAGCCGAAGGAAGTTTTCGAGACGCCTCACTTGGCTATGACCTACTCCAACGAAGGCATGGGTGGCGTGAGCCGCACCTTCCACAACTGGGCACGCCGTGAGGGTATGCTGCATCGCGGCATGAACACCGGTGACATCCTGCTGAACTCATGGGAAGGCATCTACCTCGACATCACCGAAGAGAAGATCATCAAGATGATGGACGACATCGCAGCCTTCGGCGGCGAGTTGTTCGTGATGGATGATGGCTGGTTCGGCGACAAGTATCCCCGCAAGGTCGATAACTCGTCATTGGGTGACTGGGTGGTCGATAAGAACAAACTGCCCAATGGCATCAAGGCACTGACCGATGCCGCCCGTCAGCGCAAGATTAAGTTCGGCATCTGGATTGAGCCGGAGATGGCCAACACTACCAGCGAACTCTACGAGCAGCACCCCGAATGGGTGCTCCAGACCAAGGGTCGCCAGCTGAAGCAAGGTCGTGGCGGCACACAGGTGGTGCTCGACATGACTAACCCCAAGGTGCAGGACTTCGTCTTCAGCATCGTTGATAACCTGATGACGCAGTACCCTGATATCGCTTACATCAAGTGGGATGCCAACGCCTCAATCCAGAACTACGGCTCACTCTACCTGCCCAAGTCGAAGCAGAACAATATCTACATTGACTATCACCGCGGACTCATCAAGACCCTGAAGCGTATCCGCGCGAAATACCCCGACCTTGTCATCCAGGACTGCGCCTCGGGTGGCGGACGCGCCAACTACGGTTTGCTGCCCTATTTCGACGAGTTCTGGGTTTCTGACAATACCGATGCTCTGCAGCGTGTCTATATCCAATATGGTACCAGTCTCTTTTTCCCTGCTAACGCTATGGCCGCCCACATCAATCACTGTCCTTACTGGAACACTGGTAAACGTGTCATCCCTGTCAAGTTCCGTTGCGACGTAGCCATGAGCGGACGCCTCGGCATAGAGCTGCAGCCCAAAGACATGACCGATGAGGAACGGCAGCAGTGTACCACCTGTTTTGCTGACTACAAGCAGCTGCGTCCCATCGTTCAGACAGGCGACCTTTACCGGCTGGTTTCGCCATACGATAGCAAAGGTGTAGCGGCGCTGATGTATAGCCGGGAAGGTGAAGCGGTGCTCTTTGTCTATAAGATAGAGAATTACTGTGACCAGCCCCTGCCCCGCCTGCGTCTGGCCGGACTTGATCCCGGCAGGACTTACCTGCTGACTGAACGTAACGTGCGTTTCGGTGAGAAACCTTGTAGTCTCAGTGGCAAACGGTTCTCTGGCCGTTTCCTCATGGATGTGGGTATCGAGATACCGCTGTGGGAGGACTTCGCCTCGAGAGTGTTCGAGATTAAATGACAATCTTAGTCTTCAGATACTTCTCACGGAACTCCGTTGGAGTACAGCCCTTGCGTTTACGGAACAGACGGTTGAAGTTGCTCAGTGTGTTAAAGCCACAGGCCCAGCAGATTTCTGAGACGGAGTCGGTGGTATCGACCAGTTGACGGGCTGCCTGGCCCAGGCGTATGTCAACGATATACTCTGACAGGTTCTTGCCCGTACGTAGCTTGAAGTAGCGGCTGAAGGCCGTAGGGGTCATACCGACGAGGCTTGCCAATTGTTCTAAGCGCAGGTCATCATTGATGTGGCCATTGATGAAATCCTTCACTTTCTGTACACGCCGCGAGTCACTGTTCACCTCTACCTTTGCAAAGGTAGAGGAGGACAGTTCATGGGCGTCGTCAAACTTCGACAGCTCATAGAGAATGAGGAACAACTCCTGTGCCATCAGAAACTTGTCGTCTATAGTGGCGAGTTTTGTCAAACGGGGATATACGGTCATGACGGCTGACATGGGAAAAGCAAGTCCGCGTTTAGCACGTACCATCATCTCGTATATCGACCTGTACGGATTGGTGTGGAAGGGACTGTGCTCATCCTCGAAATGGATGAGGAACTGCACCGTCACCTCGTGGATGTCTTCACTTTTGCATTCATACTGTTCCCAGACGTGCTCCAGACCGCTGCTGGTGATGAGCGCAAGGTCGTAGTCACCTATGACTTCACTGCTGTCACCTACCACGCGCCGTGCTCCTGCCGCATTCTCAACAAAGTTCAGTTCCATAATCTCGTGGCTGTGAATAGGAAAGTCGAACTCCTTCTTGTGACGGTCGGCCACATACATAAAATCTTGTTCGCCCAATGGGGTTATCTCGCGTAGTACTCCTGTTTCCAACATGATGCAAAGGTACAAACTATTTGGCGAAAAGCCAAGCAAATCAGCATTTTTTTTACAAAATGCAAACTATCTGATACATATCAGACGGCGTTTGTCAGAGTTCTTTTGTATCTTTGCATACTGATTTTAACATTTTATTCATAATGATGAACGTAAGATTACCAAAAGCCTTGAACATTTTGCTGGCAGGTCTGCTACTCACCCTGCCATGCAGTGTGTCTGCCCAAAAGAAGGCAGCCGCCAAAAAGAAGACCAAGACTGAACAAACAGCTCAGCCCGATCCTAACTTCTACATCTTCCTCTGTTTCGGACAGTCGAACATGGAGGGCAATGCCCGTCCTGAAGCTGCCGACCTGGCCAGTCCCGGACCACGTTTCCGGCTGATGCCCGCCGTAGACTTCCCTGCCACCGACCAACGTCCCGAGCGTTTTATGGGTGAGTGGTGCGAAGCAACGCCTCCCCTCTGCCGTCCCAACACGGGTCTGACGCCTGCCGACTGGTTCGGCCGTACCCTCGTGGCTTCCCTGCCCGAGAACATCAGGATTGGCGTCATCCACGTAGCCATCGGTGGTATCGACATCAAGGGATTCCTGCCCGACAGCATCCCCAGCTACGTCTCGAAGAAGGCTCCGGGCTGGATGAAGGGCATGCTGGCCGCCTACGACAACGACCCCTACAAGCGTCTGGTCACGCTGGCTAAGAAGGCCCAGAAGGACGGTGTCATCAAGGGTATCCTGATGCACCAGGGCGAGACCAACACCGGCGACCCGAAGTGGGCTGGTATGGTGAAGCAGGTCTACGACAACCTCTGTGGCGACCTGCAGCTGAAGCCCGAGGAGGTGAACCTCTATGTTGGCAATATCGTCCAGGCCGACGGCAAGGGCGTCTGCATCGGCTGTAAGAAGCAGATTGACGAACTGCCCCAGACCATCCACACCTGTCAGGTCATCTCGTCAGACAACTGCTCGAACGGTCCCGACCGCCTGCACTTCGATGCTGCCGGCTATCGCGAGCTGGGTTGCCGCTACGGTGAGGCTGTGGCCCGTCACCTCGGCTTCGAGCCCAAGCGTCCGACGGATATGCCTGTGGCAGTCAAGAAGATTGACGTTCCTGCCGATGCCGTCACCGTCGAGAACGCCATTCCCGGCAATGAGTTCCCCAAGATTGACAAGCAGCGCCGTGCCTACTTCCGCATCAATGCGCCACAGGCCAAGAAGGTCGTTGTCGACATCTGCAGCAAGAAGTACGATATGCTGCCCGACGGTAAGGGTGGCTTCATGGCCGTCACCGACCCCCTGCCCGTGGGCTTCCACTACTATTTCATGAACATCGACGGCGTGAACTTCATCGACCCCGCCTCTGAGACCTACTTCGGCTGCAATCGCGAGTGTGGCGGTCTGGAGGTGCCCGAGGGTTCCGAGGGCGACTACTACCGTCCGCAGCAGGGCATCGCCCACGGTCAGGTGCGCAGCATCTACTACCACAGCCCCAACTCGAAGTTCGGCGAGTGGCGCCACGCCCTGGTCTATACGCCTGCCGAATACGAGCTGGCCAAGAACGCCAAGAAGCGCTATCCCGTGCTCTATCTGCAGCACGGTAAGGGCGAGGGCGAGACCAGCTGGGCACTCCAGGGTAAGATGCAGCACATCATGGACAACGCCATTGCCAGCGGCGAGGCCGTACCTATGCTGGTGGTGATGGAGAGCGGCGACATCAAGCAGCCCTTCGGCGGCGGCAACAACCAGGCCGGACGCAGCGAGTATGGCGCTTCGTTCTATCCCGTCCTGCTCAACGACCTCATTCCTTACATCGACGCCAACTTCCGTACGAAGAGCGACCGTGAGAACCGCGCTATGGCCGGATTGTCGTGGGGTGGTCACCAGACCTTCGACGTCGTGCTCCAGAACCTCGACAAGTTTGCCTGGATGGGTACTTTCAGCGGTGCCATCTTCGGTCTCGACGTGAAGACTGCCTATAACGGCGTGTTCGCCAATGCCGACGAGTTCAACAAGAAGATTCACTACTTCTATATGAACTGGGGTACCGACGACTTCATCAAGAGCCAGCCCATCGTCGATAGCCTGCGTGAACTGGGCATCAAGGTCGAAGCCAGCGTTTCCGAGGGCACCGGCCATGAATTCCTCACCTGGCGTCGTGGTCTGCATGAGTTCATTCCGCACCTCTTTAAGAAGTAGAATGTGCATTAAAATTACGCAACGCTTTGCGTAATATTTGTCGGGTAAAAGTGTTGGATACTTGCAAAGCATAATGTAATTTTGCAGCGTCAGAACCAACACATCAGACATTATATAATAAGTAGTTTATGTGAGGAGCCGCCTGTCTGCAAAGACGGGCGGCTTTTCTATGAGGGTAACGCAACGCGTTGCGCAACATTTTTAATGATTGTTGCGTTACTATATATGGGAAAAAGAGTATCTTTGTGAGGAATTAGTATAAAGGAATGAAAAGAATATCACAGCGCGACATTGCCCGTCAGTTAGGAATCAACGTTTCTACGGTTTCGAGGGCCTTGAGGGGAATCGATGGCGTGAGCCCCGAACTAAAGAAACAGATAGAGAAGTTGGCTGAGGATGGAGGCTATAGGCCGAACCCCTTTGCCGTTAGTCTGCGCTACGACACGACCCGGACAATAGGTATTGTGGTGCCCGACGTGTCGTTCAACCACTTCGCCACCATTGTCAAGCGTATCGAAGCAGAGGCAAGGAAGAATGGCTATATGTGTATCATTACCGACTCGGACGAAACCTACAAGAACGAGGTTAATTGTTTGGAGTTGTTGACAAATATGCATGTCGAAGGCATCATCATCTGTCCGTCGCAGGAAACGACCGACTTCGACCATATCCTGCGGCTGAAAAAGGCACATGTGCCAGTGGTGCTTTTCGATCGTGACCCAAATATCGGTATCTCGTCGGTCATCATCAACGATGTCGCTTCTGCCCGTCAGGTTACCCACAGCCTCATCGACAGCGGTGCGCGTCGCATAGCTTTTCTTGGTGGCCTTAACCAGCTGAAGCAGACTGCCGACCGCAAGCATGGTTATCTTGAAGCTCTCCGAGAGCGTGGCGTCCCCATCCGTACAGAATTGGTGAAGTGCCACCACATCAGTTTTAATTCTGGCCTTTCCGACACCTTGGATCTCTTGGACCTGCCGGAGCCGCCGGATGCCATCATCGCTTCACACGGTCTGCTGGCCATCTCAGCGCTGCAGGCCATTACGAGCCGTGGTCTCCGCATTCCCGACGACGTGGCTATTGTTGGATATATCAGTGACTGGGTATCGGAGATGTCGCACCCCCGCGTTTCTTTCGTGAAGCAGAACCTTAGGGAGATTGGCAGTAAGGCATTCCGGCTGTTACTCGACCAGTTGAACGGGGATGACAGTGTGCAGCATGTGGTAGTGAATGCACGTTTGGAGTTACGTGAGAGTACGAGGAAAATAATCAATGAATAAAGGCAAGTAAATATGAAGGATTTTAATTGCTATGCGCCGACCGAAGTGGTGTTCGGCGAACAGTCGGAGGAGCAAGTGGCTGCTCTTGTGAAGAAATACGGTGGCACGAAGGTGCTGGTAAACTATGGCGGTCAGAGTGCCGTCAAGTCAGGATTGCTTGATAAGATTTGCATGGCGAAGTACATCGACTATGGTGTGCCTTATGAAGGCAACGTGTGGGACTTTTATTTTGGCAAGGCTACGCCGACGCGGATGCTATGAAGATACTTATCATTGGTGGAACGGGCACTATCAGCAGTGCCATTACCCGACAGTTGGCCGCAGATGGTCATAATCTGTGGTTGTTGAACCGCGGAAACAGGCGTAACGAAGTGCCGGAAGGCGTTAAACAAGTGATTGGCGACATTGATGACGAAGGGGAAGTGCTTCGTCATGTGGGTGGTGAGACCTTCGATGCCGTCTGCGAGTTCATCGGCTTCGTACCCGAGCAGGTAGAGCGCGACATCCGCCTTTTCCGCGACCGCACCCGTCAGTACGTCTATATTTCCTCGGCCTCGGCCTACAACACCCCATTGCGCGATGCAGTCATCACCGAGGGTACCACCCTCGCAAATCCCCACTGGCAGTACTCGCGTAATAAAATAGCCTGCGAGGAACTTCTCATGCGCCAGTACCGTGAGAACGGCTTCCCCGTGACCATCGTCCGTCCCAGCCACACCTATTGTGAACGTAGCGTCCCTGTCAGCGTACATGGCCTGAAAGGGTCGTGGCAGGTGCTGAAGCGTATGATGGAGGGTAGGCCTGTCATCGTCCAAGGCGATGGCTCGTCGTTGTGGACGCTCACTTGGAACGAGGATTTCGCCCGCGGCTTCATCGGCCTGCTCGGCAATCCGAAGGCCATCGGTGAGGCGTTCCAGATCATGAGCGACGAGCAGCTGACGTGGAATCAGATCTACCAGAGCATTGCCGATGCCCTTGGAGTGGCCTTCACGCCTTATCACGTAGCCTCCGACTTCCTTGCCAGCGTCTGTCCCTCCGCTTACGATTTGGAAGGAAACCTCTTGGGCGACAAGGCGGCCACCGTCATCTTCGACTGCTCGAAGCTGAAGCGTGCCGTGCCCGGTTTCTGCTGTACCACCCGCTTCGACGAGGGTGTGCGCCGCTGCATCACCTATTTGAGAGAGCATCCTGAATTGCAGACCGAAGACCCTGAGTTCGATGCTTGGTGCGACCGCGTCATTGCCGCTCAGGAAGATGCGAAAAATAAACTAACAGAATTATGAAACGAACAATCATTCTCCTGATTTCAGCAGCCATGATGGCTCTGCCTATGGCGGCAAAGCAACAGCGTGCCCTGACGGAAAAGGACATGGGAGCCATCCGTAGTGGCGAGTTGTGGCTCGACGATAAGGGTGAACACATCAATGCCCACGGTGGTGGCATTATGAAGTACGGCGACACCTACTACTGGTTTGGCGAGCACAAGGACGAGCGCACCAGCGACGCCCTGGTCGGCGTGATGTGTTACGCGTCGAAAGACCTGGTGAATTGGAGCAACTGCGGTGTGGCTCTCAGCGTTAGCAATGAGGCAGGGCACGACATCGAACGAGGCTGTATCCTCGAGCGTCCGAAGGTCATCTATAACCCTGTGACGAAGAAGTTCTGCATGTGGTTCCATCTCGAGCTGAAGGGGCAGGGCTACAATGCCGCCCGCTATGGTGTGGCCGTGGCCGACCGTCCTGAGGGACCTTACAGGTTCCTCTATTCTTCGAGGGCAAATGCCGGCATGTGGCCGGTGGAGGGAGCACCTATGGACTTCGACGAGTACTTGAAGCGTGACTTCGGCATGGGCCAGATGTCACGTGACATGACGCTTTATGTTGATGACGATGGTAAGGCCTACCACATCTTCTCGTCGGAGGAGAATTTTACCCTGCACATCGCCGAACTGACTGCCGACTACCTGCACCACAACGGCCACTATACCCGCATGGCACCCGGCGGCCAGAACGAGGCTCCAGCCATCTTCAAGCACGATGGTATCTACTGGATGATTACCTCCGGCTGCACGGGTTGGGCACCCAACGAGGCCCGCATGTTCTCGGCTCCCAGCATCATGGGTCCCTGGACGCAGCATCCTAATCCCTGCCGAGGCCCTAACGCAGAAAAAACCTTCGGCGGTCAGAGCACGTTCGTGCTTCCCGTAGAAGGTAGGTATATCTTCATGGCCGATATCTGGCGTCCCCACCATCCTATCGATGCTCGTTACATCTGGTTGCCGATAGAGTTTGAAGACGGAAAGCCTGTCATCCGCTGGCAGGACGAGTGGTCATTCTGAAAAAACAATACAACCAAGACAAGACTAATGATGAAACGTTTTATAATGCTATGTGTGCTACTGACAGCGCTCTGCGTACAGGCGCAGGATAACGACAATGACCGACGGCTGACGATAAGTGGAAACGTTCAGGATTCGGAACTGAAAGAGCCGATGGCCCAGGCCACAGTACAACTGTTCCGTGCGAAGGACAGCACATTCGTAGGCGGCACGGTGACCGACGTGCGAGGCAATTTCTCTGTAGAAGCGCCGACAAACGGCGTTTACCGGCTGAAGATTTCGTCGGTTGGCTTTCAGCCGATTCAGCGCGAAGTGACGCTGCGCAACAACCGTAGCTATGAGATTGGATACCTGATGATGTCGCCCGAGGCGATTATGCTGAAGGAGGCCGTGGTGACGGGGCGCGCCGCCCAGGTCATCGTGCGCAAGGACACGCTGATGTTCAATCCCGAAGCCTACCGAACGCCCGAGGGCTCGGCCATTGAGGAGCTGATCAAGCGAATGCCGGGAGCCGAGGTCGACGAGGACGGCAACATCACCATGAACGGCAAACAGGTGAAGAAGATACTGCTCGACGGTAAGGAGTTTATGCTCGGCGACATTGAGACGGCACTGAAGAACCTGCCTGTGAACATCATCCAGAACGTGAAGTTCTACGACCAGCAGAGCGATCAGGCCCGTATTACCGGCATTGAGGACGGCAACAAGGAGACCGTGCTCGACTTCACCATTAAGAAAGGTATGAACCGCGGCTACATGACTAATCTTGACCTTGCCGGCGGTACCGAGCACCGCTATGCCTCGCGTGGCATGGGTAGTAGCTTTACCGACAAGATGCGCCTGATGGTGATGGGCAATATGAACAACAAGGACGAGAACGCCGGCTGGTGGAACCGTCGCGGCCTGAACGCCAACAAGGTGGCGGGTCTCAACCTGAACTACGACGACGGCAATAAGCTGAAGACCGACTTCTCGCTGCGCTGGAACCACCGCGACGGCGACAACCAGAACGAGAACGCCAGCGAGAACTTCTACAGCGAGACGTCGCGCACGTTCTCGAACAGTCGTTCGAAGAACCTGTCGCGCAGCAACAACTGGCGTGCCAACCTGCGCTTTGAGTGGAAACCCGACACGCTGACCAACATCCTGCTGCGCGCCAACGGCAGCACGGGCACCAACGACGGTACGGGCACCTCAATGTCGGCCACGTTCAGCGCCGACCCCTATCTCTATGTGGACGACCCATTGGCCTCTTTGACCTCTTCGGTGTTGTCCCCGTATATGGTCAACCATAACCAGAGTGCGAACCTCAGCTACGGTGAGAACAAGAACGCCTGGGCCATGCTGCAGCTCTATCGCCGCCTGAACCCAAGGGGGCGCAATATCACCCTGCGCTTGGAAGGTTCGATGGGCGACAACGACAACCGCAGTGTGTCGAACAACGAGGTACACCTGCACCGTGTGAAGGACCAGGCCGGTCAGGACTCCACCTATTTCACCGCCCGCTATAACACCACCCCGTCGGACAACAGCGGCTATGTGTTGAGTGCCACCTACAGTGAGCCGCTCTGGAAGGGTGCCCATCTGCAGGCTAACTACGAACTGCGCTACAACCAGAACAAGAGCGACCGCCAGACTTACGACTTCAGTCACCTGTCGCAGAACCCCTTTACGGGTATCGCCCCCGAGTACCGTGAGTGGGACCCCTGGATTGGCGATGCCAACCCGCTCGCCTCGCAACTCACGCCGCTCTCCTCGTTTATCGACAAGAGTCTGAGCCGCTACTCCGAATACAAGAACTACACCCACAACATCCGACTCACCCTGCGCCACTACCAGGAGGAGTACGACTATAACGTGGGATTCCTGGTGCAGCCGCAGCGCTCGAACTTCATCCAGGACTATCGGGGCATCTATGTCGACACCATCCGCAACGTCACCAATCTGACGCCTACGCTCGACTTCCACTATAAGTTCAGTGAGCAGAGCAACCTCTATTTCCATTACCGCGGCGACACCCAGCAGCCGGACATCACTCAGCTGCTCGACATTACCGACGACTCGAACCCGCTCTACATCACGCAGGGTAATCCCGGACTGAAGCCGCAGTTCACCAACACGCTGAACGTCTATTACAATACCTATATTGTCAAGTACAAGCGAAGCATTGTGCTCTATGCCAACTACCGTCATATCCGCAACTCCATCTCGAACCTTGTGCGCTACAACCCCGAAACCGGCGGCAGCACCTCGCGGCCCGAGAACATCAACGGCAACTGGAATGCCGACGGTGGCTTTAACTTCAATACGGCGCTCGACTCTGCCGCCCACTGGAACATTGGCTCCGACACCCGTCTGCGCTATAATAACTATGTGAGCTATGTGTCTCAGTACCAGGCTGACGCCGTGAAGAACTATACCCGCTCAACCACCGTGAACCAGCGCCTGAACGGTACCTACCGCAACGACTGGCTCGAGGTGATGCTCGACGGTAACGTCAACTACCAGCACTCGCGCAACGAGCTGCAGCCCTCGGCCGACCTCGACACGTGGCGCTTCAGCTACGGCGGTCAGATTATGCTGCGCCTGCCTCTCGGCTTTGAGGTGATGACCAACCTGCACGAGAATAGCCGTCGCGGCTACAACGACCCGTCGTCGAACACCAACGAGCTGATTTGGAACGGTCAGGTGTCGAAGACGTTCCTCAAGAGCAAGACGCTCACCGTGGCCCTCAACTTCTACGACCTCCTGGGGCAGCAGAGCAACTACGAGCGCTGGGTCAATGCCACCGGTCGTAGCGACACCCGTTACAATAGCATCAACAGCTACGCCATGCTCCACGTGCGCTATCGTCTCAATATGTTCGGCGGCAAAGTCGACACCGAGGGACGCTACGACAAGAAGTGGGGCAACAACGACCGGCGCAGCGGGGGCGGACGTCGTTAGGCAATTGTCATCTTAAAACTATAAATACTATTAGAATATGAAAGACTTTATGTTTTATGCGCCGACCGAAGTGGTGTTCGGTGAACAGTCGGAGGAGCAGGTGGCTGCTCTCGTGAAGAAATATGGTGGCACGAAGGTGCTGGTACACTATGGCGGTCAGAGTGCCGTCAAGTCGGGACTGCTTGATAAGATATGCACGCTGCTCCGCGAGGGTGGGGTGGAGTATGTCACCCTGGGCGGTGTAGTGCCCAACCCCCGTTTGTCATTGGCCCAGCAGGGCATAGAACTGTGTCGGAAGGAGGGTGTTGACTTCCTTCTCGCCGTTGGTGGCGGCAGCGTCATCGACTCGGCGAAGTGCATCGGCTACGGTGTGCCCTACGAGGGCAATGTGTGGGATTTTTATCTCGGCAAGGCTACACCGACGCGGATGCTGCCTGTGGCTTGCGTGCTGACCATCCCCGCCGCCGGCAGCGAGATGAGCGAGTCGTCGGTCATTACCAATGAGAACGGTGACGTGAAGCTCGGCTACTCGAACAATCTGTCGCGACCCAAGTTTGCCATTATGAATCCCCGTCGCAACTTTACCTTGCCGCCCTACCAGACGGCAGCCGGCGTGACCGATATGATGATGCACACGATGGAGCGTTACTTCACGAAGGACGACGACATGGATTTTACTACCGACGTGGCCGAGGCCATGTTGCGGAGCATCAAGAACGCGGTGTTTGCCGTGCTGAAGAATCCTGAGGACTATCGCTATCGTGCCCAGATTATGTGGGGCGGCTCGTTGATGCACAACGGACTGACGGGCTGCGGCGTGGCCGACGACTGGGCCACCCACCAGTTGGAGCACGAACTCAGCGGTATGTTCGATGTCACCCACGGTGCCGGTCTCGCCGCCATCTGGCCCAGTTGGGCACGCTATACCATGCACGAAAACCTGCGCCGCTTCGTCCGTTTCGCCGTCAACGTGATGGATGTGCCGAACGATTTCACTGACCCTGAGGGCACCGCCTTGAAGGGTATCGAGGCGATGGAGCGCTTCTATCATGCCATCGGTATGCCCATTAACATCAAGGAACTTATCGGCAAGGACGTCACCGACGAGGAAATCCGCGAAATGACGCGCAAGTGCAGTCGCGACTACCAGCGCACCGTCGGTTGCCTGAAGGTATTGAAGGCTGAGGATATGGAGGCCATCTACCGTATGGCCCGTGGTTAAGTCAGGCCAGTGGCAGCGTGATTGTCAGGAAGTGACTCATGTCTTGCTGCAGCCCTTAAAGATTGTTAAAGTTCTAAACTTTTAGAGCGAATTACTTGGAAGTTCTAAAGTTTTAGAGTATCTTTGCCGCCAGAAACTCTAAAACTTTAGAACAATGAAAGAGAAGAAACAGTTGACCAAGGCCGAGACACAGGTAATGAACGTACTGTGGAGCCTACCTGAAGGGCAGGGGCGCTCGGCAGAGATTATGGAACGAATGCCAGAACCGAAACCGGCTCTGACAACACTGCTGACATTCCTGAAGATTCTGAAGGACAAGGGATTCATCATTGCCGAGAAGGTGGGGAAAGGCCAACTCTTCAAGGCACTTGTCAGCCGTGAGGACTACACGCGTACGTATATGAATGAGGTGAAGCAGACGTTCTTCGGCGGTTCGTTCACTTCGTTGGTGTCGTTCTTCGCCAAAGAAGAGAAGCTAACCGATGATGACATCAGCGAAATTCTCCGCATCATCGAGAAGAAGAATTCCTAACCTTCAATCCCCAACGCTTATGTATACGCTTGAAACAGGACTTTATCCCTTGGCTGCCATCGCGGTGGGTGCGTTGTTGACGCTCATCTTCTTTGGTGTGGTTAGGCTGAAGTGTGCTGCCCGCTGGGCCATCGGCTTCATCTTTACGGCGATGGTGGTCATCACGGTTTGCTCATTAGTGACGCCTGTGCGCTGGGTGGATCTTGATACCGCCGTCGAGGTGATGCAATCTGAGGAGACCATATTGAACCCCGTCGAGGCAGTGGGCAACACAACAGAAGAAGCCACGTCGTCGCAGCAGCTGAAGGTGAAAACCAAGGATATTGTGGCTGACGACAGTCCTACCGTAAAACCTTTCCTGATTGATGTATCGCGGATGGTCGGATGGCTATGGGTGGTCGGCGTTGCTGTTGTACTACTCAGCCAGTCTTGGCAGTTGGTACGCCTATACCGCTTGAGACGGAATCAGGAGGTTATAAGCCATGCCAGCGGGGCAAAGCTCTTTGCTGTCGATGGCACCCAAGCTTTTTCGTTCGGGCGGAGTGTGTTCGTACCCCGTATGTTCGACGACGAGATGCGCCAATTTATGACTTTACACGAGGTGGCCCACGTCCGGCACCGCCATTTCCTTTGGCTATGTGTGTGTTGGGTGCTGGTGGCAGTCAATTGGTACAATCCTTTCTGTTGGGTGCTGTATCGTGAACTGCATCTGCAACAGGAACTGCAGGTCGATGGCGACGTAATTCGTCAGGGCATCGACCGCAAGGCCTATCAATACTCGCTGCTACGGGCAACAATGCAGAGTGGTGGTCCCGTCTGGATTCTCTCAGCTTTTGGCCGCAACCCCGTCACGAAGCGCATTGCGTTTATGGACAGCGACATCAACCTGAGGGGCAGCGTGCGCCGCGCCCTCCTATCGGTGGTGCTGGCCTTGGCGGTGCTGTCGGCGGCGGTCGTCACGGCCTGCAAGAACAATGAAAAGGTGAAGGAGCACCCGCTGATGGGCTGGTGGAAGATGGATTTCACGAGGAACACCGACAGCGATACGGAACTTTATCCCTTCGGCAAGCAGATTGCCTTCTACAACTACGACACGTTCCTCACTATTTGCTACCGTGCCCGCAACGGCAAGACGCTCGATTTCTCCTATTCCACGGAAGAGATGCGGTTGCGGGGCGACACGCTGGTCGATGCGATGGGCGACCCCTTGCGTTATGAGTTCATCGACGATAACACATTCCAGAACCAGTGGACACGCCAACCCTACCAGAACGCGATGCCGCAGGGACCGGAGATTACCGACCAGTGGAGCCGCATCCCTGTCGACGAAGAGCTGCTGGAACTGTTTGATGCGCTCCGCCAAGCTGACAAAGCACACGGCGGGAAGTTCGACGGTGTGTGGTTGAATCTGACCCAAACGGTAAAAGGCGATGATAGCAAAGAATATCTGCTCATCAGCGACAGCCTCTTCCTCAGCCTCTACTATCACCGACAGGAGCCCGAGGCCTTCCGTGCCGCAGGCAGCGGCTATAGCGGCATCCTGAAAGAGATAGGTGATTATCTTCAATTGGGATATATGGAACCGTTGGTGTACTCCATGCCCGATGTCGACCATCTGGTGGTACGCAAGGCGACAAATGAGACCGCCACGCCCCATACCTTCCAACGCATCGAAATGCCTGCCGAACTGAAGCGCATACTTACGGCACCGATGACGCACGGACACTCCGGTTGAGCTAAGTAAACAATTCAAAACAAGAACCTTTAATTTCCTGTACCGAAATGGCAATGGGCAGCCAGGCCTGTGCCCTGTCAATACAGCATTCCTTTTACCTTCCGACTCAAGTGGTATATAAAATAACGTTTAGTAAAGTTAGTAGTAAAAAACGAGTAGTACCCGGGACCCCAGGAGGCCGCTGTGAAGCACCCTCCTGTTTCCAAACATCAAATAATATTTGCTATGACCAAAAGAATCAGCACAAGCCTCATCGCCGTCCTACTCATTATGTCAGCAGAGGCACAACAGAAAGAGAGAACCATCGCCCTGTGGGGGCATGTCAAGAACTCGGTGACGCGTGTCGGCATCAAGGATGCGTTTGTCACATTGATGCGCGAGGACAGCACCGTGGTCGATACGATGCACGTGTTCAAGCAATGGAGCCAAGGCAAGGACGATTATGCTTACCGCTTCAATATCCCGGCTCGCGAGCAGCAGTACATCATCCGCGCCGAGCACCCTGACTATGTGACCACCTACGTTAACTACCACGTGCGCCACATTGCTCGCAACACGTACTTCGATGCGCCGTGGCACCACATGAAGAAGCGGTCGCGTATGACTGATGACGTCCACCAGTTAGGCGAGGTCGTGGTGCGTGCCACGAAAGTCAAGATGGTGTACCGTGGCGATACCATCACCTTCAATGCCGATGCCTTCAACTTGCCCGAAGGTTCGATGCTCGACGCACTCGTCCGTCAGATGCCCGGCGTAGAGCTGAAGGACGATGGTCGCATCTTGGTGCAGGGCGAACAGGTGGATGAACTGATGCTCAACGGCAAGGACTTCTTCAAGGGCAACAACCGCGTGATGCTCGACAACCTACCAGCCTACACCGTGCAGAAGGTACAGACCTACCACAAGAGCACGGAGTTGAGCGAGTATCTGGAACGCAACTACGACAAGAAGCGCTTCGTGATGGATGTGCAGCTGAAGCGGGAATATAACGAAGGATGGCTGGCGAACGCGGAGGTGGCTGGAGGCTCGCCGTTTGAGAAGAATATTGATGATCGTTACCTCGCCCGTCTCTTCGGATTGCGCTACACCAACAACTCGCGGTTAGCTATCTACGGCCTTACGAACAACGTCAACGAGAGTCGCCGTCCTGGTGGCGACGGCGACTGGTCGCCGAGCAATGCGCCCGAGGGCTTGCAGGAACATCGTACGGCAGGAGCCGACCTGCTGATAGAAGACTGCGACAAGCGGTGGCAGGAGAAAGCGAACGCCGCCATAGGGTGGCAGCGTACGACCAATGAAACACAGACCAACGCCGAGCAGTTCCACACCGACGTTCCTTCGACCTTCAACCGCCAGACGAACAACACCCGCAACCGCAACGTCAGTGCCAATGTCACCAACGAGTTCCAGCTGAAGAAACCCTTCTTCCTCTATTCTTGGTCGTATCTGCAATATAACGACACTGAAAACAACAGCCTCAGCCGCTCGGCGCAATTCCGCAACGACCCTGCCCGCTTCGGCGCAACACCCACCATCCTCGACAGCGTCTTTGCCTCGTCGCTCAGCACCGATATGCAGCAGGCACTCGTCAACAGCAACCTGCAACAGTCTAAGAGCGACGGCAACGATCTTTTGCTGTTGACCAACAACATTCTGAACTACAAACTGGCCTCGGGCGACAATATGGGCGTAGACCTCGACGCCTCCTACAACCGAGGCCGCAGCAACAGCACCTCGGAACAGCAGATTCGCTATGCAGCGACGTTGCCGCAGCCCACTACGCTCAACCGTCGCTCATCCACCCCCTCCAGCGAAACCAACTTTTCCATCGCCCCAAACTACCGCATCACGTGGCTCAACGGCTTGTGGCTCAATACCGAATATCGCTTCCTCTTCCGCGAGCGCAACAACACCAACGATGTCTTTCTGGCCGACACCCTCGACCTGCAGAACGCCTACGACCGCACGCACCGTCGTTTGGAAAACCGACTGGCCATCACCCCCGGCTACACCTACGAACAGGATGGCAAGTACTTCCAGGTGTATTACCAGATGCACTTCTACAATGTCAACGAGCGCCTTGAATACCGAAGTGCTTACGTTGACACCTCGCTCGTGCAGCACTGTTGGACTATGTCGCCCGAACTCCACTTGCAATGGGCGGCAGACAACTGGGCACGCTCCTTCGACCTCTTTTACGGCATCGAGTTCCAGACGCCCGACCTCTTCCAGCAAGTGAATATCCTCAACAACGAGAACCCGCTCGTCCGTCGCTACGGCAATCCCGACCTGCGTGGCGCCACCAACCACCGCATACAGTTCGGCTTGAACCGCAACTGGCGCGAGAAGCGCATCTCCCACCGCATCGGCGGCGGTCTTCGTTTCTTCCGTCATCAGGTATCGCAAGGCCAAACCTACGACCAGACGACGGGCATCACCACCTATCGCCCCGAGAATGTCGAAGGCAACTGGCAGACCTATTTCTTCGATTTCTTTGGTATGCCCCTCGACAAGCAACGCCGCCTGATGCTCGACAACTACCTACACGGCGACTATACCCGCAACGTAGACATCAATCGCTCGAGCTCTGCTCGCTTGCTACCAGAGGGACGCAAGAACGGTCTGTCGCATGTCAATAACTACTATCTTGAGAACCGCCTCACACTCAACTATACCATAGGCAACCTCACCCTCGGCCTGCCCACCTACATCGAATACCGCCACACTGACAACCGCGAAGGCACCATCACCCCCATCAACGCCGTTAACTTCCAGTACGGCCTCACCGCCAACTACAACGTGAAGCGTGACACCGAGAGCCACGCACCCCGTTGGTTGCAAGGCTTCGGCCTCGCCACCGACCTAAAGATGTACTCCCGCCGAGGCTATGGCGATGAGTCGATGAACCGCAACGACCTCGTATGGAACGCCAGCCTCTCCCGTTCCTTCCCCAATCCCTTCGGCAAGCGCGCCGCCGGCTCCCTCGTCGCCCGCCTCGAAGGCTTCGACATCCTCCATCAATTGTCATCAACTTTTCTCTTTATCAACGGTCAAGGTCGCACCGAAACCATTCGCAACACCCTGCCCCGTTACGTGATGCTCCACCTGACGTACACCTGGCAGAAGATGCCGAAGAAGAACTCCCTTAGGGATTAATTGTTAAAAAACTATATTGTAGCAAGAAATCCCCTCGCAATCGACGCAATGTCCCAAATTATTTGTATATTTGCAATCTAAACAACAAAAATTTGGCTTAACGATGAAGAAAAGACTGATTGCATGGGGTATTCTGTCAATACTGACGGTACTCTCAATCTCGGCACAGCGTGGTATGCGTGTCCGCAAGGATGTGCCGACTGATTCTATACGGCTGAGCGACCCGGCTGTGCTGGCCGACAAGAAAACCAACATGTATTACATGACGGGTACGGGTGGCATGATGTGGCGCAGCAGCGACCTTAAACTGTGGGAGGGACCCTTCCGCGTGACGGAATTTGAGGCCGACTCATGGATGGGTCCGCGACCGATGATATGGGCCGCCGAACTGCATCAGACGGGCGACGGTTGGTACTATTACTTCGCAACGTTTACCAATCAGGCGGTGAAGATTGACACCGTTCGCGGCAACGTCATCGAGCGACGGGCGTCGCAGGTGCTGCGGGCCGACAATCCGATGGGCCCGTACCGGGCTTTCGGCGATGCAACCTACCTGCCCGCCGACCGTCCAACACTCGACGGCACCTTCTGGCGGGATAAGGACGGCAAGCCTTACCTCGTCTTTTGCGGCGAGTGGCTGCAGAACTGGAACGGCACCATCGAGAAGATTGAGTTGAAGTCCGACTTCAGCGGCACCATTGGCGAACCGAAGGTGCTCTTCCGTGCCAGCGACTCACCGTGGAGTAGGGAACGCGACGAACAGGGCAACATCACTTGGAACAAGGTGACTGACGGCCCGTGGCTTTTCCGTACTGGCACCGGTCGTCTTGGTATGCTTTGGACGTCGTGGGTCTTTGGCGACTACACGCAGGGCGTGGCCTACTCGGAGAGTGGCACGCTGGACGGCCCGTGGACGCAGGAGCCTGAGCCGATAACACCACCGAACTTCGGTCACTCGATGCTCTCCAGCGTTTCGACGGTCAATGGATGATGTCTGTCCACAGTCATGCCAAGGATGAGCGCGGGCGCACCGTCCGCATCCCCCACTTCTTCAAGGTTGACCTTAGTGGCGACAAGTTAAAAGTAATAAGATAGGAAACAACGAAGAAATAAAATAAACATCAACGGTATGAAAAAGATTTATTCCTTGGCATTGGCAGCCATGACGATGCTGACGTTGACGGCCTGCACAAGTAAGAGTGAGAAAAATGACGGCGTGAATGACTTCAAAATCGGGCGTGGTACGAACGTCAGCCACTGGCTTTCGCAGAGTGAGGAGCGCGGCGAGGCGCGGCTGAAGCACATCCAGGAGGACGACTTCGCCCGACTCGATTCGCTGGGCTTCGACTTCGTTCGCCTGCCCATCGACGAGGTGCAGTTCTGGGACGAGGACGGTAACAAGCTGCCCGAGGCCTGGGAACTGATGACCAACGCCATCAACTGGGCTGAGAAGCACCACCTGCGCACCATCGTCGACCTCCATATCATCCGCTCGCATTACTTCAACGCCGTGAACGAGGGTGGGGCTGACGCCAACACGCTCTTCACCTCCGAGGAGGCTCAGCAGCAGCTCATCGATATGTGGTACCAGCTGAGCGACGTGCTGAAAGGCTATAGCAATGACTCCGTGGCCTACGAGTTTATGAACGAGCCGGTGGCCGACGACCACGAGCAATGGAACGCGCTCATCGCCAAGGTCCACAAGGCACTCCGTGAGCGGGAGCCGCAGCGTACGCTCGTTATCGGCAGCAACATGTGGCAGAGTTATGAAACCATCAAGGACTTGAAGGTGCCTGAGGGTGACAAGAACATCATCCTCTCGTTCCACTACTACTACCCCATGATTCTGACGCACTACGGTGCTTGGTGGACGCCTATCGGCAAATATACCGGCAAGGTGAATTACCCCGGCGTGCTGGTGTCGAAGGAGGACTACGAGGCCGCTCCCGACTCGCTGAAGCCGGAACTGGAGCAGTACACCCAGCAGGAGTGGAACATCGACAAGATCCGTCAGGACTTCGCCGATGCCATTGCCGCTGCCAACAAGTATGGTCTCCAACTGTTCTGCGGCGAGTGGGGCGTCTATGAGCCTGTCGACCGCGAATTGGCCTACAAGTGGACAAAGGACATGCTGACCGTGTTCAAGGAGAACAACATTGCCTGGACCACCTGGTGCTATGACGCCGACTTCGGCTTCTGGGATCAGCAGAAGCACACGTTTAAGGACAAGGGACTGGTGGATTTGCTAATGGAGGAATAAGATGAACAAGATTATTCTTATTACAGGGGCGACGAGCGGAATAGGTCTGGCTTGTGCCCGGAAATTTGCTGAGAATGGTGATAAGCTGATTCTGACGGGCAGGAACGAGAACCGCCTGACGGAAATCAGCAGTGAACTGACGGAAAAAGGGACGGACGTGCTAACTTTGGTGTTTGACGTTCGCGACCGTCGGCAGGCTACGGAGTGTATCCGTGGCCTGCCAGCCCAATGGCAGCAGATAGACGTGCTGGTCAACAACGCCGGTCTGGCCTTGGGCCTTGAGCCGGAATACGAGGGAAGTTTCGACGACTGGGAGACGATGATCGATACAAACATCAAGGGCCTGCTCACGATGACGCGCCTCGTCGTCCCGGGAATGGTGGAGCGCGGACGGGGACACGTCATCAATGTCGGCTCCGTGGCCGGCGATGCCGCATACGCCGGTGGCAATGTCTATTGTGCCACGAAGGCTGCCGTGAAGGCACTGTCCGACGGCCTGCGCATCGATGTAGCCAATACCCCTATTCGGGTCACGAACCTCAAGCCGGGACTGGTCGAGACAAACTTCAGCAATGTCCGCTTCCACGGCGACAACGACCGTGCCGCCAATGTTTACAAGGGTATCCAGCCGCTGACAGGTGACGACATCGCCGATGTCGCCGTCTTTGCCGCCAATGCCCCCGCTCACGTCCAGATAGCCGAAGTGCTCATCCTCGCCACCCATCAGGCCAGTGGTAGCGTGATAGTCAGGAAATAGATCAGTTTCCACCCATTGATTCAAATATTATTCGTATTTGCACCGACTAAGTGAAAAGCGGACTTTGCCTGATAAATAGAAGCAAACCATGCCGAAGATGGAGTCCTATGCCTTGTGGTTATAGTATCTGATAAGCATTGCCACGCCACAGAATGTCAGTAGGAATTCCAGGGCGACGATGAAGATATAGCTCATAGTGTTTAAGAGTTTTGTTGATTATAAGTTAGGGGACACGCTGCAAATCCAATTGTCGGTGTTCCATCCAGACGAGTTGGCATAGAGCTGTTCGCCAACGATGTGTGCGCCGTTTTGCCTGAGTTCACAGAAAAATGACTCGGCATAGATACCGTTGTCCCGACTATTGCCCAAAGCCACCATGACGGCTACGTTCTTACCACTCAGACTGACACCACGTAGCATCTGACAGGCATACTGCCAATGTGGTGAAAGCGGACCGTCGGCCTGGAACTCAACAGCAAGGACAAGACTCTGGCAGTTTTCTATCTGCCTGTTGTTCAAACTCTGGACGCTGACAGTCTCAGCGCCCAACTTGTCGGCTATCTCTTCAGCGATAGCCTGACAGCTGTCGTACACGACGACGATTGATTCATGTTTCATATTTCTATATGTTTGAATACTCGATAAAAGGGGAAGTGTTGTCTCACGACAGACTGCCCCGTAAAACTTATATAATAAATACACGTATGCGCACAATAGCGCTGGCCAAAAGAGAGACTACGTTATACGACAGTCCTTCCGGACCATTATTCCACAAAAATCTAACTTGCGCCTACCGACACCATACATCGTGGTGCAGCGGCTTTTTAACCGAAAAAGGCTGGTCTTCAGACTTTCCTCCACTCCCAAGCGCCTTCTCACCCAAACGGGCAATGGCGTTTATGCTTAGGAGCCATAACGGAGTTCACTGCTGCGGGACAGTCGGAGATTCTCACTCACATTCCCAATTAAGTGCAGTTAAGCACACCTTTACGGGAACTCTTTTCAGAATTCGTTTGCAATGATGCGGTTAAGCGAGTGCAAAGAAACATGTTTCATTTGCCAAGCGTGAGCATCATCGCCGCTTTTCAGCGGCAAAGATACAGTTTTTCTTTGATATAACAAGCATTTAGTACGAAAAAAATCAATTTTTCGCTGTAACCTCCCCAATTTTTGAACATCAATCATTACGGCTTGGAGCCCTTTTGCCAGACTGCCTTCACACCGTCGCAGAAGTCGTAGAGGATGTGGCGGCCCTGAATGCGGCGGCCTGCGGGGAGGAAGCCGCAGACAATACGGGTGATGTGTTGGCAGATGTTGAACGCCTTCGGGTCATCGACACCGATACTCTCCACGCGGAGGCTGAAACGGCCTATGCCAGGGAGCACTACTGTCTGTCCTTCAGTAAGCCTGTGCTTCAGAATATCCTGCAACTCCGTTACCACGCCTATGACGGAACCCTCGGAAATACCGCTGTTACGACATGCCTCTGCCGCGATTTCATCGAGGGTGACCTCACCCTGACTCACTGCCTTGGCAAAATATTTCCCATAAGAACTGCTGCTCTTAATATTGTTCTTGATTAACTTGATATGTACTGCCATTTCTATTTGTTGTAATCTTACACTTTCGCTTTTATCAAATTTATAATCAGGTTGTTATATGTAGTGTATGTTGTTTACAATCTTACACTATTATTCTCAATGTAAAACAACTTGTTTTACTTCCTTCGAAGGCATCTTTTCCTATCATAAAAGGCATGTTAATGATAGTAAAACAAGTTGTTTTACTTTTACACATCATATCCCTTCAATCTTAAAGACCGATCCTTTGTTGTTACGCTTGTGTTCATATCCCATTTTAGTCAACCTCTTCCCGAGTTCTACATCCGTTCCTTTCTTGATCGTAAAGGTAGGAAACAGCTTCTCGAGTTGTTTCATAATAAGTTGGAGGGATACGAAATCCGCATCCTCGGAGGTGTTTTCAGGTGACAGATAGGTGAGCGCGATCATCTGCTCATAGCTGCTGACTTGCTGGAACTGCTCGTTCTGCTGTATGATGCGGGCATTTTCCTCGTCCTCAAACCAGTAACGGCGTCCTTGCTGCAGTTCGGCGTAGAGCTGACCATAAAGTTTGTCATAGTAGATGATACCGCCGTTGTCGATCTCGTCGGCATAGACACAGATAAAACGGCGGGAGCCCGTGGGATCGACCAGCGGACGGCGACTGTTGGTGGTGGCAATAAATGAGGCAAAGCGCTGTCGCTGTTCCATCGTCTTACCGTAAGGCGGGCGGAACTTCACGTCATACTTTGAGAGGAGGTATTTCAAGATGGGCTGTTGCGACTTAGACATGGCGTCGAACTCATCGATGTTGATAAGGGCATACGATGACATGGCGATGAAGATGTCGTTGTCGTTCTTCATCGAGAGGCGGTCGTTGTAGTACATCTGCAGATAGCCGGGCAACAGCCGGCGGCAGAAAGTGGTCTTACCACTGCCCTGCGGTCCGATGAGCAGGGGTACGATGGCATTGCCGTACTGTCGGTCCTTGCCCGTCCACTGGGCCACCATGGAGAGCATCCATTTGTGGAAGTCCTCTTCCCAATAGGGATTATCGGTTTTCACGCGACGTGCCAGCTCGCCCACATAGTCGTACTTGCCGTCCCAGCGGGGCAGATGGCGCAAGTAGTCTTCCATCGGGTAGTAGCGGGGGATGAGGTTCGAGTCGATGTAACGGCTCAGGTCCTTATCCCAGGAATCTACACCGGCCTTCAGGGCATTGATGGCCATTGTGTTCCGGGCAGCCTTGTCCAACGGCTGGAAGCCGTAGCCCACGGCATTCATACGGTATTCCGGGGTGCCGGTCATCACGTTCAGGCGCAGCGTGTAGTGTTCCTTCATATAAGCCTCGGTCTTGTATGCCAACAAGGCCGAAGGACGGGTAAACTTCATCGGGATGGTTTTCAGCGTTTCCTTCAGGTAGGCGGATTTAAAGACACTCTTTATCGTGTCGAGGCTGGCACCATAGGTGATAAGGGGAATGTAGGAGGCGACGCGGACGCACCAGGCCTGGGGCAGTCCCATCTGGCGGCAGCCTTCGGCCAACTGCTCAAGCACCGCTACGGCGAAAAGATGTTCAGACGATTGGTGCTCACCATCGTCTTTTTCGTCAACGTGAGCCTCGATAGCGGCATCAAGGCAGTCGTGGAAACGGCGCATCCGACTGTCGCGTACGCTCATGCCAGGAATCTCTTCGGGATAATTGTAGTCACTGATATCTTCCTGCAATGAGCGGAACTCAGGCGATTCTTTCGGCTCAGAACTCACCGTAATGGCAATGGCATCAGGATTGAAATAGGGCTTGGGATCATAGCTTGCCTTGGCGCTGATAGCGAAGGAGGGTTCACGTTCAGACAATGGGGTACACAACTGCGAAGAATAAATATAGTGCAGTTTACGGTAGGCATTAAGCAAAGCTACGTCACCATTGTTATTTGTAGAGTACGGACAGACGATGTGCAGAGAATGGCCATCATGTCCGAGAAAACAAAGCAGCGTATAAGGCAGCTGTGTAGCAAGGTGTTTGTATTCCTCGGCAGTAGCCAAATCGCGCAGGTTTTCCAACGAAAGGAGCACCAGAGGGTTCAGTATATTGGCCTTTGGTTCCCCACCTGTCTTCGTCCATTCTGCCCCAAAACATACCTCTTTCTTAAAATCGCGAATGTAGTGCTGGCGGTAAGTGCCGTCGCACAACTGGTTGATAAACTCATTTAGTTCTATGCGCGAATACCTTTTCTCATCGCGCACATGATTAATAATCGTTACTTTCATATTTGTAGTTTTGTAAGTAGTTACAAAGATACTAAATTTTGAAGGCAAATGCAAGAGATTGACGAAAAATTTATCAAAAAGAATAAAAAGGTGATATTTAATATTTTAATATCACCATAACTAAGCAACTGATAAGTAAAGACTTATGCTTAAAAGTGATATTAAAGTCAAAAATCTACAAATCTGAATTCCATTGGTGTCATGCCGAAGTGATCCTTCACGTACTTGCCGAAGAACGAGGTGTTGGGGAAGCCCAACAGGTCGCAGATCTGTTTGATGCTGTAGTCGGTTTGCTTCAGATAGTAGCGGATGTCCTCAAGTACGTGTTCTGTAATCCATTCATTAGCTGTCTTGCCAGAGTGTTTCTTGCAAAGCACAGAAAGGTGTTTTGGTGAGATGCAAAGTTCGGTGGCATACCATTCCACCGTGCGGTGTTTCACATCGGTGGAGTGCAACAGGTCGAGGAAACGCTGGAAGTGAGTACTGGTCGTTTGGGAGATTGGGTGTTTACTGGTTTGGGAGTTTGGTCGCCCACCATCTGTTAGAATCCTCTGCTTTATGGCACCGCAGAGTCCGAGAATAGCAGCACGCAGAAGCGATTGGATAACATCGGTACGTAAGGGATAGTCGGTATGCTTAAAGAAACACACGCTGAGCATCTCATAGAAATTGGTATAGAACAGGAGGTCTTCATCCTCCATAGAGATAACATGTATTCGCCGAACATATACCAAATCGTTCCAGATGCTCATCTTCTCGTGTAAAAAACTCTGCAGGATGCGATTAGTCAGGAACATGGCCTTGAGGTTGAAATCAGGGCTGACCATCAGGTCGGTAACCGTTACACTATGGGGAATGATGGCTACCTGGTTCTGGTGTAACTCAATCTGTTGACCATTGATAGTAGCTTGTGTCTTGCCCTGTGTACAGATGGCAACGGCGTTCATCGACACATGGGCGGCACTAATCTCTGCAAACTTCTGGATGCTGTCAACAATAACGATGTTGTCGTCGGAATAGCCTACTTGAATGTCTTCATTTGAGGTCAGTGTTTGAAGTGTGATCTCTTCTTGTTGCATAATTATGTCCATTTTCACGTTGCAAAGCTGCGATTTAGCGAGAGCAAAAGAACTCGTTCATTTTGCCGAGCGTAAGCAGTTTCGCCGATTCTTCGGCAAAGGTACGCATTTCGTTCGATAATCAACATTCTATTTTGCCTTTTTTATGTTCTGTTATGCTTGCGTAAGAAAAATAGACCACATAACAATCCTATTTGAACATCGGTGTTAAGAGAAATATTGATAATTTTGCCGCCAAAATCAAACATAGAGGATATGAAAAAAGGTGTTTTAGGACTTATGACTGTGGTACTGATATGTAGCTGTGGTCAGAAGAAAGAAAATGGAGTAAAGGCTCCAACGCGTGTAAAAACCGAAGTGGTATCATCGGCCAACGATATGACTGGACAGGATTTCGTAGGCATCGTAGAAGAAAACGAGGGTACGGCCGTCAGTTTTACAGGCATGGGCGTGGTGAAACGTATGCTGGTAAACGAGGGACAGGCAGTAAGCCGCGGACAACTTATTGCCGAGATGGACGATACGCAGGCACGCAACCTACTGAATGGTGCTGAAGCACAGATGAATCAGGCTAATGATGCACTGGAACGCTATAAGATGCTGCACGACAACGGTTCGCTGCCCGAGGTGCAGTGGGTGGAGATACAGAGCAAGGTGGCTCAGGCCAAGTCGCAATACGAGGTAGCCAAGAAGAATCTGGCCGACTGTCGATTGACAGCTCCAGTTAGCGGTGTCATCGGCAGAAAACTGGTGGGTGCCGGCGAGACGGCAATGCCATCGCAAGCCGTTGTGACCATCCTCGACATCAGCAGCGTGAAGGTGAAGGTGGCTATTCCCGAGGCTGAGGTAAGTGGAATTACAGCATCAACACCTTCAACCATCACCGTGGAGGCAGCACAGAAGCAGGTGAATGGCAGCAGAATAGAAAAAGGGATACAGGCAGACGCGCTCACACACACATACGTGGTGAGAATCAACGTACCAAACGGCGACAGGAAACTGCTGCCAGGGATGGTGGCGAATGTTCAGTTCAAAGCCTCCCCAAGCCCCATTCCCGAGCAATGCTCGCCTACCCGTAGCCTTTCCCAAGGAGGGGATGTCTTGATACCTGTAACTGCCGTGCAACGTAAGGCTGACGGAACGCTCTTTGTGTGGACGATTTCCAAGGACAGCACGGCCCATCGTACTATGGTGACTACTGGTGATACGCAGGGCAACCGCATCGCCATTACCAGCGGTATTGAGAACGGACAGCGCGTCGTGACAGAGGGCTATCAGAAGTTGAGCGAAGGAACGAAGGTGGTTTATTAATGCATAATTCATAATGCATAATTCATAATTATGGAAAAGAAGATGAATTGGCTGAAATGGCCATTGGAGCATTACCCTATAACACTACTGATAGTAGTGATTCTGTTTGTGATGGGCATCTACGGCATGTACGTGATGCCGAAGGACGAGTTTCCTCATGCCACTATCCGTCAGGGAGTGGTGGTAGCCGTCTATCCAGGAGCTACCAGCGAGGAGGTTGAACAGCAGGTGGCTCGTCCGTTGGAGCGATATCTGTTTACCTACGGCGAGGTGAACCGCGAAAAGACCACCACCACATCGCAGAACGGCATGTGCATTGTGATGGTGAAGCTCAACGACGATGTGAACAACAAAGATGAGGTATGGAGCAAAATAAAACATGGTCTGAATGCCTTCAAGCCCCAGCTGCCATCGGGAGTGCTCGCTATCGTGGTTAACGATGACTTCGGCAATACGTCGGCTCTGCTCGTGGCCATCGAGAGCGACCTGCGCAGTTATCGGGAACTGAAACAGTACAGCGACGACCTGAGCGACCGACTGCGCCGCATCCCATCAGTAGCCAATGTGAAACTCTTCGGCGAACAGAAGGAGCAGATTTCACTGTATATAGACCGTCAACGCCTGCAGGCCTACGGCATCGGACAGCAGATGCTCTTCACTCGTCTGCAAGGCCAAGGCATCACAACGATGAGTGGCAGTATCAGCGACGACGACCAGCAGATACCCATCCATATTGAAGCGATGGAGAACAGCGAGGAGGAAATTGCCAATCAGATTATCTACAGCGACGCTGCCACCGGGAAGGTGGTGCGTGTAAGAGATATTGCACGAGTAAAGCGTGAGTATGAGCCAATGGCGAGCCGTATAGAGCAGAACGGTCACCCCTGTATGCTCATATCGATGGAGATGACACCAGGCAACAACGTCATGCAGTATGGCGATGCTGTGGATAAGGTGCTCGAAGAGTTCCGCCAGAACGAACTGCCCGATGATGTGAACGTGACTCGCATTGCCGATAAACCGAAGGTGGTCACGATGAGTATCACGTCGTTCCTGCGCGACCTGCTCATCTCTATGGCAATCATTATCCTTGTGATGATGGTACTTTTTCCCTTGCGCTCGGCCATCGTGGCATCTATCACCATACCGCTGAGTACGTTCGTTTCGGTAGCCATCATGTATATGATAGGTATCGAGCTGAACATCGTCACATTAGCGGCCCTTATTGTGGTGTTAGGAATGATTGTGGATAACTCTATTGTGGTTATCGACGGCTATCTGGAGTATTTAGGAAAAGGTTACGAGCCGAAAGTCGCCGCTATTGAGTCGGCCAAGCAGTATTTTATGCCGATGATGCTGGCCACCATCTGTATCTGTGCTATCTTCTACCCCTTCCTCCTAACGATGAAGGGTGTATTCCACGACTGTCTGGTGGATTTCCCCATCACCATTACCATCAACCTGATGATGTCGCTCTTCCTGGCTGTGACAGTCATCCCGTTCCTCGAGGTGCATATTATCAAAAGACCCACCCCCCAGCCCCTCCCTCACAGGGAGGGGCTGGGGGGTGGGTCTGCTGGGGAGGCTTCTGGCGGTAATGCTATTACGAAATGGGTGCAGAACACCTATAACCACGTACTTGGCTGGACCTTCCAGTATCCTTGGCTCACCATCGGTGGCGGCATTGGTGTCATCCTGTTATCGACACTCATTGCACCAACGCTGAAGATACGCCTCTTCCCATACGCCGACCGCGACCAGTTTGCCGTAGAGATATTCCTGCCCGACGGCAAGGGACTGGCCGAGACGGAACTGATAGCCGATTCCGTGCAGCATGCGTTGGAGAAAGATGAACGCATCACCGGCATCACTGGTTTCATTGGCTGTTCGTCGCCCCGCTTCATGGATGCCTACGCGCCTCAGATGGCGGGCAACAACTATGCTCAGTTCATTGTCAACACCAAGAGCGACAAGGCCACATTAGAATTGTTGGCAGATTATCAGCCCCAACTGAGCGAGGCGTTCCCCAATGCCTACGTCAAGTTCAAGCGACTGGATTATCTGGAGGTGAGCGAACTGGAATACCGGTTCTATGGCGAAAACATCGACTCGTTGCACGTCGCTGCCGAACGCCTGATGGAACGCATGCGCCAGATGCCAGAGCTGGAGTGGGTACATACCGACTACCTGCAGCCTTATCCTATTATCAATGTCGAGCTTGACCCCGTCACCTCAGCACAACTCGGCATCACACGTACCACCGCACAGCTGGCACTCAGCGCCACGTCGAGCGACCTGCGTGTAGGTCAGATATGGAATGGCAACTACGAATTGCCTATCGTGGCCAAGGACGCTGCCGACATGACCTACTCTGATATTGAAAATCTTGGCATCACATCGCCAGTAACCATGCTTTCCGGCGGTCTGAACAGTACAAACAGTACCGTACCACTTCGTCAGATAGCCAAGGTGAAGCCCCAGTGGAGTGAGAGTCGCATCATACATCGCGGCGGTGAGCGCTGCATCACCGTTACGGCACAGTTTGCACAGGGTGTTTATACTGCTCCTGTAGAGAAGGAAATCGCCCGCATCATGCAAGAGGAGATAAAACTGCCTCAGGGTGTTCGCAGCGAGGTAGGTGGTGAGATAGAATACGGCGACGAGGCTCTGCCGCAGATTGCAGGCGGTATAGCAATCGCAATGATCATCGTGTTCTTCTTCCTGTTGTTTAACTTCAAGAAATACGGCATCACACTGGTTTGTATGGCAGCATTAGGACTGATGACGCCAGGAGCCTTGATAGGTCTTGGGCTGATGGACCGCGCCCTCGGTCTTACCTCTATCTTCGGACTTATCACGCTCATGGGAATGATTATGCGTAACGAGATTCTCATCTTCGAGCATGCCATTGATTTGATTAAGAAATATGTAGCGGAACATGGCGATTGGACTGTGGATCGACAGGGCTATAACGCTGCAGTTAAGCAAGCTGCCTACGAAGCTGGTAAGCGCCGTATGGTGCCCATCTTCCTGACGACAGCTACTACTGCCGTTGGTGTCGTCCCAATGATTATCGCCCAGAGTTCGTTCTGGATGCCCGTGGGTGTCACTATCTTTGCCGGCGGTATCGGCTCGCTCATCATGGTGGTGACGATGTTGCCCGTTATTTATTGGAAGGTTTCGACTAAGTGAGAGTCATGAAAGCTCGCTTACATGACCGAACGTGAGAAAGCTCAATGAAGTTAAGGTTTCGACATAATAGAAGATCCACCCCCATCCCCTCCCTAAATGGAGGGGAGTAGATAGACTTTAAAATAGAGAATAAGATACAATTATGAAAAAATTACTGTTATCGTTTATGGCAGCATCCTGCCTATCAATATCAGCACAGGTAACCACTCCCCTCACTCACAGGGAGGGGGCGGGGGAGGGTATTCTCTCTCTGCAGCAGTTAAAGGACTCTGCCCTGCAGAATAACATTGCCATTCGCAATGCCAAACACGCCATCGACGCTGCTCAGCAGCAGCGCAAGGAAGCTTTCACGAAGTACTTCCCATCTGTTAGCGGTACAGGTCTCTGGTTTAATGCTAATAAAGGCATGGCAAAGATGGACGTGAATCCCTCTGATTATATCTCTCCAGAATTGGGTGCTTCGCTGGCTCAAATGCTGCCTGCCGAGGCTCTCGCAGCTATGGGAAGTCCCATCAGCATGTCGATGATGAAGAACGGTACCATCGCAGGTGTTACGGCCGTGCAGCCTATCTTTGCCGGCGGGCAGATTATCAATGGTAACAAACTCGCCAAAGTGGGCGAAGATGTAAGTCGCTTGCAACTGCAACTCTCAGAAAACGACGTGGAAAAGCAAACCGAGCAATACTACTGGCAGCTGGTTTCGCTGCAGGAGAAGATGAAGACCATCGAGGCCGTACAAGCCCTATTGGCTGATATCCATAAGGATGTCGATGTGGCCGTGCGTGCAGGTGTCGCCATGAAGAATGACCTGCTGCAAGTGCAACTGCGCCAGAACGATGTGGAGAGTCAGAAACTGAAACTACAGAATGGCATCGGCATCGTGCGCCTGCTAATGGCTCAATATTGTGGTCTCAACAGCGAACAGTTTAGCGTCGAAAGCACAGAGATTATCGGCGGCTCGTCGCAGCAGGTCATCAAGCAAGATTTCGACCAGTCATTACTGGGAACACCCGAATACCGATTGTTGAACAAACAAGTCGAGGCGACTAAACTGCAACACAAAATGGAAGTGGGCAAGAACCTGCCAACGGTAGGCGTCGGTGCCGGCTACAACTATCACAATCTGCTTGATAACGACCGATCTTTCGGTATGGTGTTCGCCACCGTCAGCGTACCTATTTCTGACTGGTGGGGCGGTTCCCATGCCGTCAAACGCAAGAAGATTGCCCAGCAACAAGCCGAGGAGCAACTGGCCGACAACTCGCAGCTGCTGAAGATAAGCATGCAGAACGCCTGGAACAATGTAGAAGAATCTCGTCAGCAACTTCAGATTACCCAGCGCAGCATCGAGCAGGCCGAAGAGAACCTTCGTCTGAACCGCGACTACTACAAGGCTGGTACCTCGAAAATGAGCGACCTGCTCGAAGCCCAACTGCTCTACCAGCAGTCACTCGACCGCCGCACCGATGCTTATGCTGACTACCAGAACAAACTCCTGGAGTACCGTCATGCCACAGGACAGTAAAACCGGATCGACCTCGCCAAGTCGCGCCCAAATAAGCACTTCGGCAGTGTTTTTTACCTCTCTGCCGACCGCCAGCAGGCGTGGCGCATGGGTGAGTTCAAGGCACTGACCGAGGGCGGCATCCCTATACTGAATACCTACTGTTTCGACGCGCTACGTCTTTCTTATCTGTAAAGACCGCCACGACAGACGTTCTATAATATATAGTAATGTGGAGAAACAAAGAGCGGGAACGGAGGCCGAGAATGTCGGCGCGGGTTCCTGCTCCTTGCGATTAATCATTCCCAAATCTTATGCCATTGGTTCTCTGCATCATGACAGAGTGAATTTACATAAGCGCTATGCCTTTTCTTGTGGTTCGAATTCAAAGCATTAACAATTATGGAACTGATTGACTACACAAACAAATGGGTGACGGGCGAAGTTCTGGAGTAGGAACTTACGAGGCTACAGGAATAATCCTACATCTTGCCTGTGGCAAGTTCCCTGTCAAGATAGCAGTAGATGTAAACTGGGCTCTGGAAATAGAGCCCTGTTGCAGGGTCTGTCAATTTGGCGTATGTCTCAGAGTTATAGACCGTATCCAATGCTTCGTGAAGCGATGTTATAATGCTCATCTAAGAAATCAATGGCCTTGTATCGGTTTAGGTAACGATAAGCCTGCACCGCTGACAAACTGAAACGGCGAGCAAACTCGCTGATAAAAATGACGATGTATTCAGCTTTATTTATAGTCTCTTGTGCCATAGGGTTTATCGAAATCTTTTAGAATCTGAGTGCAAAAATAATAAAAATTTTGGAGAGTGAAGAAGTTACTGCTGTAAAAAATGCAAATAGAGGTCTAAAACATGTGATTTCACCATTAACTTCGCTTCGTTAAAGCCGCAGGATGCCAGCAGCAACACCCAAACTTGCAAAAAACAGGAAGAGTATCCAGATGATGGCAGCGGATGACGGACGAGAAGGGAGTTTTTGGCCGCCAAACTGGCACTGGTATTGTATCATGCGGTCGATGTAAGCATCCACCGTTTCCCAATCGCCAGCCTGTACCTCGGCGACGAGACGGGGAAACACTTCACGGATGTACTTCTGGTGTTCTGAACCGATAGAGGCAGGGAGTTCGGCGGTGGCACTATACCACGAAACTGCTCCATTCTCCTGATGAGGAAACAGACGCATCGTTTGCCAGCCATCGGCCAGTAGGACATAGCCTGCAAATATCTGTTCTAGGCTGAGACTGTCGTCTGGCTGAATCATTTTGCGGGCATGATACGACAACGTGGACACTGAAGCTCCATCAGCAACAAACAACTGGCAGAATTGTTCAGCCTGCTGCTGTGGAATAACGAGGGGAGCAGCAGTCAAAGATGCTGACCCTACGAATAAAAGCAGGGCCAGCATCACTTCCTTATATCGACTCGATAAACTTAACGATGGCATCGCGATCGGCTTTTGGCAGATTGTAGAACTTCTCGGTGGCACGATAGCCATCAGACTGCTTAGAGTAGCCATGCCACATGATGGCCTCGATGACGGTGCGGGCCCGACAGTCGTGCAGTCGGTCGTCGGCACCTGTGAGGCGGCGACTCAAACCGCGACCCCACAGCGGCGTAGTGCGGCACCAGCCGGTACGGATATCGTTAGCCATAAACAGACGGTGCTGAACCATGTCGGTATAAGGCCAGATGGTCTGATGAGCGTATTTAGGCAGCATACTGCTGGCGCTCTTGCCAATCTGCTTGGCATATGCCCTGGTGCTGGCATCTACCCACATATCATCAGAACCAGTAGTCCACGACGGACGGTGACAGTTGGCACAGCCTATCTCGTTGAACAACTGCTTGCCGCGTTGTACATCGGCATCGTTCAAGTTACGGGCAGCAGGCACAGCCAAACCACGGTGCCACACCATGAACTGGTAGTACTGCTTGTCGCTCATCTCCTCAACCCCATTATAGGGCGCACCGTTCAGCAGATACTTCTCGAAGGTCTCCTTATAGGCGACAGACGGGGTGTTGAGCACCTCATAGACACGATTGGCAATACCCTCGTCGGTGCCGTCGGCATAGTAAGGATAGAGGATGCTGGCGGGCGACGAGCCGTGCTGCTTGATGTAGCTGATGACCTCGGGATCCTCGCTCTGGGCCTTGGCCCACGCCGTGGTGGTGTAGAGCCAGTGGCGGTCGCTGCGGGTGACGTTGGTGATGTTCCAGATGGCATTGGCACCAGCTCCGTCCTGCAGCGAGCCACGGGTCATGGCGTAGGTGAAGCGCTTGAGCGGACCGTGCCCGCCGCGATGTGTCCCTGTGTCGTTGTAAGGTGCCGAATAGTAGGCACTGGCCTTGAAGGTGTTGGCCTCCTTGTCCCACAGGGCGGGGTTCAGCTCCACATATTTGCCCTCAGATGCCCACTGCTTCTCAATCTCCTCATCGTCGATGGCATCGAGCAGCGCCGTACCGTAGATACCTATGGTTGACTCTAAGCGAACATCGTAGTCAGTAGGCTTAGGATTGGTGTTGAAAGCCGACTGCGGAATGCGCACCTCTGGATAGATGAGCGAGTAGCTCTCACCATCGGGGAAGGTCATGGCGAGTCCGCTCTCCATCTCAGAGACGGTCTTCCAGTCTATCTGAATCTGATTCTCGTCGATAGGAGCCTTGAAAGGTGCCATCGCCTGCGTCTGCGGCATACCAGTCACCTCGGAGATGTAGGCATTGGTGCTAGGGTGATAGATGACCAGCAGATAGCCGTTGCCGATGGTGTTGGCGCGATACTCCGTCTGTCGCTTGCCGTGTCCGTAACTCGGATGACAAGCAATACAGCTGTTGCGTACCCAAGCAGGACCAAGGCCACGGCGGGGCGCCTGCTCGAAGGTGTAGAGGTGCTCGAAGAAATCTTCGCCGGTATTAAAGTCCTCCTCCATACCTGCAATGTTTTGAACGGCAGGTGTCGGTGCCGAATAGCTAGCTTTATCAGTAGTACCCAGCGCTCCGCCTGGGAACCACTCTTCAGCCGTAAAGTTACCTGTAGCCTTGCCAAAGGCCTGCTCCTCAGTCTCCAACGAACCCAGTTCGGTCAGATCGTCGCTGTCCGAACAAGCGGTAAAGGCAGGAGCCACCAAAAGCCCTGCCAGTACCATTTTTGAAATATTTTGATAACGTACCATATATTAATATTTACTCCCAGTCTTGGCTTCGCCGAGCCTGTTTTCGCTCGGCATAATTGATGCAAGCATCATTTTGCTCTCGCTTACTCCCAGTCTTCATCGTCTTCAAATGCTATGTTCCAGATGGTGCAGCAGTATTTCACGAAGGGTGAAGGCATGTTGCTGATACTCTCGATGGCGCTGACATATGCATGCTCAACCTTATTATTAATGGCATCCTGGCGAACGCTGGCAAAGAAGGTGTGGAAACTGTACTTGTTGGCCTTCTTGTCGGTGGAGCCGAGCCATATGTTGCGGATGGAACGGATGTTGTCGCGGAAGTCGGCGATGGAGTTGTAGCTGTAAGGCGACTCCACATACGACACATCGCCAGCAGAGAACGGATTGGCAATCTTGGCTGTACCCACCTCGTTGGCAATGGCCAGACAACTGCCCTCATCGTCAGAGAGAACCTGCGCAATGGCGTCCTTCAGTGTGGGGAAACTGCTGTTGGAACCGCTGATGCCGGCGTTGATGAGGTTGTCGCCGAAGGAGAGGCCCTTCTCCGTCTGATAGTCGAGGCCAGCAGTCTTTACTATTGCCAGACGACTGGCATCCTTGCCGCCGTCCCAAGCACACTGCAACTGGAAGGTGCGCTGCTTAAGCAGGGTGCAGATGGTCTGGGCATACGCCAGTTCCTGAGAGCCAGAGACACCCTCGAAGTTCTTGTAGGTGTCGTTGCCCTTGAGTTCGGCAACCTTGCGTGGCTGACCGTCGCGGAAGAGGATGAACTCGAGGGCGTGGAAACCAAGGATGGTCGCATCCGAGAGCATCTCGTCGTTCATACCGTTATTAAAATAGCTCAACAACAGCGAGCGGTTCAAAGGCCACGAGTCGATGGTGGGATCGACATCGAAATCAGAAGCGGCACCACCCAGGAAAGCCTCGCTCTGTTCCCAGTACATACGGGCGGCCTTGAAGTCACGGCAAGCCTCGTCGATCTGGGCCTGGGTGATGGTGCTGGTGGTCAGTCCGTGCAGCGTCTTTTCAAGCGCCTCGGTGTTATCGGCCAATTTGGTATAGGTAGGCACGATGACATTGTTGACCAGATTCTTCAGCACCTCGCGCAGATAAGCCTCCTGAGCCTCAGAGAGCTTGGCGCTACCAATAATGGCATTAGCAGCTTCCAGTTCGATGACGATTTCGGCACAACCGTCAACAGCACTCTCGCCAAACGACCTCACCGAATAGTTGGCAGCCGTCGTGTTGGGGGTGTAGTTGTCCTCATCGACAATAGGTTTTGTCTCAGTCACACTGAACGCTGTTTCGTCGTTGTTCTTGTCGTCATCATCGCTACATGATGTAAATGTCATTGCGCCCATCATAAGCGCCATTGATAGAATAAATTTGTTTTTCATTTGCGTTTTGTATTAATTATCAATTACAGAAAAAAACCTTCGTAGGTTACCCCGATGCTGACAGAAGGTTCGTTGTTGTACTGGCTCTTCAGCAGACGGTTAGAATACTCAGCCTTGATGGCAATCTCGGGCACGGGATAGTAGTTCACGCCAAAGGCCATACGCTTCACCTCGGTATAGTCGTATGCTGTGCCCTTGGTCTTGCTGGCGTAGGGGTTATACTGTTCGTAGCGGCCGAAGACGTAGAACTTCTGATCGTCGTTTCGCAGACAGCTTATCTGCGAGAAGACATCATAACCAGCCTCGATGCCCACGGCGTATGCATTCTTGCTGACGAAGGCGGAGTGGTGATAGGGCGACTTCTTATTAGTGCGGTTGTAAAGATACTTCAGCTGGTCGGCATCGCCCAGATAGCCATAGTCGGCCTGTCCGCGGACAATCCAGTTGTGGGCGTTGTAGGTAAAGTCAAAGGCACCAATAAGCACCTGACCTTTATACTCCGCATCCACACCGTTGGCATTCTTAGGATAGCTGTTACCTATGCTCTCACCGTAATAGCCACTCAGTCCCAGACGAAGACCAGGTATCGAATAGTTATCCAGGCGGAGGGCTACACCATATTTGTTGGCTACCTCAAACTCCAAAGGACTGGCCGTTCCTTTCTTAATCCAGTTCGTGTTAGTGAAGTTGTCGGCATTCAGTCCAGCCAGCAACTGCGCCTCGTAGTGGAACTTTCCATAACGGCCATAAAACGACACTCCCGTCTGGTGCCACGTACTGGGAAGAATTGTGTTTTCGCCCTCGGGACGATAGACAGTAAAGAAGTTCAGGGGCTCGTGGTGGGCATTGTTCAATCCCACAGGCACCACGATATGGCCGAATCGCAGATTAGCCGCCCGCGAAAAGGTCTTCTGAATCCAGAACTGCTCCAGCTCGACCTCACCGCCCTTCTCGGTTTCCTGTTCCCATTCGCCGCCTTCCTCGTCTTCCTTCTCGTAGGCAAGGCCAGCACCACCATGTTCGAACTCAATCTCGGTTCCTAATGACCATCCCTTGCCGAAGTTATAACCCAGATAGATGACGGCATGGGGAATGTCAAAACGTCCGTGGCTGGGGTCATTCTTATGCTCCTCTGGCTGACTGTATCGGCTCACATGGTCACTAAAAAAGTTGCGTGAGTAAGCGACCTCGCCGTAGCCACCCACGCTTAACCTGTTGACTCGTGAGTTCTGCATCACGCTGTCGCCTGCATTTACCTGTGCATGGACTGTCAGCACCATGCTGACAAATGCTATAATACCTATTATTTTTTTCATCAATCTGCCTGTTGTTTCAAAAATCGGGTGCAAATGTACAACGTTTTTTAAGCTTCCGCAATACCTAAAAACGATGATTTTACGTTAAAATACCTACAAATGATGATTGCACAATTGTATAAAAATGCCTACCTTTGCACCCGATAATCAAAAGTAGGTATGAAGAATCAGAAACTGTATGAAGCGGACGACAAGATGATCTCGCTCATCCGCGATAATTACGACTTGTTACAGTCGTTGGGTAGTTTCGGCATCAGTTTAGGTTTTGGTGACAAGACTGTACAGGAGACATGTGAGGATAACCATGTGGATACCTATACATTTCTCGCGGTGGTCAATTATACGGCTAATGGGTATGGAGAGTTCGATGCCGATGAAAAAATCAGCGTCCCTACGTTGCTCCACTATCTCGAAGCGAGCCATGCCTATTTCCTCGACTTCCAGTTACCCTATATCCGCAGGGAGCTGACGGAGTCGCTCAACGAGAATGACAATCTGGCACGACTCATCCTCCGCTTCTATGACGAGTATGCCCGCGAGATACGCCTGCACATGAAATACGAGCAGAAGACATTGTTCCCCTATGTGGAGTCACTATTGGAAGGACATTCTACAAACGATTACAACGTGGAGACCTTTTCGAAGCATCATGGCGCAGCCGACAAGAAACTACGTGAGTTGAAACTACTCATTATTAAGTATCTGCCACAGGACGGCCTGCACAACAACCAGCTCACCGCCACCCTCCATGACATCTACGAGAACGAGGTATGGCTACGACAGCACGCCGAGGTCGAGGATCATATCTTTGTGCCCGCCATCCGACGACTGGAGCAGATGGTAAAGCAAAGCGATGTCACCAAGAATATATCGGATATGGTTTTCAAAGGCGGCATCGGTCAGAATCCTGAAGCCCTCTCCGACCGCGAGAAGGATGTCATCGTATCGCTCGTTCAGGGCATGTCGAACAAGGAAATCGCCGACCACCTCTGCATCTCCACCAATACCGTCATCACCCATCGCCGCAATATTGCCCGCAAGCTACAGATTCATAGTCCGGCAGGCCTCACCATCTATGCCATCGTCAACGGACTGGTGGACATCTCTGCGGTAAAGATTTAACTATACTTGAACATGTATTTCACAGGAATAATCATTGCTATTATCTGGTTAATATAATCGACTACGGTGCGGCCAGAGACCTGAAGGGCCACGCGGGAAAGATAGACGTGATGGTACTTGACGTAGTATTGGTTAGTTATTCCTAATTTATCACAAAAGAATCCTCCGTATCAACCAGATATGGAGGATTTTTCGTACCTTTGCAGCAAAAGATAAAAGACATGAAGTGGACAGTATTATCTGACAACCGCACATGTAACGACCAGCTACAGACGGAGCATGGCTTGTCAATCCTGTTAGAGACAGAGAAGCTTTTTCGTGCGGAACAACAAATATCGATATGACAGGCAAAATAAGATAAGTTCCTTTAACTCCTGATGACCGAGAGCAGTTCATCCTCGACAATCAATGGGCGTTCAAGTATGGAGCACAGCAGGAATTTGGGATGCGTGATGACCGCGTGGAAGAAGGCGAAGAGGTTATTTCACGGAAGACTATCGAGCGTTGCATCGATGGTGACAAGGCCGAAACCTATCGTATAGTCTGTGATGGCAATGTGGTTGGCGGTCTGATTCTTCAGATTGACAAAGAGTATGCTAAAGGCGAACTGGAGATACTGTTTATCAAGCCAGAGGTGCACAGCAAGGGCTTGGGTCAGGCAGCATGGAAGGCCGTCGAAGTCATGCATCCTGAGATACGCGTTTGGGAGACATGTACTCCTTATTTCGAGAAGCGGAACATTCACTTCTATGTGAATCGTCTTGGTTTCCATATCGTTGAGTTCTGGAACAAGCATCAGCGAGGCCCTGCAGTTCCTGAGGATATTGAAGAGAACTGGAGTGAAGATGATGAAATGTTCTTGTTCAGGAAGGTAATATCATTGACAAAGAAATTATAAGTATGAACATCGAACAAGTAAGAGAATACACGCTGTCACTCATTGGCGTAACTGAAGACCAGCCCTTTGGCGATGACATTATCACCTTCCGACTCGAGGGCAAGATATTCGTCTGCCTTTGGTTAGGCGGTGATAAATATGACATAAAGAATTCTGAACCAAGACTTGCTCTGAAGTTATCCCCAGAAAGGAATGAGGAACTTCGGGCGCAGTTTTCAGCAGTAACACCAGCCTATCATTGGAACAGAAAGCATTGGAGCGACGTATATTACGAGCAGTTGGAAGACTCGTTAGTAAAGGATTGGATTAAAGAGTCCTATCAACTTATAGCATCGAAACTACCAAAGGCTATTCGTCAAAAGTATATATTATGATGACTATTGACACCACAAAAATGTGCTCGCATCTTCCTTGTTCCAGTGTTACTTCAGCTCAGCTGTAATCTCATCCCAATCCTTCACAACTCTGACCTTCGTATTTCTCTATCAGCTGAGTGCAGGTTATTTCTTGGGGGCAATCTCCGTGGCAATGATCTCGGCCATGCGGCGGGCACCTTTTGCATCGGGATGGATTCCGTCGGAGAGCATCTTGTCGCCATCGTTGGCATAGAGCGTGTGCAGGTCGATGACCTGGAGTCCGTACTGACGGGCCACCTCCTGCTGGATGGGGATGATGGCGTTAGTGATGACGGAGTCGTTGATGTTCCATGTCGATTTGAAGGCAGGGATGGGCGTGCAGAGGAATATCTGCGGCTTCGCTGGTGCAGCGGCCTTGGCTTTCTTGCTCTTCTTTTTCCCTGTGTGGGCCAGGTCGGGACAGAGCGTGGTGATCATCTGCTCCAGGTCGTGGCGGAACTCTGAGCCGTACTGCCAGTTCTCGGGCTTCGAATCGTTGGTGCCGAGCTTGATGATGACGATGTCGGGTTTATAGGCCAGTGCGTCGCGCCAAGCCATCTCGTTCATATAGGGATGGTCGCCCTTGTTGAGCATGGTGCGGGCGCTGACGCCGAAGTTCTTCACCCAATAGCCGTTCCCTAAAAGCTTCTGCAACTGTGCGGGATAGCCGTTGGCTGGTGCCAGGTCGATGCCGTGACCGTCAGTAATGCTATTGCCGATGCAGGCCACGCGGACGGCATCGGTCTTTGGTGCCTGTCGTGCATCGATCCACTTGCCGAGGTTGGCGAGCATCTCGTTGCGATACTGGAACCAGGAGCCGAAACCATAGCCGTGACCACCGGTAGGATAGATGAACATGGCACACTCGTTGCCGGCATTGCGCATGGCTGTGTAGTAGGCCAGACCATTGGTCAGCGGCGGCACCAGATTGTCGTCGCTCGACATGATGATGCAGGCGGGCGGCGTCAGGTGGCGGCGCACGGCCTTGTCGGTCGAGAACTCACGCACCTTGGCAGGGTCTTTCTGGTCCTCGCCGAGGAAGTTCTGACAAGACCATTTGTGCGACACGCGCTCGTCCATCGATATGACGGGGTAGAACAGAATGCTGAAGTTAGGACGCACCTCGAAGGGCGAGTGGGTGGAGATGACCGAGGCCAGATGACCGCCGGCCGAAAATCCCATGATGCCCACGTCATTAGGGTTGATGCCCCATGCCTGTGCTGAGTCACGGACAATACGGAAACCCTGCTCCACGTCGCCGATGGGCTTGGTGCGGTCGCCCTCGGGTAGCCGGTAGTTCACGACGAAATAGGCAATGCCGCGTTCGTTCATCCAGCCGGAGGCCTGCGTTCCCTCGTGTGTGTTAGACAGCACTGAATAGCCGCCGCCGGGTATGCCCACAATCGCCCTGCCCGATGGCTTCTCAGGCAGGAAGCATACCATCTGGGCCTTTCCGTCGTCGGTCAGGTTCAGCGTGAACTGTCTCGCAGTCTGGGCATACGATAACGAGAACGTCAACGAGAACGTCAACGAAAACGAAAACGAAAACAATTGCCTTAACAGGCTTTTCTTGCATACAAATTCCATGTTCTTGTCCTTGTTGGTTGATAATAACTTCTAATTGTTGGCAAATTTACAAAGACTTATCGACATTTCCAAATAAAAAAGCAGAAATACCGCCATAATGTCCGAAACTTTTTGTAATTTTGCACGCATGAGAATGAAAACGATAACTTTGTCAATGGCCATGGCGGTGCTGATGGCTGTGACGGCTACGGCACAGGGAACGGCGGATGACTACAAACGGGCATTCGCCACTCGCGGAAAGTATTCCGGGAAGATGATTGGTGGCGACGTGAGGGCTCACGTCAAGCGCGGTGAAGACCATAAGTTCTGGTACTCCGTTTACGACGGAAAGGAGACGGTTTATAAGGAGGTCGATGCCGAACGGAAAACTGTTACCCTGCTCAAGGAGAACCCTGAGCCGCCACGACGTCCGGAGTGGCGCGGACCACAGCGCCACTGGATGGAGGTGCCCGACGAGAAGGACGGTTTCCGGCAGTCGCCCGTCGATTCGACGCTTAGTGTCTTCCACCGTGACAATAACCTCTGGACGCGGCGTAACGGCACTGAGGAACCACTTACCACCAATGGCGATTCTTCCTATTATTATTCCGCTTGGGGCACCTTTTCTGACGACGGACGCTACTTCGCCACAGTGCGCATTAAGCCCGCGCCGAAGCACTATGTCTATTATGTGGAGTCGTCGCCGAAGGGCCGGGTGGAGCCAGTACTTCACAAGCAGGAGTATGCCAAGCCCGGTGACTCGCTGAATGTCCGCGTGCCCGTCATTGTCGAGATGGCGACGGGTAGGGTGGTGGAGCCTACCACCGAGCTGTTCAGCCATCAGTATGAGGTGTCAGCTCCCCACTGGGACAAGTCGGGGCGGACGGTGACCTTCACCTACAACGAGCGCGGCCATAAGGTGTACCGTGTGTTGGAGATGGACGTCACGACGGGCCATGTACGCACGCTCATCGAGGAGACCAACCCGAAGTACGTCAACTACAACCGCCTCTACCGTCACGACTTCGACGACGGCCGCCACATCCTCTGGACCAGCGAGCGCGATGGCCGTAATCATATCTACCTGTACGACCGCCAAAAGGCCAGGCTTGTCCGTCAGATTACGAAGGGTGAGTTCTATGTCCGCGACATCCAGCATATCGACGAGAAGGCAGGAGTCGTCTATTTTTCTGCCTGTGGTATGAACAAGGGGGAAGACCCTTACCTCGTGCATTATTTTAAGATAGGTATCGACGGCAAGCACCTGACGTGTCTCACCCCCGAGGGGGGTAACCATAGCGTCACCTATAGCCGCGACATGCAGTATCTCATCGATACCTATTCCACCATCACGACACCACCCGTCACCGTGCTCCGCTCAGGTTGTGACGGTCGTGTGCTGCTGACGTTAGAGACTGCTGACATCAGCCGACTTGAGGCTGAGGGCTGGACACCCCCTGAGGTGTTTGTTGCTCCGGGCCGCGACGGGGTTACCCCGATGTGGGGACTCATCCGCCACCCCAGGAACTTCGATCCTCAGAAGAAGTATCCCGTCATCGAGTACATCTACAGCGGTCCCGGCGACCAGTATGTACCCAAGTCGTTCACGCCTTGGATATGGACGATGGACGACCTCGCTGAACTGGGCTTCATAGTTGTACAACTCGATGCCATGACCACCTCGTTCCGTACCCGTGAGTTTGAGGAGGTGTGCTACAAGAACCTGAAGGATGCTGGGTTGCCCGACCGTATAGCGTGGATTAAGGCAGCCGCAGAGAAATATCCGTATATGGATGTTGATCGTGTGGGCATCTATGGCTGTTCTGCCGGTGGCCAGAACGCACTTGCCGCTGTACTATGGCATGGCGATTTCTACAAGGCGGCATACGCTGCCTGTGGTTGTCACGACAACCGCATGGACAAGATATGGTGGAACGAGCAGTGGATGTCGTACCCCGTCGATTCCAGCTATGTGGAGTGCTCGAACGTTGAGAACGCTTGGCGCCTGGAGCGTCCGCTGATGCTTGCGGTTGGCGAACTCGACGACAATGTTGACCCTGCTTCGACCATGCAGGTGGTGGCCGCCCTCGAGAAGGCCGGCAAGGACTTCGAACTGGTTGTCATCCCCGGTGCCCGTCACACGATGGGCGAGACCTACGGCGAGCATAAGCGTTACGACTTCTTCGTCCGCCATTTGCTTGGCAAAGAACCGCCGAAGTGGGGCGAACTAAAGTAACGAAAACCAAAACGAAAACCAAAACCAAAACGAAAACGAAGACGAAAACCAAATCCAAAACGAAAACGAAGACGAAAACCAAATCCAAAACGTATGAAAAGACTACTGATGCTATTGCCGCTGTGTCTGTCCTTTTTCGGTCAGACCTCTGCCCAAGTCTCTTTTGGCCGTGCCGAACGCCTGAACCGCAACTGGCTGTTCCTTCGTATTGACTCTGCATGGAACATCAGGGAAGTGCCTGACATGATGGCCCCGAGCTTTGATGACAGCCGTTGGCGTCGTGTCACGCTGCCCCACGACTGGGGTGTTGAACTACCCATGTCGCCCGACAAAGGCTCGTGTCAGGGCTATCTGCCGGGTGGCATCGGGTGGTATAGGAAGAAGATAGAAGTGAAAAGTGAAGGAATGAGAACCTACCTTTACTTCGAGGGTGTCTATAACCACTCCGAGGTTTACTTGAACGGACATTTGTTGGGGCGGCGGCCCAGCGGCTTTGCCTCGTTCCTATACGATCTGACACCTTATCTCAATGACGGGAACGATAACGAAAACGGGAACAGTGAGAATGTGTTGGCTGTCCGTGTGGACCACTCGCAGGAGGCCGACTCACGTTGGTACACGGGCTCGGGCATCTATCGCGACGTGTGGCTTATTACCGCCCCCGAAGTACATCTGGCACAGTGGGGAACGGCCTACCGCCTCGTCAGCATAAGCAACGCGAAAGCTGAACTGGAAGTTGATGTCGAGACAGCCGACGACCGTACTGACAAGTCGCCGGTGACACTGAAGGCTGAGGTGACGCTGAGCGATGCACAGGGTAGGGTAGTGGCCACGACGACCACCGCCATTGGTCCGCAGCAGAAGAAGACCGTACGCCTGACCGTCAGGAATCCGCAACGCTGGACGCTCGACACCCCCTATCTTTACACTCTCAAAACGATTCTCCTTCCACCTTCCACCCTTCACCTTTCACCCGACACCTCCACCGTTCGTGCCGGTCTGCGAACGCTTGAGTTTTCGCCCAACCGCGGCTTTGCCCTCAACGGCAAGTGGATGAAGGTGAAGGGCGTCTGCGTCCACGACGATGCCGGCGTCTTAGGTACCGCTGTTCCCTCCGAGGTGTGGCGTCGTCGTGTCCGTGAGCTGAAGGCCATCGGTGTCAATGCCCTGCGCATGAGTCACAACCCCCATGCCCCTGTCCTTTACGACATCTGCGACGAGGAGGGTATGCTGGTGATGGACGAGGCCAGCGACGAGTGGGAGTTTCCCAAGCGTAAGTGGATGAAGGGCTGGAACCAGGGCAGTCCTGGCTATGAGGGCACCTACACTTACTTCGAGGAGTGGATAGAGCGCGACGTGGCCGATATGGTGCGCCGCGACCGCTGCCATCCCTCCGTCTTCCTCTGGTCCATTGGCAACGAGGTGGACTACCCCAACGACCCCTATTCGCACCCTGTGCTCGACGGCGACGGCAGCTTCACGCAGCCCGTCTATGGCGGCTACAAGTCCGGACAGCCAAATGCCGAGCGCATAGGCCGTATTGCCGAGCGGCTGGTCAAGGTGGTGAAGAGCATCGATACGTCGCGCCCCACGACGGGTGCATTGGCCGGTGTGGTGATGTCGAACGAGACTGCCTATCCTGACGTCATCGACGTCGTGGGCTACAACTATACTGAAAGCCGCTACGACAGTGACCATCAGAAATATCCCAAGCGCATCCTCTACGGCTCTGAGAACCGCCACGACTTGGATGCCTGGAAGGCCGTGCGCGATAAGCAGCACATCTTCGGCCAGTTCCTCTGGACAGGCATTGACTATCTTGGCGAGAGTGGCCCTTGGCCTGCCCGTGGCAGCAGTGCCGGACTCCTCGACCTTGCCGGTCAGCGCAAACCCAATGGCTGGTACCGAGCCGCTCTGTGGAGCGAACAGCCTGTGTGCTATATCGGAACTGCTGCGCATAGGGGCAGTGGTGGCTACAGGGCAAACAGACCAAACAGGTCCAATAGGATTCAGGGTCCCCAGGTGAATTCATACACCACCGATTCATGGAACTACCGTGAGGGCGACCGCGTGAGGGTGGTCTGCTATACAAACGCCCCGTCGGCACGTCTGCTGCTGAATGGCCTGCCCGTTGACGCTGAGTTCCAGCGCGATGCTCAGACCGACATCCTCTACTGTGACATCGAATACAAACCCGGAACTCTGCGTTGTGAGGCTTCCAATGGTGCCGTCTATGAGGTGAAAACCAGCGGACAGCCCTATGCCCTGTGCTTGACCACTGACTCCGTGGGCCATGTTTTCGTCGAAGTCGTTGACGAGCAGGGCATCTTGGTGAAAAACGCCGACCACGAGGTGTCGCTTATAGTCAGTGGTGCCCGTCTTTTAGGCATGGAGAATGGTAATATCATGGACAGTCAGCTGAACAGTCGGGCGGCGAAGAACCGCCTCCGCGTCAATGGCGGTCGCTTAGTGGCCTACCTGCAAACCCAAAAAGAAGAAGAGGTCACGGTGCGTGCCTCTTCCCCTTTCCTGCAGTCGGCAGAGTTGACGTTTGTGTCTCGCTGAGCTTACAGCAGTTTGAATTCGTCCACGTCGATGTAGCCGCCGGCTTTCTTCGTGGCGTAGTTGAAGATGGCGAATTTGCTGCCCATAAAGAAGCGGCGGTAGTCGAAGATGCAGCGGTAGTTCTTGGTGCCTATCTGCGTCCACTCCTGACCGTCGAGGCTGTAGTAGAAGTTGGCAGCGTCGTTGTGGCCGGGCTGGAAGTCGCCGTCGATGCGGAGCCAGATGGTCTTGGCCTTCGGAGCAATCTTGGTGAGGGAAACGCCCTCAATCATCTTGTCCTCGACGTTGGTGACAGCCTTCTCGCGGTCGGAGAGGCTGACCTTTTGCTCGCTCATCTCGAGGTTGACCGTCTTGCCCGTCTTCTTAATGGTCAGCGCACCCGTGTCGCCGTTGAAAGCACAGAAACCGGCACAGTCGCCGTCCTTCATCTTTGAGAAGTCGATGCAGACGACACCGCTGCACGTCGGGCCGAACATACGCTGTGTCAGCGTGTTGGGAGCCAAATAGAGGTTGGGCACCACGCGGTTGGTCTTCAGACGCAGGAAGCCGGGGCGCTCGGTCAGGCTCCAGGCATTGTCGATGGGATTGTGGTTCCACTGCCAGTGGAGACCGAGTTTCGACGAGGAAAACTCGTCGGCGCACACTATCTCTTTCTTGGGCTCACCGCTCTTATAAGGGCGCATCACGTCGGGCACCTTGCCGTTCTCGTCGCCTAACATAGGCCAGCCGTCAATCCAGCGCACAGGTGAAAGGGTGAGCACGCGGCCCACACCGCCACGGTCTTGGAACATAATGCCGTACCAGTCGCCGCTCTCACTATCAACGACAGTGCCCTGTGCCAGATAAGAGAAGCCACCGAAGTCGCTCTCGAGAATGACGTTTTTCTCCCACGTGCCGTTCAGGTCTTTCGTGCGGTAGCACACCTCACGGCGATGACGGCCTGGGGCATAAACGTGGCTGATGAGCTGGGCATAGTAGGTTCCTTGGTGCTTGATGACGCGGGTACCTTCCAACAGACCACGCTCGTCGGCCTCACGCTGGAAGTAGTGGCGCAAGCTGCCTTCGACGACGCCCTTCAGGTCGCGCGTCAGCTGGCACATCTCGCCCGTTCCAAAGAACACGTAGGGCGTGCCGTCGTCGTCGAAGAACAACGTAGCATCATGGAAGTGGCGCAGGCGTGCATGGATAGTCCACGGCCCCTCAGCCTTCGGAGCCGTAAAGATATAGGTGTCACCCATGGGACCAGCTTCGTTAGGAGCCAGGAGCGCCCAGAACTTGCCGTCGTGATACTTCAGTGAGGTAGCCCACTGCCCGCGGCCATAGACTGTACCTTCCTGCAGGTCGTATTTCGGCGAGTCCGTCAGCTTGTCAAAGATATAGCCCACCGTCTCCCAGTTCTTCAGGTCCTTGGAAGCCATGACTGGTGCTCCCGGCATGAGGTGCATGGTCGTGGTAACCATATAAAAAGTATCACCGACGCGGATGACATCAGGGTCGGGAACGTCGGCCCAGAGCATCGGGTTGTGAATCTTTCCGTCTTGGTTTTCGTTTTCGTTTTGGTTAACGTTAGCGTTAACCGGTGCCAACATTGTCAGCGCCATTGTGAATGTCAATACAGTTTTTTTCATCTTATAAATAGTTTTAGTTGTTTTCCTTCTTTGCTACGGGTAATGACCAGTCCCTTGCCAGCAGTCTGCTTGGAAATGCGCCTTCCTGTCAGATTGTAAACGTAGTTTTCGTTTTGGTTTTATCGTTTTGGGCATTGCTGGTGCCGTTGGTCTTCCACTCGGCGGGCTGTCCCCACGGCGAGGCAAAGACGATGAGTCCCATCTGCTTCGCCAGTTTGGCGGTGGCTAAGGACTGGCTCCAGGCGTTCTTGCCGATGGGGATATTCAGGCGCATAATATTGCAGCCCACGGTGCTTGACTCGCCCCAAACCTTCTTGATTTCGGCGGTCGTCATACGGTTGTACGTGAACTGCGGCGAGCAGGCGAAACCGCCGAAGCCGGTGATTTTCTGATACTTGGTCTGTGCGTCAAACCTTACACTAACACGCTGTGCGAAAGCGGTTGCAGTGAGTAGTAGTATTATGGTTAAGATAAGGTTTCTTTCCATGTCTTATGGTTTTTGCCTGCAAAGGTAATAAAAAAAGCGGCATTCGTATGCCGCTTTTGTTTCATAAGTATATGAAAACATCTCATAGAGTCTATTTCCTGAACACCTTCTTTGTCTCCCGGCCATTGACCTCGATGACGATGCCGCGCTGGCTGCTGGCTTGCCGTCCGCCGAGGGTGTAGGAGGTGCCCGTTTCCCCTCTGCCGTCAACACCGGCGGAGTTGATGCCTGTCTGGTAGTCTTCATCGACGATAGGCATCGTCAGGCCGCTCCAACTGTCAAGTTCGGTCATACCGTTGAGTGAGCGGATAATGGCAGAATAAGATGTTATGGTTGGTCGATCGCTGCCTACCTTGTACCACGTATCGCGAACCAGTATGTAACTGTTTGAAGGGGCGCGTGCCACCGTCTCGAAGAACCCGTTAAGGTTATTTTCGTCTTTGTAGGAAGATGCTGCCGTCGCCTTCTGACCGTATTCGTATAGTGTCACCGTCTGTCCTCCAGTCTCAGCCTGGAAAATCACGGGTTTGCCTGCCGGGATCTCACTCACTTCCTCGATACATATCTTGGAGTGGTCTTTCAGAATACCGGCAATCTGGTAGAACTTGATGCCTTGTGGTATGGTGAAGGCGTAGGGCAAGCATATTGTCCCCCACTGTTCTTGTCCTGTGGAAATTTTCCGCATGGGGTGGTAGAGCAGGCGGAAGTCGGTGGCACACCACCAGCCTTCGCGCTTATCGGAGTCGGCGTAACTGCCGTAGCGGTGCCACAAGTTGTCGGTGGCACCCTGTTTTGTGCCTGCGAAACCAATGGTGACGCTGCCTCCGCTACTGACATAGACGGGCGGGGTGGTGAGCGTCTGCCAGACATTGCCAATGGTGGGCAGGTCCAGATGGTCGGCTTCTAACAACGGGGTGCTCATGGTCTCGCCGTCAGTTGTGATGAAACCGTGCTGATCGCTCAGACAGTAGTGCTCTGTAGTAGCCTTGCACTCCAGGGCATAGAGGCCTTCGGGCAGATTGTCAACGGTCTGGCGTATCTCCATCGACTTCTTCTCACCCTCAGAGGCACTGAGGCCCGACCACCAGGCGTTCCAGCAGGTTTTGCCCAGCTTGGTGTACGAGGTCTGGTCGCCGCCCTTGTGGGTGCCGGTCTTCACCTCCCATCCCGTTGATTTGTTGTTGGCAAAACTGGGCGACTGAGGTTGTTTTTCTGCATCAGTATAGGTCAGGAATTCGTCAAGTGCCTGTTGCATATCCTTGCGGCGTTCAGTGAACAACTGTGCCGTGTAGTTGTCCGGAGCCACAGCCCATAGTCTGTTGAGTTCGTCGGGCAGCGTGGCACCGGTCTTTGCGAGGGCACTTGTCACGGTGGTCATCGAGTCGATGGCCTTGTGGTCGGCAATTGCCTGCAACAGTTCGTTGATGGCGGTCTCGGCATCACGTAGTGCATCGTCACCAGTACCGCTGATGGCGGCCATGCGGCTTTCCAGTTCGCTGTTCAGTGCTGCCAGTTCCTGGGTGGCGTTATAGCCTATGACCGCCTGTGCCCTGGCTTTCATCTTCTCTACACCGTCGGCAACGGCTTCCTCGCGCGTCTTGAACAACTGGCGTATCTCAACCTTGTCAAACTGGGCTTTGCTCTGCAGCGTGTAGAACGTCACTAAGGCGTAGCTATTGTTGCCGCTGTTGAAGGTGGCGGACTGCATCTGCCAGTTGGCGGAGTTCTTCATGCCGACAGCTTTCTGTCCGTTGGAGCTTGTTGACGTGCAGAGGTTTACCTGTTGGTAACTGCCGCCGTTGCACGAGGCGCAGCGGAACACGTAGTCGGTGTTGGGTTGGATGGCTACGTACTTCTTGACCGAGGCGGCGTTGTTGATGGCCGACGAGCCGTAGGCCTGCAGGTAGCTGCCGCCGTCGATGCTGCCAGCGGAGACAGCCTGGAAGTAGGGTGCTGCAAGGGCGCTGCCGCTTCCTGATGTCCAGTCGTACATGCCCAGGTCAAAGTCGCCGTTCGTTAGCAGGTTGCCGCCAGCGTAGCGCGTCTCACCATCTACGGTTATGGCATCGCCGGCATCCATGTCGTTGTTTGTATAGTAGCTGTTGCCGTTCAGGTCGATGAGGTGCAGCCGATAGATGGCTCCCTTGGGGGCGTTCTCGTCTTTGTAGGTGTAGTTTGCGGCGGCTTCCTTCTGTGCGATGTCGCCCAATGCTTCCCACTGTCCGCCGGGCAACTTCCGCTCCAGCTGCATCAACTGGTTGTACTCGCCGTTGGCATCGTACCATTTGATGGTGGCAGTACCGTCGGCTCTGCTGACGGAGAAAGCGGAAGGTGCATACTGTCTCGGCGAGGTGGGCACGAAATCGTACTTGCCATTATAGCCCACGCCCGAGTTCATCGAGGCATAGTATTCGCCGGCGGGTGTCAGTTTGCCGTCCTTATAGAGTTTCGACGGGTCGCGCTCGCCGTTCCAGTAGTAGTAGCGCTCCACGTAGTTCCAGTTGTTCAGGTTGCCGCAGATACGCTGCAGAGCCGACTTTACCTGTGCTTCGGTGACTCCGCTGGCAAAGGCGCCGTTGCTGCTCCACGAAGCTCCCCAGCACCACTCCGATATCCAGACGGGACGCTTGTACTTATCGACCCAGTTCTTGATGTTGCTGAAGTTGTTTTCGGGCCAGTAGCAGTGCAGGTCAATGATGTCGCAGCGCCATCCGCGAGCATCGATGGAGTCGAGGAATTCGGCCAGGAAACCGGTGGCGTTCCAGTAGTCACTGCCGTCCCACGAGGCCGGTGAGCAGAGACGCAGGCCGGTGCGCATCATATTCTCCCAGTTGCCCAAGATGGTCGCCAGGTCCTGCGGATGGTCGTCGGCTGAGTTGCGCGGCTCGTTGTTATTCTTGGTGTGTGGTGACTGCGAGGTGCCGCCGATGGCGGCCGACGATGGCCAGTCCTCATAGATGTGGTTGGGCACCCACTCATAGTCGGGCAGCAGATTGCTGTTGCCCTGAGCCCAGTCGTAAGTGCTCTGCACATTGAGCGCATCCAGTGCGTTCTTGTCTCCAGCCGAATTTGCCAACTGCTTCTTTCCTGCATCATACCATTTGAAGACGCGATAGGATGAAATCTTCTGGTCAAGCACGGTTGGCAGCGAGGCGACTTCCAAATCCTGATCGGCGGCAATGAAGCAGCGGCTATAGCCGCGTCCGCCTGGCAGTGTTGAGAAGGTCACCATGTAGCCGCGCTTCAGCTTGAACGAGCGGATGCTGTTGTTCAGTTGCGCACTTGTCAGTGTGTTCATGTATCCGCCGGTGTTGTCCAGACCGAAACTGTTGACGGAAGTGCCGCCAAAGTCCTGCTCGGAATAGACCGTCAGCGGTTTGACGCTGTTGCCGTAGGGCAGGATGATGGCTCCCAGATTATACAGCTTGACCTGACAGTTCGTATTATTCACGGCCTTTTTCCCGTCAATGGTGACGTAGTTTGCCAGCAGTTTGATGGCTGCCGATGGTTTCAAGGCGTTCAGAATGACGGTGGCGTGCTCGGTGTTGACGATGTCGATAGAGCCCCCTACGCCGAAGGGGGTCGCCGAAGTGATGATGTAGTCCACATCGTCGGTCAAGGTGACGGCATCGGTCACCTGCGCCACCGTAACCCTCTTGTTGGCCGCCGTGCTGAAAGCCAGGACGGTGAGTAGTAGTACAGCAGTTAGAATCAGTTTTCTCATCTTGTTATTTGTTTTTGATTATTTCTTCTGTTCCTTCATCAGATAGACAACGGTGGGTAGGTGGTCACTGTACCCGTCGAGCCAGGCACCGCCGGCATGGGTGCGCAGGGTGTTGCCCTTGTACTTGCCCTCTTTCTGGAAGAGGTAGTCGCGGCGGAATATCTCGTGCTTCCTAAGTTTTAGAGTGCCGTAGTCGCTGGCCCCTTCCTGGTGGAGCAGGTTCTGACTCAGGATAATCTGGTCGAACAGGTTCCACTTGCCGTCATACTGCAGCGTACCCGTTCCTGATGCCAGTACGTCCCACCACGGGTTGTACAGCCCGTTCTTCGGCACGTCCTTTATCTTGCGCTTGGCTCCGAGAGATACTGCCATCGATTTGTCCTGAGGGTCGTCGTTCATGTCGCCCATGATGATAATCTTCAAATTGGGATCTTGCTTTTGCAGGCGTTCCTTCAGTTCTCTGACCTGTCGGCCTCCTTCCTCACGATAGAACGATTCAGCTCCACGTGACGGCAGGTGACAGACGATGATGGTCAGATTCTCACCACCCAGCACACCATTCACCACGAGGAAGCCACGGGTTGCCCGTCCAGCGTCCTTGGACAGCTTATATATATAAGGTACGAGTTCCTGGCTGCGAACTCTGAAGAGCGACGGATTATACACCAGCGCACAGTCAACGCCTCGCTGGTCGGGTCCCTCGATATGGACGAACTTGAAGTTGCGGGCCTTCAGCGGTGCTTGGTTACAAAGGTCGGTCAGACATTTTGCATTTTCCACCTCGGAGACACCGATGGCGGCGCATCCCACGTTAGGCAACCAGTCGGTGCCCATTTCTGAGAGTACTTTGGACATGTTCTTCAGCTTGTGCGAATATTTCAGCCCCGTCCACTTGTTCGTCCCGTCGGGCAAATACTCGTAGTCGTTCTTGCCTGCATCGTGGCAGGTATCAAACAGGTTCTCCAGGTTGTAGAACCCGATGCCATACACCGAATACCTCTTCTGGGCATGGGCTGCGTTCGTGCCCAACAAGAGGGCGAACACCATTAAAGCCAAGTGTTTTTTCATAAGCGGTCAGTAATAATTTGTGCAAAGATAGTGTTTTTTTTGGAATTGCTGATACTTTTTTACAAAAACTTTTTGCCGTCTCGCACTTTTTCCGTATCTTTGCCCCATATAATGATTATTAACCGATAAAACAACTATCTATGAGAAAAACGCTGACACTAACAGTGATGGTATTATGCTGTTCGGTTACAGCCTTGGCACAGGAGCCTGTTGACACCGTTGCCACTGAGCTGCAGGACGAGACGGCGTTCACCTTCACTGAGGCGCAGTTGGAAGATGATGAAACGGCGACTCAGAACATCACCGTCATCTCATCCAACCGGAACGTGTATGCCAATGAAGTGGGCTACCGCTTCAGTCCGGCACGTTTCAGGTATCGCGCTTACAATGCGAAGTACAACGAGATGTACATCAACGGCAACCCCGTGAACGATGTGGAGCGTGGACAATTCGGCTACTCCTTTGTGGGCGGACTGAATAACCAGACACGAGGCCGCGAGTCCTCGCTGCCGTTCGAGGACAACAACTATTCGATGAGTGCCTTGGGAGGCTCCGGCAACTACAACTTCCGCCCGTCGAGCTTTGCCACGGGCCAGCGGGCCTCGCTCGCACTGGCCAACCGCAGCTACAACATGCGTGCTATGTACACCTACAACTCGGGTGTCAGGGAAGATGGCTGGGCACTGACAGGAAGTCTGACCTACCGCTGGGGCAACGGCATCGGAACTATCGAGGGTACGTCGTACAACTCACTGAGCTACTTTCTCGGTGCCGAGAAGCTTATCAACGACCAGCACTCCGTTTCGTTGGTTACTTGGGGTAACCCGACACAGCGTGGTGCTCAGCGCGGTGCTACTGACGAGATGTACTGGATTGCCGGTACGCACAACTACAACCCCAATTGGGGCTGGCAGGACGGCAAGAAGCGCAATGCCCGCATCGTGAAGGATTTCTCTCCCGCCGCCCTGTTGACTTGGGACTGGAAGATTGACGACCAGACGAAGTTAGTGACCTCGTTGTTAGGCAAGTACACCATGTATAGCAATAGCCGACTGGCGTATAACGGCGGTACAAACCCTGAGCCGGACTATTATTCGCTGATGCCGAGCTTCAACTTCAACGTATGGAATCCCGAGGCTACGCTGTTCCGAGACGATGCCGCCTTTGAGAACTGGCAGGCCGCCTACGACTACCTGAGCGCCTCGGAGGACAACCGCCAGATCAACTGGGGCCGTCTCTACTATGCTAACAGTCTGATGGCCGCCGAGGGACAGGACGCCATGTACTATGTACAACGGTTCCATGATGACCAGCTGACGTTCAACCTGGCCACGAACCTGCAGAAACAGCTGACCACCACTTCGTCGCTGAACGCTGGACTCCAGCTGACATCGAACACGGGCATGCACTACCAGACGATGGACGACCTGTTGGGCAATGCCAAGTTCCATAACGTCAACACCTACGCCTTGAAGGACTACGGCTCGACATCGCCCTACGTCTTCTACGACATGAACGAGGGCAGCACACCCAAAGAGGTTAAGGCCGGCGACACGTTCGGCTACGACTATAACATTCTGGTGAACAAGGCACAGCTCTGGGCCAGCTATGCCAAGGACTTCCGGTTCACCCATGTCTTCGTGTCGGGCCGTATGGCCGGCACCACCATGCAGCGCGACGGTAAGATGCGCAACGGTATGGCGGCCGACAACAGCTACGGCAAGAGCGGCACGGCCAAGTTCCTCGACGGCGGTGGCAAGGCAGGAGCCAATATCAACATTGGCCATGGTCACGCCATCGCTCTCGGCATCGGCTATGAGTGGAAGACACCCGCCCCGCGCACAGCCTTTGCAGCCGCACAGATCAACAACGATTTTGTAAAAGATCTGAAGCAGGAGAAAATCCTGTCGGCCGAAGCTGGTTACCAGTGGAAGAACGCCCTGTTGAGCCTGAACGTCAATGGCTATTACGCCGCACTGAAGGATGTCACCGAGCAGAGCCTGTTCTACAGCGACATCGAAAGCTCGTTTGCATACGTGTCGCTGTCGAACATCCAGAAAGAGTACTACGGTGTGGAGCTGGGTCTGAACATCAAAGCCACCGACTGGCTGAATATCAAGACCCTAGGAACCATCAATGAGGCCAAATATACGAATAATGCCGATATGCGGATGCTACTCTCCAACAGCGGCAGCTACGTTGACGAACTGTGTATCATCGACGGCATGCGTGAAGGCAGCACACCGCTTGCCGCTGGCAGTATTGACCTGAGTTGTCACTACAATTTCTGGTATATCGACCTCATCGGCAACTACTACGACAACATCTACATGTACTTCGCACCCATCTCGCGCCGCGAGACCGAAGTACCGAAGACCATCGTCGATGGACAGAAGTCGTATGACAGCCCCGAACAGTGTAAGGGCGACGGCGGCTTCATGCTCGATGCCTCTATTGGTAAGACCTTCCGCCTGAAGCACGGCCGCCGCATCGGTTTCAACCTGATGGTGACGAACCTGCTGAACAATATCAACATCTGCACTGGCGGCATGGAGCAGAACCGACTTGACACCAAGCAGGAAGAGGAACGCACCAACAACGCCTACCGCTTCCAGAAGAGTCCGCGTAAGTTCTATGCCAACGGCATTAACGGTATGCTGCTGATTAACTACCAATTCTAAAGAAAGGAGGACAAACGTATGAAAGCTTTCAAATTATTTACCATAGTTGCGGCCTGTCTGTTGCTGGCGGCTTGCCAGGATACCGAATGGGACGTGATAACGCCCAACGGTACTTCACTCTATGGCAACAACAGCATTGACGACAACAACATCATCACCATTGCCCAGCTGAAGCAGGAGTACCCTAATGTGTTTGCCAGCACCGACCAGAACGCGCTCGTTGAGAAGGACATCAAGATCAAGGGCCGTGTGACGGCCAACGACATCCGCGGCAACATCTACAAGCAGTTCATGGTTCAGGACGAGACGGGAGCCATCATCGTGGCCGTCAACGAGAGCGGCATGAGCGGCTACTTAGCCGAGGGGCAGGAGATTGTGCTTGACCTGAAAGGACTCTATGTCGGCGGCTATCGTAAGCAGCCTGAGATTGGCGCACCCTATAACGGGACGAGTATTGGACGTATGCAGAAGGACGTGTTCCAGAAGCATTTCAAGTTTACAAACAGCAGCCTACAGCAGGAACAGCCCATCGATTTCGATGTCAACATGAACATGGACGACAACTGCGCCAAGCTGGTAACCTTGAAGAACGTCACCTTCAGCGATGCCAACGGCACCAACACCTTTGCCCCAGGCGACGGCAGTGCCTCGATAGTGGGCGGCTGCGTGAACCGTGGCCTGACAGGCTATTCGACATCGAAACTGGTCATCCGCACCAGCACCTATGCCAAGTTTGCAGCCAACAAGCTGCCATACGACGAGGTGAACAAAAAACCGCAGGTGGTCAACATCACCGGCATTGCCACCCGCTACAACAACACATGGCAGATCCTTATCCGCAAGGAGTCTGACATAAAAATCGTACAATAACATCATCAAGAACAGAAAAACCAAGAAACTATGAAGAAAATACTGTACAGCGTCATGGCCTTGGCCATCGCAGCCATGACATTCACCGCATGTGAGGACGTACCTCAGCCGTACCCGACACCAGTGCCCGACAATAACGGCTCAAGCACGGAAGTTGAGGGTGCCACAGGAGACGGCTCATTGGAGAATCCGTTCAATTCTATTGCAGCCATCAATGAAGCCAAGAAGTTAGGCAGTGGTGGCGTCAGTGAGCAATACTATTACATAAAAGGTAAGGTGGTGTCCATCGCCACAGACAAAAACGACAACGTGCTCAACTTCAATCAGGGAACGTATGGCAACGCCTCGTTCTATATCTCTGACGACGGCACATCCACCAACCAGTTCTATTGCTACCGCGTGCTCTATTTGGGCAACAAGAAGTGGACAAGTGGTTCCGGCGATATTCTGAAGGTCGGTGACGAGGTCGTCGTTTGCGCGAGAATCACCATGTATAACACTACGCCTGAGACACAGCAGAACGAGGGCTACCTCTACTCGCTCAATGGCAAGACCGATGGTGGCGGTTCTGAAGAGACGGACGTTGCAACTGGTGACGGTACACTGGAAAATCCGTTTAATTCCGTAGCCGCTACCAATGAGGCAAAGAAACTGTCAAGTGGTGCTGTAAGCGACAAGGCATACTACATCAAGGGTAAGGTCGTTTCCATTGCCACCGACAAGAATGGCAACGTGCTGAATTTCGACCAAGGCACTTTTGGTAATGCCACATTCTACATCTCTGATGACGGTACGGAGTCTGGTCAGTTCTATTGCTACCGTGTACTCTATTTGGGTAACAAGAAATGGACAAGTGGTGCCGGCGATATACTGAAGGTCGGTGACGAGGTGATTGTCTGTGCTAAACTGACTATGTACAACACCACGCCCGAGACACAGCAGAATGAGGGATACCTCTATTCGCTCAACGGCAAGACCGAAGCTGACGATGGCGGCAACACCCCACAACCTTCAGGCGATGTAGGCAGCATCGATGCTCCCAAGACTGTTGCCGATGCACTGGCTGCAATCAACGCCTTGGAAGAAGGTGCCACTACTGATGCCTACTATTATGTTAAAGGAAAGGTAGTCAGCATCGCTACCAAGGTAGAGGATATCGGACCGAACAGTTCAAGCGGAAAGAAGTACAAGGACATCAACTACTATATCTCTGACGATGGTAGCGAGAGCAATACTGTCTATGTTTATCGTGGTAAGAACCTCAACAACTCCGACTTCACTTCAGCCGACCAGCTGAAAGTGAATGACGAGGTGGTTGTCTATGGCAAACTGCAGAAGTACAAGAACACCAACACCAACGAAATCGTTCCTGAGATGGCACAGGGCAACTACCTTGTGAAGACCAGCAACACCTCTGAAGGCGGCGAACAGGGCGGTGGCGAGCAAGGCGGCACCACGGTTACGTCGCTGACGAACGGCGATTTCGAGACCTGGGCCGATGGCCTGCCCACAGGCTGGAAATCGACATCTTCGGCAAGTTCCGCCACGCTGACCCAAAGTACTGATGCTCATGGCGGCAGCTACTCTGTCAATGTCAATGGCAAGGAGAGCGGCAACGTCCGTCTGGCTACCCAGGAGATTACTCTTGCTGCTGGCTCTTATAACTTCTCTTTCTGGGTAAAGGCAACAACAACAGACAAAGCTCAAGTCCGTCCAGGCTACGCTATTGTGGTAAATGGATCAATCAACAGCAGTAGTGGTTATAAATATGGTAACTATGCTGATATTAGCACCAGCTGGACACAAGTAAGCTATGATTTCACCCTCGACTCTGAGACAACGGTATGCCTGCTGGTTATGAATCCGAAGAAGTCCGACTATTCCTCTGGAAAGGATGTTCTCGTTGACGATGCAATGCTGACTAAGAAATAACTCTTTATATACCAGACATAATAAGGGGCAACCAGACGGTTGCCCCTTATTTGGTTCGCTATGCTTTTATTTCTTCAACTGTTTGCGTCCGTTCCTGATGACGATGCCCCGGTAGCCGCTGCCCACCTTCTGGCCTGACAGGTTGTAGCTGCTGCCTGTTGGCTGGCTGTCGCCATCCACATCCACAATGCCGGTGTTCAGTGTACACTTCAGTTGCAGTTTGTCGATGTTACAGTTGGCACCATTGATGGTGATGCGCAGTACCTGCTCGCCTACTGTCAACTGCTTGCTCAGCTTGGCCGTTACGGTCTTGTAGGTGTCCCAGTTGCTGTTGCCCGTCTGTGGAACGTCAATCTTACACAGGCTGGTCACTGAGGTGCCCTTGACCAGACCGAGGGTGAAGCCCGAGCCTGTAGTACCTGATGAAACGGTTGCCGTACACTCGTATTCACCGGGTTCTTTCACGTTGACGCTGTACTCAATCCATTCGTTTGCCGAGGTATAGCCGACTGCTTTGCCGCCGTTGCCCTTGACAATGTCAACACCTTCGTCCGTGCGGAAGCTGGCATCACCCTGATTGGCTTCGTCGGCATCGTGGTAGGCCAGTCCTTCACCGCCCTTGTCGTAGTTCTCGGCCTGGATGACACCGGGGATGCTGACGGCCGTCGTAGAGTACGGAGAGCGCTTGGCATTCACCTTCAGGGTCTTAGTGGCAGAGGTCTTTACCTTGCCTTCGGCATCGGTGGCAATGGCATAGATGGTGTAAGACCCGTTTCCTGCAGGCTCGAAGTCGAGGGTGTAAGGAGCCTCCGTCAGCGTGCCTATGAGCAGGTTGTTGGCATAAATCTTCACATTGTCGATGGTGCTCGTTGTAGATTTGGAAGTCACGGTGATGGTGGTCTTGTCGCCGACAGAGATGGTTGCAGGCTTGACCGATGAGACGGTGACACTGATAGTCTTGTCTTCCTCATAGCGGCTGAAAGACAGACTCTTGATGCAGAAGCCGCCTTTGTCTATGTTCAGGCAGAGGGTGTGGCGGCCTGCCGTCAGTTCCTTTTTCAGGACACTGTGCATTTTCTGGAAGTTGCTGTTACCGCCAGTGGCGGGTACTGCCATAATACCCGAGTAGAAGGTCAGGTCGTCTAAGCCGTATTCCGAAATGTGGAACGCGCCTCCCGCCTTTGAAGCTGCCACCTCAGCGTCAAAAGAGTAGATACCGTCTTCCTTCACATCGACCGTATATTCCATCCATGCACCGTCCTTGGTGGCGGTGCTGGCCGAGCGCGATGCGTTGGAGTATGTCACGCCGGAAGCCCCCTTGTCGTACTCTGTGGTGTTGACGGTGCCGGGCAGTTCGGTTACGGTCTCGTTGTAGGGCTCACGTTTCGTTGTCGAGGTGAGCACGCTGAACTGGCTGTAGCGCTCGTATTGGTTCCCGTCGTTCGTATAGACGATGGCTTTCAGCGTCTTGGTACCGGTTGAATTCGTGGAGTATTCAGTAATATAAGGCTCCTCGGTCATCGTGGCTATTAGTTCGCTGCCGACATAAAGTTCCACTTTCTCAATGGCGATGTCAGCCTTCTCAGCCTTTGCATCGTCGGTAATGAACGTGCGAACCTTGATGGGCAGCACGTCACCCTTGGCCACCTTCAGGTCCTTGGGCTTTACATAGACACCAACGCGTTTCTTCATGCCGGGAAACGGACTCTTGGCCTGCTTGGCTTTGTCTGTTTCCATATACTCCTTGATCCAGCTCATTGCCGGACGCTCCTGACTGCCTCGATAAAGACCAGAGTTGTCAACCCATGTGCGTCCAAGTACATAGCCCCACAGGGTGACACCGGCGCAATAGGGGGCTTCCCACATCAGGGGCAACACCGTCTTGTACTGTGCCTTTTGCTGTTCGTCATCGGCCTTGTCGATGTCCAGCTCCGTGATGAACATAGGCATCTTCAGGGCGTCCTGTTGCTTTTTCAACACGTTGCTCAATTCGGTCGAACTGATGTCATTCACATCGTGCGACTGGTTGCCATAGGCATCAATAGGGGCACCGGCATTGCGTAGCGTCTGCACCAAGGTGATATAGTTATCGACATCCCAGCGCAGCGAGTTATAGTCATTGTATATCAAGATGGAGTTCGGCCAGCGTTCGTATGCCATCTCGAAAGCCTTGATCAGCCAGTCGTAGCCAGTCTTGCCGCCGCCACCTAATGTTTCCTTCATCATGGGGTTACCGGGCTGGTGATTGCCTACCGCCTCGTTCACCACATCGATCATGGGCAGGGTCTTGTACTTGGCTTTGGCTTTGTCAAACCAATTCGTCATTGCGGTAAGACGGTCGTTTGCCGACAGACTTTCCAGCCAGCCGGGATACTGGGAACCCCATACCAGGGCGTGAAACTTATAGGTGAAGTTGTGCTGCTTGGCGTAGTTGAATGCCCTGTCAGCTCCACTCCAGTTGAAACTGCCTTTGGTGCCTTCGACAGACGACCATTTCGATTCGTTCTCACAGGTAATCTGGTTCCATAGTTTATAGAACACGGGAATACCGCCTCCAGCATCCACATTGTAGCTGGTTGTGATGTTACCCAGGAATTTGTCCGGGTTTGTTGACAGCTGTGCTGAGGCCGTCGTAACGGCGGCAGCACAAAGCAGTGTGTGTAATAGTCGTTTCATTGTTGTGAGTTGTGATGTTTCTGTATTCGCGATTTGAGGGCAAAGGTACACAATTAATCCGATACGTCTTTTTCCCCATGTCTCATAATCGTTTCATTTCCGACAAAACGGCAGAACGTAGCGCCATTTTGTCGGCTTTTGGATATTAGGCACACTGTTTGTGCGGTTGTGTATGTAACATAAAATTAGGAGGACAAACGTATGACATTAGACAAGTTTACTATCAAAGCCCAGGAGGCGGTTCAGCAGGCCGTCAATACAGCCCAGCTGAACGGACAGCAGGCCATTGAGCCTGTTCATATATTAAAAGGTCTGTTGGAGAAGGCGCATGAGGTGACCAATTTCATTTTCCAGAAACTCGGCGTCAACGGCCAGCAGATTGAACTGCTCGTGGAACAGGAAATCAAGCATCTGCCGCGTGTGCAGGGTGCCGGACAGCCGTATCTCTCGAACGAGTCGAACCAGGTGTTGGTGAAAGCCACGGAACTGTCACAGAAGGCGGGCGACGAGTTCGTTTCTTGCGAACCCATTCTATGGGCTCTCCTCACCGTCAATTCTACTGCCAGCCGCATCATGAAGGACGCAGGCTGCACGGAGAAAGACATGCAGAAGGCCATTCAGGAACTGCGCCAGGGCCAGAAGGTGCAGAGTCAGAGTGCCGACGACAACTACCAGTCATTGGAGAAGTATGCCAAGAACCTCGTCGATATGGCTCGCAAGGGCAAACTCGACCCTGTTATCGGCCGCGATGACGAAATCCGCCGTCTGCTGCAGATACTGAGCCGCCGCACCAAAAACAATCCTATATTGATAGGTGAGCCGGGAACGGGTAAGACGGCTATCGTTGAGGGACTGGCTGGACGTATCGTGCGCGGCGACGTACCCGAGAACCTGAAGGATAAGCAGGTCTATTCGCTTGATATGGGTGCGTTGGTGGCCGGTGCCAAGTATAAGGGTGAGTTTGAGGAGCGCCTGAAGAGCGTCATCAATGAGGTGACGAAGGCCGAGGGCCGCATCATCCTCTTCATCGACGAGATCCACACGCTGGTAGGTGCCGGCGGCGGCGAGGGGGCTATGGATGCCGCCAATATCCTGAAGCCCGCTCTGGCCCGTGGCGAACTGCGTGCCATCGGTGCCACGACACTGAACGAATACCAGAAGTATTTCGAGAAGGACAAGGCCTTGGAGCGTCGTTTCCAGACGGTGATGGTCGATGAGCCAGACGAACTTTCTGCCATCAGCATCCTGCGTGGCCTGAAGGAGCGTTACGAAAACCACCACAAGGTGCGTATTCAGGACGATGCCTGCATTGCTGCAGTACAGCTCTCAGAACGTTACATCAGTGAACGTTTCCTGCCCGACAAGGCCATCGACCTGATGGACGAGGCCGCCGCCAAACTGCGCATGGAGCGCGACTCAGTGCCCGAGGAACTGGATGAAATCATGCGACGCCTGGCCCAGTTGGAGATTGAGCGCGAAGCCATTAAGCGCGAGGGCGACGAACCGAAGATAGCTCAACTTGACAAGGAGATTGCCGAACTGAAGGAGCAGGAGACACAGTTCCGTGCCAAGTGGGAGGGCGAGCGTCAGCTTATTAACAAGATACAGCAGGACAAGCAGGAGATGGAGAACCTGCGCTTGGAGGCAGAACGTGCCGAGCGTGAAGGCGACTACGGCCGCGTGGCGGAAATCCGTTACTCAAAAATAAAAGTCCTCGAAGACGACATCAAGAGCATCCAAGCCCAACTGGCTAATGCCCAGAATGGCAACTCGCTGGTACGTGAGGAAGTCACCGCCGATGACATCGCTGAGGTGGTGAGCCGCTGGACAGGTATCCCCGTCACCCGCATGCTGCAGAGTGAGCGCGAAAAGCTGCTGCACCTCGAAGAGGAACTGCACAAGCGCGTCATCGGCCAGGACGAGGCCATCACCGCCGTCTCTGACGCCGTGCGCCGCAGCCGTGCCGGACTGCAAGACCCGAAGCGTCCTATCGCCTCGTTCATCTTCCTCGGCACGACGGGTGTCGGTAAGACGGAGTTGGCGAAGACATTGGCCGAATACCTCTTCAACGATGAGACGATGATGACACGTATCGATATGTCAGAGTATCAGGAGAAGCATACCGTCAGCCGACTTATCGGTGCCCCTCCGGGCTACGTGGGCTACGATGAGGGCGGCCAGCTGACCGAGGCCGTGCGCCGCAAGCCGTACTCAGTCGTCCTTTTCGACGAAATCGAAAAGGCGCACGCCGATGTTTTCAACATCCTGCTGCAAGTGCTCGACGACGGACGGCTGACCGACAACAAGGGGCGTACGGCGAACTTCAAGAACACCATCATCATCATGACGTCTAACGCCACACGCGAACAACTGAAGATGACGATGCGCCCGGAGTTCCTGAACCGTATCGACGAGATTATCACCTTCCAGCCGCTGACACGCGAGCAGATTGCCGACGTGGTGCGTCTGCAAATCCGCAAGGTGCAGGAGATGTTAGAGCCGCAGGGCTTCCGCCTCGAAGTCACGCCACAGGCTATCGACTATCTGGCACAGGAGGGCTACGACCCTGAGTTTGGTGCCCGTCCCGTGAAGCGTGCCATCCAGCAGCTCGTGCTCAACGACCTGTCGAAGAAGCTCTTGGCCGGTGAGGTGACGAACGAAAGACCCATCATCGTCGATGACTTTGGCGACGGCTTGGTGTTCCGCAACTAAGAAAAGTGGCGGCGAAGTTTGGCCGTTTGAAACAAAAACGCTAACTTTGCCACCTGATTGCAACAACACCGCATGGGAACCGCAGAAAAAGATGAGACGGCACGCTGGTACGTGCTGAGTGCCAACTACAGGAATGAAGTGAAAATCCGGGACGACCTGCGCCGTCTCGGATTTAACTGCTATCTGCCCATGAGGTACGAACTGAAAGAGCGACGGGGGACGAAGAGACGTCTGTTGGTGCCCGCCATCAACGGAATGGTGTTTGTCAAAAACATCAAGTCAGCCATAGAGGAATATCTTGTCACCACCAAGCTGCCCGCCTACTTCAGGATGTCGGGCATCTCAGGACAGAAAAAGCCTATCGTCGTGCCCGACCGTGATATGGAGAATTTCATGCGCGTGACGCAGCAGGTGGAGGAGAACCTCACCTATTTCCAACCCGATGAAATCAAGTTGCGTGTGGGTGACAAAATCCGCGTCCACGGAGGCATCTTCGACGGTGTCGAGGGTGTGCTGATGCGTGTCCCCGGCAAGCGCAGCAGGCAGTTGGTAGTGTCCATACCCGAGATTTCTGCCGTGGCCGTCAGCCTCAGCCCCGAGGTCGTAGAACTTGTGGACCAGCCCGTCATGAAATCCGCCGACATTGACGGCGACCTGAAAAGCCTTTCGGAACTGGCTTTCCGGAAACTGTTTGCCGCCCCCGACCGTATATCGCAAGAGAACGAGTATAACATCCTCGTCCACGAACTGCGCAGAACCCTTCAGCGTGTACAGCCGTTCAAGGGCTATACCGCCCAGCGTGAGGCCGAACTCGCCTTGGCTGTCTTTATGGCTACTAAGGCTCTTGATGTAGATGATCAACAGGCCGCAGAACGGCTGAAGGCAGCCATCGGCAGCTTGAAGGATACCAGCATCCTGCGCCTGCGCTTACAGCTCTACTACGCTGCCCTCATCCCTGACGCAGCGCTGAAGGCCGTCATCGGCGAGAAGCTCAATGGCTGGATGAAGGCACCCTTGAGCGCCCAACAGCGCCGCTTCAAGGAAGAATGGAACCAAGTATTCGGACAGCCTCCTCAACCGTAGGCACATCGCCAACAACCATCGAGCGCTTGCCGTTCTGTTCACGTAGGTTGCAGCGGCGCACGTTGGTAGTAGCGTAGTTGATGACGTTGCCGAACACCTCGCTCTGGTAGTAGGGACTGTCGGCATTACTGACGAAATAGAGGAACATCTGTCCTTGCTTCAGCATGATTTTCTCACAGCCTAACCGTTTGCCCAAGCGGCGCAGGGGGACGACGCGTATGAGTTCCTCACCCACCGCCGGGATGGGACCGAAACGGTCAACGAGCCGCTGGCGGTATGCTTCCAGTTCCCTGTCGTTTCGCATATTGTCCAGTTCGCGGTAGAGCAGCATGCGCTCCGAGTCCGACGGCACATACTGGTCGGGATACAGCATCTCGATGTCGCTTTCGAGGGTACAGTCAGAGACAAAGCTAAAAGCCTCCCCAAGCCCCTCCAAAGGAGGGGGTGTTTGAATACCTGATGTTTTAGAAGACGAGGAATGATGTAACCTGACATCGCCTCCTTCGGAGGGGCTTGGGGAGACTATACTTTCGTTTCTCAGCTCCGTCATCGCCTCATTCAGTATCTTCTGGTAGGTCTCGTAGCCGAGGTCACTGATGAATCCCGACTGTTCGGAACCGAGCAGATTGCCGGCGCCGCGGATGTCGAGGTCCTGCATGGCGATGTTAATGCCCGAGCCGAGGTCGCTGAAGTTTTCGAGGGCCTCCAGGCGGCGACGGCTCTCGACGGGTAGGGCTGCAAGGGGCGGTGCCAGCAGGTAGCAGAAAGCCTTGCGGTTGCCGCGTCCAACACGGCCGCGCATCTGGTGCAGGTCTGAGAGCCCGAAGTTGTGGGCGGCGTTGATGATGATGGTGTTGGCGTTGGGTATGTCGATGCCGTTTTCAACTATGGTGGTCGAGAGCAGCACGTCGTAGTCGTAGTTCGAGAAGTCGAGAATAATCTGCTCCAGCTCCTCGGGTTTCATCTGGCCGTGGCCGATGGCCACGCGGGCGTCTGGCACGTACTTGTGTATCATCTCGGCGATATGTGTCAGATCCGAGATGCGGTTGTTGACAAAATAGACCTGGCCGTTGCGTGACATCTCGAAGTTGATGGCATCGGCAATGATTTCTGCGCCGAAGGTGTGTATCTCCGTCTGAATGGGGTAGCGGTTGGGCGGCGGTGTCTGGATGACGCTCAGGTCGCGGGCTCCGACAAGCGAGAACTGCAGCGTCCGGGGAATGGGCGTTGCCGACATCGTCAGCGTATCGACGTCCGACTTCATCTGGCGCAGTTTCTCCTTGGTGGCCACGCCGAACTTCTGTTCCTCGTCAATGATAAGCAGTCCGAGGTCGTGGAACTTCACTGTCTTGCCGATGAGCTTATGTGTGCCGATGATAATATCTATCTTGCCGTCAGCCAGGTCTTTCAGCAGGGCGGTGGTCTGCTTGCCGGAACGGGCACGGGTGAGATAATCGACGCGGACAGGCATATCCTTTAGGCGGCTGCTGAACGTATGAAAGTGCTGGTAGGCCAGGACGGTGGTGGGCACCATCACCGCCACTTGCTTGCCGTCGCAGGCCGCCTTGAACGCAGCCCGTACAGCCACCTCTGTCTTGCCGAAGCCCACGTCGCCGCATACCAGCCGGTCCATAGGCCGCGCCTGTTCCATATCGGCCTTCACGTCCTGTGTGGCCTTCAGCTGGTCGGGTGTGTCCTCGTAGAGGAACGATGCCTCCAGTTCTTGTTGCAGGTAAGAGTCGTGGCTGAAGGCAAACCCTTTCTCCCGGCGGCGCTTGGCATAGAGCTTGATGAGGTCGCGGGCAATGTCCTTGATGTGTTTCTTCGTGCGCTCCTTCAGCCGTTCCCACTGGCCGGTGCCGAGGGTCGAGAGACGGGGCGCGTCGCCGCCATCCTGCGACTTGTACTTCGAAACTTTGTAGAGCGAGTGGATGCTGACGTAGATGCTGTCTCCCCGCTGGTAGGTTATCTTGATCATCTCTTGGTAGCCGTCACCCTGCGGCATGCGCACCAGTCCACCGAACTTGCCGATGCCGTGGTCCACGTGGACCACATAGTCGCCAATCTCGAACTGCTGTATCTCCTTTAATGTCAGCGCCACCTTGCCCGTGCGGGCCTTGTCACTTTTCAGGTTGTATTTGTGGAAACGGTCGAAAATCTGGTGATCGGTCAGCAGACATACCCGTGTGTCGTGGTCGATGAATCCCTCGTGGAGGGTCTTATCGACGGGAACAAAGCTGATGCCTTTGTCCTTCTCGGCGAGTATCTCCTTCAGTCGTTCGTTTTGCTTCTGACTGTCGGCTAATATAAACAAGGTGTAGTCCTTCAGCAGATAGTCATTGAGGGTCGTCGTGAGCAGGTCGAAGTTCTTGTGGAATAGCGGCTGGGCGGAGATGTTAAATGAGATGCCTGCACTTTTCCCTCCACGCCCTTCGGGGAGGGGCTGGTGGCGGGTCTCTATATGCCTGAACTTATCGGCATCCTTGCGGAACTGTGCCCCTGTGATGAGTTGGCACTCGCGGCGTAGCTGTTGCTCAATCTCATGCTGTTCGATTTCACTCTTTGCCTCTTCTATGCGCTCCGCGATGGCCTGTTTGGAGAATCCCTCCTGGTAGGTGCGGTCAATGGTCTCAGCCACATATTCGTAATTCTTGAATAGCAGTACGGCCTGTTCCGGTAGGAACGAGAGAAACGACTCCTTGTCTTCCGTTTCGCCGGACAATTCGGGAACGATGTCAACCCTGTCTCGGCGTTCCTTCGACAACTGATCCTCTACTTCAAACGTGCGGATGGAGTCAATCTCGTCACCGAAAAAGTCGATGCGAAACGGAAACTCACTGCTATAAGAAAAGATATCAAAGATACTGCCGCGCAGGGCATACTGTCCAGGTTCATAAACGTAGTCCACCTCGCGGAAGCCAAACTCCTGCAGTGTCTGCTCTATCGTGGCCGTGCTTACCGTCTGCCCTGTGGTCAGCGTCAGCGTCCGGCTGTCAAGTTTCTTCTTCGATACCACCATTTCTGCAACAGCCTCGGGATAGCTGACGATGTATAGGGTGGAGGGTTGAAGGTGGAGGGTGGAGGAGGATTGGCTGGAAGCGATGGCCCCCAGCACTTCTGTCCGCAGAATCTCGTTGGCGGGGTCGCGCTGGGCATACTTCACCGAGCGGCGGTAGCTTGACGGGAAGAAAAGAACTTGTTTCTCGCCCATCAGTTGGGTGAGGTCGTGGTAGAAATAGCCCGCCTCCTCAGCATCCTGAAGGACGAAAAGCACTGTAAATTTGCATTTTTCAGCTAACGCGCTGAACACTAACGGGGCAGAGGAGCCCAGCAGACCGTTGATGAAAATGTCTTTCTTGCGGGTGTCTTCCAAAACCTTTGCCAAGGCAGCTATCTGTGGCGTCTTGGCATATTGCCTGCTTAATTCCTGTATGTTCATGGCTTACAGTGGTGCATGGTCGGACTGGTCGGACTGGCGGATAGAGAATTCGCAGCCGCAGTATTGTTGGTTATAAAAGTTGTATTCCTTCAACAGTTGGTTGCGGCGTTCCTGCAGACCGCCCTTTCGCCAGTTCTGTGCCCAGAACTTCGTGTCGGGAACAGCCTGCTCGGCCAGCAGGCCGGCTTGGGCAATCTGGTCGAGACTCTTCCAACGGGAAGAGGCGAGGGTGGTGGCGAAATACCTGATGCCCAGTTCATGGGCTTTGCGGGCAGTGGCTGTCAGCCGCAAGGTGAAGCACTCTTGGCAGCGGCGTCCCCGCTCTGGTTCCGTCTCCAGCCCGCAGATGCCGTCGAGCCAGGCCGGATGGTTGTAGTCGCCGTCAATCCAGCGCAGACCGAGACTCTCGGCGTGGCGCTTGCTTTCCTCCTTGCGTATCTCGTACTCCTCACGGGGCCAGATGTTGGGGTTATAGTAATAGATGGTGGTGCGGACACCGTTTGCCATCAGCCATTCGACGATGGCCGACGAGCAGGGCGCACAACAGGCATGCAGCAACACTTCGCTACAGTCCTCGGGCTTTCCAAATACGTTCTTTTGCTGCATTGATCTCCTGGAATTTCTTTTCGGCGGCCTTGCGCACGTCTTCGCCTAAGGCTGCCACTTTGTCAGGATGGTGTTCGAGGGCAAGCTTGCGGTAGGCTTTCTTCAACTCGGCATCACTCGCGTCGGGACTGACACCCAGCACTTTGTAGGCATCTTCTAATGTGTCACCCTCCAAATGGAGCATGGAATCGACCTCGTTCGGCGACATGCCTAACCACTGTGCACACTCTTTCAGGGCGAAAACCTCGCTCTCGGGCACCTGTCCGTCGGCCTGTGCCACCATGACGAGGAAGTTCAGCAGTTGCAGCCGCTGGGAAAGGGTCATGTTGCGGTTTATCTGCTGGCAGCAGTCGCGCACGGTTCTCTTGAATCCGTTCCAGCCCTGCCGTTTCTGTTCTTCGAAGAGCTTGGTCAGAATGTCGTTACCCTGGGTGACGGCATCCGGGCCGAAATTCTGGCGCAGCATCTGCCGCACCAGTTCCATCTCAGAGTGCATGGCGCGTCCGTCGGCTTTGATGATATACGAACTCAGCACCAGTAGCGAGAACAGGAAGCTGTTGCGGCTGCCCTGCATCTGTTGCTCCTGATAGGCCTGCCGGTAGGCTTGCTCGTAGGTCCTGAAGTCGTTGCTGCGCCCGGTGCCTGCACCGAAAGTTCCTGAGTTGCCGGGTGTGTTCACTGCGTTAAGGGTCACGTCGAAGAGCGACCCTAACAAATAACCTGCCAGAGCGCCTAAGGGGCCTCCGGCCATCCATCCGATGAATCCTCCTATCCACTTGCCTGCTGCCACTGTCGTTTGGTATTAAATGGTTTTACGTTTTGCTTTTCTGCCATTCTTCATGCAAACCCTGTTTCAAGCCAGCTTCTGATGAGCTGTTCCTCGCGCTCCATGTCGTCAATGAGGCATTCGGCTATCCTTAATATGAGCTCCTTTGGCACCTTCAGGCGCGGGTCGCTGCTATGGCTGTCGATAGATGTCAGGAAATGGTGCATCTCCTGTTTGTACACCTCTTTCATGTGCAGGTTGGCCTTGTCGGTGCCTGAGCAGCTGAAGGCCACGTTGGCCAGCCTGTCACAGAGCTTTACTAACGGGGCGTATGGTGTCTGGCGTATGCCTTGGTAGTAGCGCTCACCGGCCCTTTCAGCGCGGGTGCGCCCCTTGTCGTTAGTCAGTGCATAGACGATTTCAGTGGCCATCAGTGCCTGCTGCATGGTCATGGTGGTCTGTGCCAGCCGTAGCACGTCGTTGTAGGTGAGGCGGGCGTCTTCGATACTGTCGTGGTAGTAAGCCCCGAAGAGCATGGGTAGCACATCGTTCTCGGAAGCGCATACCATGTATCCGAAATCCATCACGCCCTGAGCTGTCATGTCGAGGTGATAGCCGTAAGGCAGACCGTCGCCGTAGGTCTGGTTCACGCTACGGTGCAGCTCATGTGCCCCCTCGCGAATCGCCTTGATCTGTCCGGCATGCTTTTCTAAGTATGATTCGAATGCTTGCTGTGTCATCATTGTTTTCTATGTATGATTCGAATGCTTGTTGGGTCATCATTGGGTGCAAAGGTACGAATAAGTCGGGGAAAAACCAAATAAATCAGGGGCTATACTCCTAAAAAACTTCAAAAAAGCGGCTCTTGTGCTTAGTAATCGGATAAAAACCACTATCTTTGCAGGCACATTTACACAAATTATCATAATGGAACAAACGAGAAAATTAGTAGAGAGTATCACCAAAGGCATCCAGGAGAAGAAAGGACACCAAATCGTGGTGGCCGACCTCAGCGGCATTGACGGCACTATTTGCCGGTATTTTGTGATTTGTCAGGGCAACTCACCTTCGCAGGTAGAGGCCATCACCGAGTCGGTGGGCGACTTCGCCCGCAAGGACTTGGACGAGCGGCCTGCACATGTGGTTGGCCTGGAGAATGCCCAGTGGGTGGCTATGGACTATACCGACGTGTTGGTACACATCTTCCTGCCCGACGTGCGCGAGTACTACGACCTGGAGCATTTGTGGCATGATGCAAAGTTAACTCAAATCCCTGATTTGGACTGATGGAACAGCAAAGACAGAATAACAACAATAACGGGCCGAAGATGAATATGCCCAAGTTCAATATGAACTGGATATATTTCATTGCCATCCTGTTGCTGGCCATGCTTTACCTGACCAGCTCGGGTGATGACGTGAGCGGCCCACAGATGCACTCGGAGTCATCGTACAGTGACTTCAAGGTGTTTGTGGAACGTGGCTATGCCGACAAGATTGTAGTGAACAAGAACCAGAACACGCTGAAGATGTATGTCAGGGCCGACCACATCCGCGACGTGTTCAAGCAAGGCCATAAGCAGACGGGGACGTCTCCTTGGGTTGACGTTGAGATAGGCAGTGTGGACCAGGTAGAACAGTTTATCGACAAGATGCGCGAAGAAGGCAAGTTCACTGGCAAACTGAGTTATGAGAACAAGTCCGACGGCAGCGTCTTTGGCGACCTCTTCTATAGCCTGCTGCCCCTTCTCATCATCGTTGGCCTGTGGATGCTTTTCTTCCGCCGCATGGGCGGTGGTTCCGGCTTCGGCGGCGGCATGTTCAGTGTTGGCAAGTCCAAGGCTAAGATGTATGAGAAAGGCGGTGAACTGGGCATCACGTTCAAGGACGTTGCCGGTCAGGCAGGTGCCAAGCAGGAGATGCAGGAGATTGTCGATTTCCTGAAGAACCCGCAGAAATATACCGACCTGGGCGGTAAGATTCCCAAGGGCGCTCTGCTGGTAGGCCCTCCGGGAACGGGTAAGACACTGCTGGCCAAGGCCGTTGCCGGCGAGGCTGGTGTGCCGTTCTTCTCAATGTCGGGTTCCGACTTTGTCGAAATGTTCGTTGGCGTAGGTGCCAGCCGTGTACGTGACCTCTTTGAACAGGCGAAATCCAAGGCACCGTGCATCATTTTCATTGACGAGATTGACGCTGTGGGCCGTGCCCGCTCGAAGAACCCCGCTATGGGTGGCAACGATGAGCGCGAGAACACGCTGAACGCCCTGCTGACGGAGATGGACGGCTTCGGCACCAATAGCGGCATCATCACGCTGGCAGCCACCAACCGTGCCGACATGCTTGACTCCGCCTTGCTGCGTGCAGGGCGTTTCGACCGCCAGATACATGTTGACCTGCCTGACCTGAATGAACGACGGGAGGTGTTCCACGTCCATCTGAAGCCGCTGAAACTGGCAGCCGACGTGGATGTCGATTTCCTCGCCCGCCAGACGCCGGGCTTCTCGGGAGCCGACATTGCCAACGTCTGCAACGAGGCCGCCCTGATAGCCGCCCGCTATAACCGCGAGAACGTGGGACGCCAGGACTTCCTTGATGCCGTTGACCGCATCATCGGCGGTCTGGAGAAGAAGACGAAGGTGATGACCGAGCAGGAGAAGCGTTCCATCGCCATACATGAGGCCGGACATGCCACTATTTCGTGGTTCACCGAGTTTGCCAACCCGCTGGTGAAGGTCTCCATCGTGCCCCGTGGCCAGGCCTTGGGAGCCGCCTGGTACCTGCCCGAGGAGCGTGTGCTGCAAACCAAGGAGGCCATGCTTGACGAGATGTGCTCGCTGCTTGGCGGACGCGCCGCCGAGGAGCTGTTCATCGGTCATGTCTCCACGGGTGCCATGAACGATCTGGAGCGCACCACGAAGCAGGCATACGGTATGATAGCCTACGCCGGTATGTCTGACCGTCTGCCCAACGTTTGCTACTACAACAATGCCGAATATCAGTTCCAGCGTCCCTATTCTGAGGCTACAGCCAAGTTGATGGACGACGAGGTTCTGAAAATGATTAACGAACAGTACGACCGTGCGAAGCGTATTCTGACGGAGCATGCTGACGGTCATGCCCAGCTGGCCCAGCTGCTCGTCGATCGTGAGGTCATCTTCGCCGAAGACGTTGAGAAGATTTTCGGCAAGCGTCCCTGGATCAGCCGTGCCGAGGAACTGCTGGAGGCTCAGATGCGTGCCGATGCGGAGCGTATGGCTGAGGAACGCGGCAGGCAGTTGGAGACAGAAGCTAAAGAAAAGGAGGGAGAAGCATGAGAAACTTCATCGTAAGGACGATTACGAGCGTGTTCTTCGTCGCGGCCATCGTGACGAGTTTCCTGAATCCGAGGGCCATGATACTGTTGTTCTCATTAGTGACAGGCATGACCATCTGGGAGTTTGCCGGACTGGTCAATGACCGCCCCTATACAGATATCAACCGTTTTATCTGTACTGTCTCGGGAGTCTATCTGTTTCTCGCCATGGCAGGCTATAACAGCGGGCTGACCCCGGCCACAGTGTTCATCCCCTATCTTGTCAGTATTATCTACCTGATGGTGGCCGAATTGTATTTGCAGGCGAAGGACCCCATCAACAACTGGGCTTACACCATGCTCTCGCAGCTATACATCGCCCTGCCGCTGTCGCTGCTCAATGTGCTGGCTTTTCGTTCCAATGGCTACGACATCCAATATACCTATCTCATGCCGCTCTCCGTCTTCGTGTTCCTCTGGATTAACGATGCCGGTGCCTATTGCGTCGGCTCGCTGATAGGACGTCACAAGCTGTTCCCGCGTGTCTCGCCGGGAAAGTCGTGGGAGGGAAGCATCGGCGGTGGACTTCTGGTTGTCGCCGTGGCTGCTCTCATCTGGTATTTTACCGACCTCTACGGTGTCAACGACCTCGGACTCAACGTCTATGAATGGGCGGGGCTTGGTCTGGTCGTTGTCATCTTCGGTACCTGGGGCGACCTCATCGAGTCACTCTTTAAGCGTACCCTTGGCATCAAGGACAGCGGCAATATCCTGCCCGGTCATGGCGGTATGCTCGACCGGTTCGACTCCACGCTGCTGGCCGTTCCCGCTGCAGTGGTTTATCTATATACGCTGACTTTGTTCTAAGACGGTGTAACTATCTTTCGTATGTATGAAAACGACCACTTATTAATACGACAATAGTGTGGTTGAAAAAAGAATCGGTAAACTTCAGATAATAATAGAATAGCGAATGGGATTTTGGAAAGCAATGTTCGGAGGCAGTGAGTTGTCGCCGGAAGAGGAAAAGGAAGAAAAGACTGCCAGGAACTTCGACCTGCTGAAATACGATGGTGTGAAAGCCTTGAAGATAGGTCAGACGGATTATGCGGTTCGTTGTTTCCAAGAGGCATTGAAGCTGCAGGAAGACCTTGAGGTGCATGACTATTTGTCACAGGCCCTTCTTCGGCAGGGGGAACTGGCTGATGCTATGGAGGAACTGCAGGTGCTGGCTGCCGCCGAACCTGAGAATGACTCCATCCAGCTGAGGATTGCCCAGTTGGCTTATATGGAGGAAGACTATGTCCGGATGGCGGAGGCCTGTGAACGGGCCATGCAGATAGACGGCAACTCGGCAGCGACACACTATCTCTATGCTCAGGCTTACAAGGGACAGGGCAATGTTGTGGGAGCCATCGCCATGCTGACCAAAGCTATCGCGCTGGATGAGGACAACCCTGATGCTTATCTGCTGCGTGGACAGATACAACTCGAAATAGGAGAGACAGCAGGAGCCGACGCCGATGCCGACTGGCTCCTGAAGAACGAATACGCCCACGAGGAGGCTCTGCTGCTCAAGGCTCGCGTTGAGCTTGCCAAGGGACATGCTGATGATGCGATAAAACTGTATGACATGGTGACCGAGGTGAATCCTTTCTGTATTGAGGCTTTCCGTGAACGTGGAAGCCTGAGGTTGGCCCAGGGCGACAAGGCCGGTGCTGAGGCTGATATGCAGAAGGTCTTGGAACTTGACCCCAATTTGCTGGCTGATGTCAGCGGTGATTATTCGGCAGAGGGCATTGAGCAACGGGTCAGTCAGGCTTATTCGGCCGTCAATCCATTAGGATTGTAGTGCTTGCTGAACTGCTGTCCAAGGAGTTTTGGAATCCTGGAATGCGGGCTTTTTAGCATCGGACTACAGGACTTTAGGACTTTGTGCACAAACGGGTGTGCATTCAAACTGTCCACATGTTTCTACATTGATTTTTTTTGAAATCTATTACCACTTCTACCACTATCACGTAAACCTTCTGTATATAAAGCAGTTAGATAGTGGTAATAAGGGTGGTGGTAGTGGTAATATATTACCACTTTCGCCACTTTTTTAAGTTTTTGATTCGTTTTTCGTTGTTTTTTTTGTTGCTCTTTCGCTTGTTTTTCGTTGTTTTTCGTTGTTTTTCGCTTAATTTTCGCTTGTTTTTCGCTTGTTTTTCGCTTGTTTTTCGCTTGTTTTTGACGATTGCGGATTACCATCATGTAGTCCGAAACCATCGGAACACCGTTCCAGAGGCCTTGGAACGCCGTTCCAGAGCCGCTGGAACGATATGCTTGACGGTGAGTGACGCCCGACAAATTAGGAATGCGTTTTTTTTAGCATCGGACTACAGGACTTAGGTGGACTACTGGCGGCGCATTGTGCGCAAGCTGCCGCTGCGTATCAAGTACCGCTCGCTGTCGCTGCGGCGGCATCCGGAGACATGGTAGGAGAAACACTTTGTCGTGGATGACTGAGCTGTTATGAAAAATGCTAATAAAGTGCAAAAAAGATGTAAAAGAATATGTCCCTACACATCTTTTTTGCGCTTTTTTCGTACCTTTGCAGTCCGAAAACTAAGATTTAGACTGTTAGTTTTCAGAGGATGACGTTGAATTTATATATAAATTTAAGCATAAAGTAAAAGTATGGAAAAGAGTAAGATTTTAGTGTTTGCGGCCTCTGCGCTGCTGCTTGTCTCGTGTGGCAAGAGCGGTGGCGGACGTCCGACATTCGGTGACAACGAGTACCCCGTGGTGACGGTAGGTACAAGCAGTGCATCGTCACAGGTCACTTATCCAGCCTCTATCAAGGGTGTGCAGGATGTGCAGATTTGCCCGAAGGTTCAGGGGTTCATTACCCAGATCAATGTAAAAGAGGGTCAGACGGTTAGTGCCGGACAAGTACTCTTTGTCATTGACAATGCTACTTATCAGGCTTCTGTTCGCCAGGCCCAGGCTTCCGTGAACACGGCTCAGGCCTCGTGTAACACTGCCAAGCTCAGTTTTGAGAACTCGCAGAAACTGTATGAGAGCAAGGTCATCGGCGACTTCGAGCTGCAGTCGGCCACCAACCAGTATGAACAGGCCAAGGCCGGACTGGCTCAGGCGCAGGCTGCACTGGCCTCGGCCAAGGAGATGCTGAGCTTCTGCTATGTGAAAAGTCCCGCTGCCGGTGTGGTGGGCACACTGCCTTATAAAGTGGGTACCCTCGTGAGTGCTGCCAACGTGCTGACGACGGTCAGCAACATCTCGCAGATGGAGGTCTATTTCTCGATGACCGAGAAGGCTGCCTTAGAGATGTCGAAGAGCGGCAACGGCCTGAGTGAGCTGCCCGCCGTGAAGCTGCAGCTGAGCGACGGCACCATCTACAGCCACGACGGTAAGGTGACGAAGATGAGCGGCGTTATTGACGCTGCAACAGGTACGGTGCAGATGATTGCCCTGTTCCCCAACCCCGAGAAGCTGCTGAAGAGCGGCGGCTCAGGTTCCATCGTCATTCCCCACGACAATTTGTCGGCCATTGTCATCCCGCAGTCGTGCGTGTCTGAGGTGCAGAACAAGAAGTTCGTCTATACCGTGGGCAATGACAACAAGGTGAAATACACCGAGGTGAAGGTGGCTCCGCAGAACGATGGCATCAACTACGTCATCACCGACGGCCTGAAGGTTGGCGACAAGTATGTCACCAATGGCATCACGAAGCTCACCGACGGCATGGAGATTGTGCAGATCACACCGGAGCGTTATCAACAGAAGATTCAGGAACAGGCAAAGGCAATGAGCGCTGGCGACATTGTCAATGCGATGAAGAAATAAGGATATGACATTTACAACATTTATCAAAAGGCCGGTGCTTTCGACGGTGATCTCCATCCTCATCGTCCTGCTGGGCTTTATCGGACTGGCCACGCTGCCTATTGAGCAGTACCCGGACATTGCGCCGCCTACCGTCGTGGTCTATACCAGCTATCCTGGTGCCGATGCTGAGACGGTGAAAAACTCCGTTCTCGTGCCGCTCGAAGAGAGTATCAACGGTGTGGAGGGTATGGACTATATCAGCTCGACGGCCTCTTCAGGCTCTGCGCAGCTCAGCATCCTGTTCCGTCAGGGACTGAATGCCGACATGTGTGCCGTGAACGTGCAGAACCGTGTGCAGCAGGCCCAGGCATTGCTGCCTGCCGAAGTCACTCGCATCGGTGTTACGGTCATGAAGCGTCAGACCTCGCAGGTGCTGATGTTCACCTTGACCTCCGACGGCCGCTACGACGACGAGTTCCTGACGAACTACAACAACATCAACATCATCCCCGCCATCAAGCGTATCCAGGGTGTGGGTGACGTGCAGTCACCGGGTATGAAGTCGTATTCCATGCGTATATGGCTGAAGCCCGAGGTGATGAAGCAGTACAACCTCATGCCTTCGGACATCAGCGCCGTGCTGGCCGAGCAGAACATTGAGGCTGCTCCTGGTAAGTTTGGTGAAGAGGCCAACGTGGCCTACGAGTACGCCATGCGCTACACGGGTCGTCTGAAGACCGAGGAGGAGTTTGGCAACATCATCATCTCAAGCGACGCTAATGGGCAGACACTGAAACTGAGGGATGTGGCGAGAATAGAGTTGGGCGGACTGCAGTACTCCGTGTCGATGAAAAACAACAACCTGCCCTCAGTGATGGGTATGGTGCAGCAGATTGCAGGCTCCAACGCCAACGATATTGCCAAGCAGGTGAAGGCCGAGCTGGAAGAGCAGGCCAAGCTGTTCCCGCCGGGCATGGAATACAAGATCAACTACGATGTGACCGAGTTCCTGTATGCCTCTATCGAGGAGGTGGTCTTCACGCTGGTGTTCACCCTTATCCTGGTGTTCATCGTCATTTACATCTTCCTGCAGGACTGGCGCTCAACGCTCATACCGCTCATTGCCGTCCCTGTGTCGCTTATCGGTACGTTCTTCTTCCTGAGCGTCTTCGGATTCTCCATCAACCTGCTGACGCTGTCGGCCTTGCTCCTGGCTATCGCCATCGTGGTCGATGACGCCATTGTGGTGGTCGAGGCCGTTCACGCCAAACTGGACCAGGGCTACAAATCGACGCTGACGGCCTCTATCGATGCCATGAACGAGATTTCGGGTGCTATCATCTCCATTACCTTGGTGATGGCCTCGGTGTTCATTCCCGTGTCGTTCATCGGCGGTACGACGGGTACGTTCTACCGTGAGTTCGGTGTGACGATGGCTGTCAGCATCTTCATCTCGGCTTTGAATGCCCTGACGCTGTCTCCCGCCCTCTGTGCCATCTTCCTGAAACCGCACGACGAGGACGGCCACGAGCGCAAGATGTCGCGCATCGACCGTTTCCATGCATCGTTCAATACGGCCTTCAATGCCACGACCGACAAATATAAGAAATCGGTTGAGAAACTGGTGAAGCGCCCCGTGGCTGTCATCATTGCCGCCATCATCGGTATCGTGGTGTTGGCCGGCACGATGCTGACCACGAAGACCGGACTGGTGCCCGACGAGGATACGGGTACGATGTTCTGCACCGTGTCCATGCCTCCAGCTACATCGGTGGCCCGCACACGACAGGTCATCAATCAGGTGGACTCCATCCTTGCTGCCGACCCCGCCATCCAGAGCCGTGAGCAGATTCAGGGCTATAACTTCATTGCCGGTGCCGGTTCCGACCAGGCCACCTTTATCATCAAGCTGAAGCCGTTTGGCGAGCGTCAGAAGGGATTATGGTGGAAGATCAGCGGACTCTGGGAGGGCGACGGCTTCTATCGCTTCTTCATCAACCCGTTAGAAGCCCAGATGGTGGCTGCACAGATATTCATCAAGACGGCCCACATCAAGGATGCCCAGATTCTGGCCTTCTCGCCGCCAATGATTCCTGGCTTCTCGGCCAACTCGGGTGTGTCGCTCGTCATGCAGGACCGCACGGGTGGTGACCTGACGAAGTTCTTCGACATCACCAAGAACTACCTCGCCGAGCTGAACAAGCGACCTGAGATCCAGACGGCACAGACCAGCTACAACCCGAACTATCCGCAGTACATGGTGCACGTCGATGTTGCCAAGTGTAAGCAGAGCGGCATTTCACCTGCCACGGTACTCAGCACGCTGCAGGGCTACTACGGCGGACTCTACGCTTCGAACTTCAACGCCTACGGTAAGCTGTTCCGCGTGATGATCCAGGCATCGCCAGAGACCCGCATGACTGAGGAGTCGCTGAACAGCGTCTATGTACGTACGCCGAAGGGCATGTCGCCGGTCAAGGAGTTCTGCTCCGTCGATCGCGTCTATGGTCCTACGAACATCACCCGCTTCAACCTGTTCACATCTATCACTGTGACGGCAACCGTCGCCGACGGCTATTCGACGGGTGAGGCCATCAAGGCCGTCGAGGAGGTGGCACGCGAGCAGCTGCCTGCAGGCTACACCTATGACTATCAGGGTCTGACCCGTCAGGAGGCGCAGTCGAGCAACTCTACGGCTCTCATCTTCGTGCTCTGCTTCATCTTCATCTACCTCATCCTGTCGGCACAGTACGAGTCGTACATCCTGCCGCTTTCCGTGGTGCTCTCCGTTCCCTTCGGTCTGGCTGGTGCTTTCCTCTTCACCAACCTCTTCGGCCACAACAATGACATCTACATGCAGATCTCGCTGATCATGCTGATCGGTCTGTTGGCCAAGAACGCCATCCTGATTGTGCAATTCGCCCTTGAACGCCGTGAGCTCGGTATGGCCATCTCCTGGTCGGCCATCCTCGGTTCGGCTGCCCGACTGCGTCCTATCCTTATGACGTCGTTGGCCATGGTCGTCGGTCTGCTGCCGATGATGTTCGCATCGGGTGTGGGTAAGAATGGTAACCAGACGTTGGGAGCTGCTGCCGTCGGCGGTATGCTCGTCGGTACGATCTGTCAGCTGTTTGTCGTGCCCACGCTGTTCGTCATCTTCCAGAGCCTTCAGGAGAAGTTCCGCCCGATGAAGTTCGAGGACGACGAGAACGAAGAAGTGGCTACCGAGATTGCACAGTATGCGCATAAACCCGTAGATTATGAACTGGAGAAATAGAAAGCCTACCCAAGCCCTCCCCAAGGGAGGGATGTTTAGATACATAAAAAGCGCAAACAATAAATACGAAGATCTATGAAGATGAACATAAAACGAATCCTCAGAGTAATCATAAAGCCCCTCCCTTGGGGAGGGGTTGGGGTAGGCTTACTCCTGCTGTCGAGCTGCGGCCTTTACAACAAGTACGAGCGGCCGGAAGTCATCGCCGATGGTATCGTCCGCGACCCCGTGGCCCAGAACGGTACACTGCAGTCGGCCGACACGACGTCGTTCGGCAATCTGCCCTGGCGTCAGCTCTTTACCGACCCGCAGCTGCAGGTGCTCATCGAACAGGGACTGGAGAAGAATCCCGACCTGCTGAACGCCGCCCTGAATGTACAGATGGTGAACGAGGCCCTGAAGGTGGCCCGTCTGGCCTTCCTGCCGTCGGTAGCCCTGACGGCACAGGGAACCATCGCCACACTGAAGACCGACCCGTCGGTGACGACGAAGTCATACCAGGTGCCCCTCAGCGCCTCGTGGAACGTCGATTTGTTTGGTAACCTGCTCAACGCCAAGCGGTCGGCACAGATGCAGCTGCTTGCCACCCAGGACTATCAGACGGTGGTGAAGTGCAACATCGTCAGCGGCATCGCCAACCTCTATTACACGCTGCTGATGCTTGACCGTCAGGTGGAGATTGTTAATGATATGGAGCAGCTGACGAAGGAGACATGGGAGAAGATGCAGTTCATGCACGAGAACCGTGTGGGCTACCGCTCTACCGCCGTGCAGAGTGCTGAGGCAGCCTACTACAGCGTGCAGGCTCAGAAGGTCGATCTGCTGCGCCAGACCCGTGAGGTAGAGAACTCGCTCTCGCTGCTCATCGCGCAGCCGGCACAGAGCATCAAGCGCGGACGTTTGGCCGACCAGTCGCTGCCCTCGACGTTTGCTACGGGCGTCAGCATCTCACTGTTGAACAACCGTGCCGATGTCCACTCTGCCGAGATGTCGCTGGCTCAGTGCTTCTACGACGTGCAGCAGGCCCGCTCGCGTTTCTATCCGAGCATTACCATCAGCGGCACCGGTGCCTTCACCAACAACAACGGGCTGGTGAACCCCGGCAAGCTGCTGCTGTCGGCTGTCGGCTCGCTGGTGCAGCCCATCTTCCAGCACGGACAGATCGTGGCCGGACTGAAGGTGGCCAAGATGCAGTACGAGCAGAAGTACAACACATGGCAGAACACCGTGCTGAAGGCCGGCAACGAGGTCAGCAACGCCCTCGTCAGCTATAATGCGTCGGCAGAGAAGGGTGAGCTTGACGCCAAGCGTGTGGCCGTGCTGAAGAAGAATGTCGAGGACACCAAGAAACTGATGGAGTCGTCATCGAACACCACCTATTTAGAGGTTATATCTGCCCAGTCGAACCTGCTGAATGCCGAGATCTCACAAGTGACCGACGACTTCAACAAGATGCAGGCGGTAGTAAACCTGTATCAGGCACTGGGAGGAGGGGCTAAATAAGAGCCCACCAAAGCCCTCCTCAAGGGAGGGATGTTTAGAGTGAGATAAACAGCTCAGTTTTTTATTGATTAGATACTATCGTTATGAATAATTCAACAGATTATGTAACCGGACAACCCTCCCTTAGGGAGGGCTTGGGTGGGCTTGGCATCTCTTCCAAGGCTCGTATCGGCAACAACTGTAAGATATTCCCGTTCGTGTATATCGAGGATGACGTGGTGATTGGCGACGACTGCATCATCTTCCCCTTCGTCTCTATTATGAATGGTACGCGCATGGGCAGTTGTAACAAGGTTCACCAAGGCAGCGTCATCGGTGCCTTGCCTCAGGACTTCGAGTTCCGGGGTGAGAAGTCGGAGTGCATTATTGGCAACAATAACATCATCCGTGAGAACGTGGTCATCAACCGTGCCACCCACCGTGGCTGCCAGACCGTCCTCGGCAACGACAACGTGCTGATGGAGGGTGCCCACATTAGCCATGATACGAAGGTCGGCGACCGTTGCGTCTTCGGTTACGGCACGAAGATTGCCGGTGACTGTGAGATTGAGGACGGTGTCATCTTCTCGTCGTCGGTCATCGAGAACGCGAAGACCCGCGTCGGCAAAGGTGCCATGATACAGGCCGGCACCACCTTCTCGAAGGATGTGCCGCCCTACATCATCTGCACCAAGTATGCCGAATACGGTGGTGTAAACAACACCATCGGTCGTGCCCATGGTGTCGATGAGAAGACGCTGAAGCACATTGCCAACGCCTACCGTCTTGTCTTCAACGGCCAGACGTCGGTCTTCGATGCCGTGAACCAGATAGAGCAGCAGGTGCCCGACGGCCCTGCTATCCGACATATCGTCGAGTTCATCCGTGCCACCAAGCTCGGCATTATCTCGAAGTTATAAGAAGACAACTTGAACCGCTCAACCAATTGTCCGAGCGGTTCAAGTTGTCTTATAAAACATTTGAGCCCACTTTTTAAAGTGGGCTCAGTAATATATCTTTATCGGCGGTTCTTGAAAAAATCCTGCATCAGCTGTCGGCACTCCTCTTCAAGAACACCGGCGGTCACCGTGGCCTTGGGGTGCAGCACGCGCGGCGCATATTCGCGGTAGCCGCGTTTCTCGTCCGGACAGCCATAGACAATCCGGGGCAGCTGTGCCCATCCTAAGGCACCGGCACACATGGGACATGGCTCCACGGTGACGTAGAGTGTGCAGTCGGTCAGGTACTTGCCGCCCAGCGTGTTGGCGGCAGCGGTGACAGCCTGCATCTCGGCGTGGGCGGTGACGTCACACAGTGTCTCCGTCAGGTTGTGGGTACGGGCAACGATGCGGTTGCGGCACACCACGACAGCACCAATGGGCACTTCGCCCCCGGACAGTGCTTGACGGGCTTCGTCCAAGGCCATCCGCATGTATTTCTCGTCTGTTTCCTGTTGCGTCATCAGTCAAGTGTTTCAATAGGTTGTCAGCCGGATGCCGACATCGGCGATGCCGGGCAGTATCTCGCGTTTCATGTTGTGGCGGATGCAGATACAGATAGAGTCGCCCTCGTTCACGCTGATGTCTGTCATGTGGAAGCGGTATTGGTACAGGCTGATGCCGTCGCCCTTGATGTTGCCCTCGCGGTCAATGAGCGAACAGTTCAGCGTGTCGCGGCGGCTGATGGTCTTGCCGGGGAACGGTCCCGTCTCCTTGCTTGTCGGCAAGGTGGTCTGTTCCACAATCAGGTTGAGCTGCTGGAACGGGTAGTCGCCCGATATGCGAATCTCGACATCGCGTTGCACAACGGCCCGCTGCCGGGCGGCGGGTACGGTGAACAGCAGCGTGTCATTCTTGTCCCATCCCCCGAGCGTCGTGTGCTCATAGTGGTGGTAGAGCATCTTGCGGTCACAACTGACCATAGCCAGTTGGACCGCAAGTGATAGGATAAGGTATAGCCAAGCGCTATTTCTTCTCATCTTTCTTGGGTTTCCCTTCTTGTGGCTTTTTCTTCTTTTTTTTCTTCTTGGCCTTGTCAAACCGGCTGATGTCGCCGCCGGCCAGATCGACATGCGTCTTCTGCGGTTTGGGCTTGCCGCCCTCCTGCAGCGACTCGGGCTTCTCGCCGCGGCGGTTCATCTCGACGATTTGGCGGGCACGTGCGGCGGTGATGGTCTCCACGTTGGCGGCCATGTTCTTGTCAGTACTGTACGTGACCAGTCCTGCCAGGATGTCGCTCTTGAAGAGATAGTAGTCTGCATCGAGTGTCTGCAGGATGGTCTCACGGCCGGGCAGCTGGCGGCTGGCCTCAATGTAGTCGTCCACCTCGTAGTTCAGGCAGCATTTCAGCTTGGCGCACATACCGGCCAGCTTCTGCGGGTTGAGCGAGATGTCCTGAAAACGGGCGGCACCCGTCGATACCGAGACAAAGTTCTTCATCCACGTGGCGCAGCACAGCTCGCGTCCGCAGGGACCTGTACCGCCGATGCGGCCGGCTTCCTGGCGGGCACCGATCTGTTTCATCTCGATGCGTACGTGAAAAGCGGCGGCCAGGTCCTTGATGAGCTGGCGGAAGTCAACACGCTCGTCGGCGATGTAGTAGAAGATGGCCTTCTGACCGTCGCCCTGGAACTCCACGTCGCCTATCTTCATGTCCAGACCCAGTCCCTTGGCTATCTGGCGGCTCTCAATCATCGTCTCGTGCTCGCGGGCCTTGGCTTCACGGTATTTGTCCATGTCCAACTGGCGGGCCAGCCGATAGACACGCTTGATGTCGTCGGCCGACTTCAGGTTGGCTTTCTTCAGTTGCAGTTTCACAAGACGCCCTGTCAGCGTCACCACGCCGATGTCGTGGCCGGGGTTGGCCTCCACGGCAACGATGTCACCCTTTTTCAGGGGCAGGTTGTTCACATTGTGGTAATAGCCCTTGCGGGTATGCTTGAACTGCACCTCCACCAAGTCCGTCGATTCCTGGTTGCCAGGCACGTCGGCCAGCCAGTCGTAGGTGTTCAGCTGCCGGTCCTGCCGGCCCACTGCCTGATGGCAGAGTCCGCGGTCGCAGCCGGTGCGTATGGGGTATTCTTTTTCCATTTTTGCTTCCATATTCGGATTATTGGCTGCAAATTTACTAAATTTCGGTCAGATAAGAAAGAAAAACGGCTATAAATTGCTAAAATCCCCTGTTTATTGGCTAAAGCGAGGCGTCACCAGCTGCTCTGCTTCCAACTCTTGCCACCATTGTCGGGGTTTGGCAAGGGACTTCTCGTCTCTTCTCAAATTAAACTTTTATTAGAAACTACAGATATTACAGGGATTTCAGGAGTTGCCTAAACTCCAGAAGAAATGCAGAACCTGAGAAAGTAGAATTAGTTACCTTATTATTTGGAAGTTTAGAATAATTTTGTTATTTTTGCAACCAAAATCAATAAAACCATTAAAATTCTTATGACAACGACGAATGTTAAGACCTGTCGGCACCAATGGCTATGGCTATGGGTGCTGACGATGCTGTTAGTGGGAGGGACGTTTACCTCTGCTAATGCACAGAACACGCCAAACACATGGACCAGCGGCCAGTGTACGGTAACACTTACCAGCAGCGGAACACTTAAAGTGTCGAAGGCCTCGGGTAATGGCCGCATGGCCGACTACAACGCTGCCAACGATTTGGGAGACCCAGCCCCGTGGTACGATTTTCCAAATCGCAGGATCAAAGCCATCATCATTGGTGACGGCGTTTCCTACATCGGTGCCTACGCCTTTGCCGATTGTGAGGGTGTGGAGTCGGTCACCCTGCCTGAGAGTCTCACCGAGATAGCCCGTGGTGCCTTCAGCGGTTGCTCCGTCCCGCAGATAACCATTCCTGCCAATGTGACCAAAATAGGCGAGGATGCTTTCTATGGCTGTAATTTTTTGCACAATATCTACATGTATGCCGATGTCGCCAGTCTGACCTGGACTGACAATGAGAACCCGGACTTTAGCTATTATGGAACGGCGTGTCACGTGAATAAAGCCGACCGCGAAGCCTTTGCAAACAAGTTCAACTTTAAGCACTTGACGTTCTGGGGCGACCTTGACCAAATCGATGGCCCTTGGATAAGTGGCGACTGCGAGGTGGAGCTCAACAAAAACGGAACGCTGACCGTCAGTAAAAAGGACAGCGACAGCGAGGGGCGCATGGGTGATTTCTACGGCAACACCCCGTGGTTAGCTTACGCCGCTGACATCAAGACCATCGTCATCGCCGAGGGTGTCACCTACATCGGCATGAATGCTTTCCGGGAATGTAATCATGCAACAACCGTCAGCCTCCCCTCTACGCTGACCACCATCGGAGGTGCTGCGTTCGAGCTATGCAGCGGCCTGCAGAGCATCACTTTGCCTGAGGGCCTCACCACCATCAACTACTACGCATTCCGTAACTGTACGGGACTGACGACCATTACCTTCCCCGCTTCCGTCACCTATATCGATGCTTTCTCGTTCTTGGATTGTACGTCGATAACCGACGTGTACTGTTATCCCGACCCCACGAAACTGACGTGGTGGGCTGGCAGTAACGCCGATGACTTCAAGCCCAAGAAGGCGACGAAGTGCCACGTATGGACAGGCTACCAGACCTATTACCAGCAAAACTTCGACCTTCTGAACGTGACGTGGGTAGGAGACCTCGAACTGCCTGGCCAGGATATGGGAATTGCCATCGACGCATCGAACTTCCCCGATGTCAACTTCCGCCAGTTTGTCCACGACCTTGATGCGAACAACGGCGACGACTATCTCAGCGACGCTGAGCTGTCGTTGGTGACTTGGATGAACGTCGCGTTCAAGGAGATAACCGACCTGACGGGAATAGGCTATTTCACGGCTCTGGAACAGTTGGAATGCTCCGGTAACACGCTGAACACGCTCAACCTGTCGCAGAACACTAATCTGACCAGCCTGAACTGCTGGGGTGCCCATCTGACCTCGCTCGACGTGTCGGGTAATACCAATCTGTCTATACTTACCTGCTATGATAACCAGCTGACCTCGCTCGACCTGTCGCAGAACGCCAAACTATATGCTTTGGACTGTTCCCATAACCAGCTGACCACGCTTGACCTGTCGCATAACACCAGTCTGAGGTCACTACGTTGTTACTACAATCAGATCACGGGCTCAGGACTGAGCGATTTGCTGGCAAGCCTTCCTGACGGCGGTGGCTCACTATATGAATACGCTGGAAGCAGCGATGGAAACAGCGAGACAACCCTAACCGAGCGAAACACGTTGAGGGATAAAGGATGGTCCGTCTTCTACTGGAAAAACAATGACTGGAACTGCTACGACAATAAAGCATACAACGTCTGGGTAGGTGCTACGCAGGTGACCGAGCTGAACCTGAACAACGTGCTGGGCGACGGCACTGTCAAGTATAATCCAGAAACCTGCACACTGACCTTCGAATCAGGAAAAACCGTCATCGAAGGCGTCTATGATGTCCATAAAATCTTTAGCCGCGGCATCGACCTGACCATCAACGCTCCAGAGGGACTGCTTATAGAAAACCCGACGGGCTTCGGCATTTGCTTGGACTACAGCTACTCGCAAGACAACTATAAGAAGCTGACCGTCAACGGCGACATCACGTTCAACACGCTGTACAACCCCGTTGTGGGCTGTTCAGACTTTACCGTTAACGGCAACCTGACGATCCACTCACAAGAGCTGACACTCAATGCCGATAACGTCACCGTCAACGGCAATGCGAAGGGTTCGGGAACCGGATTCATCATCACGGCACAGGAAAGCCTCGTGCTGAACGGTACCAGCCACGTATTCACCGCTACTAAAAACTATCCGTGCATCAAGTCGTTCGGAACCATCAGCATCGCAGGCGACCTGACAGCAACGTCAAAGGGCTATTATGCCGTCCAGGCTAAGAACGACATCACAATGGTTTCCGGCACATGGACGCTCGACGGCGGCGTCAATGAGAATGGCGTTTCAAGCGCTGCCATCCGTTCTGACAATGGCCCTATCAACATCCCCAGCACCCATCAAATCATGTTGCCTACACAGGGGCATGTGGACGCGTTGTCGAATTATACCACCATCGTCGATAAATCTGGATATAGCGCCGCCCAACGCGTCATTATCGTTGATAATAAAGACGTCATCTGCCTATACGAAAATGAGGACAACAGCCAGAAACTCGAGGAGCATCACGGCGAGACATTCGACGTATCCCTGAGCCGCACTTTGAAGAAAGCACAGGCTGGTGTTGACAGCTGGAACACGTTTGCTGCACCGTTCGACATCACCGACCTGAATGGCGTCTTCGGCAGAGGTGTGAAGGTGAAGAAGCTCACCGGTTCAACCGTCACTAACGGCACGCTGACGCTGACCTTTGCCGATGCCAGCAAGATAGAGGCCGGCAAACCTTACTTGGTGAAAGTGCCCGCCGACCTGAATTTCGTTGACCACGTCATTGAGGATGTCACCATCAGCAAGAACATCGTTCCCACAGTAACCGACGCGGTGGAATTCGTTCCTACGCTGAGCGAGACTGTCGTTGAGGGCGACCCGAAGTCATGGTTCTTCCTCGTCTCAAGAAACAGGTTCTCCTATGTGGACGAGCGACTAACGAATTACCCCATCAAGGGCTTCCGTGCCTACTTCCGGCTGAAGGATCCCGCCGCCGTGCGCAGCATACAGTCGAACCTCGATGAGGACGGTGGCGCTACATCGCTTCGCGAAATTAGAAATGAGGAATTAGAAATGAGGAATGCTGACTGGTACACTGTGGACGGTCGGAAACTCAGCGGACAACCGACGGCGAAAGGCGTGTATATTAATAATGGTAAGAAGACAATCATTAAGTAAAAGGAGGACTGAAAAATGAAAAAGAACTATTTGAAACCCACGATAGAAATGACGGACTGTTTTACGGACGACTGCCTGCTGCAGGCATCGTTCACTGAAGTCACCACTGAAGGCTTGGGCAACGACCCCGTTGAGCAAATCATCTTTGGCCAAGGCCCTGGCGGCATTCCCCTCGCTGTAACCCCCACGGATGCTTGGTAATCACGAATATAATCAACCATAAACCTATTTAACATGAAAAGTAAAACAAACCATTGGACGAGGGCGCTCGTGATGACGCTCCTAGTCATGCTTTCCACTACCAGTGTCCAGGCTGAACAGGTGGATGAAACTGTCCTGACTGTCGTTACCGAGGTTCCTACAGTTGATGGAGGCCAGACTTCAAATTGGGGAACAAATGGTTCCGAAAACTATGACAAGTTAGTGGACGGTGATCTGAATACCAAATACGGCCTGTCTAATGAAGACCCGTATGTGGAGTTTCATTATGAAAAAGCCATTGTTCCTAAGGGCTATGGGCTGTGGACTGCTAATGATCAATCCTATCGTACTCCACCGGCTTGGACTATCAAGGCTAAACTGAATGCGAGTGATGAGTGGACGACACTGGTTGACAGATTTTACAATCGCAACTATGATAAACTGCCCATGACTAACAATATAAGCGCTACATTCACACTTGATAACACGAAGTCTTACAAATATTTCCGTTTCGAGGCTGAAAGATGTTCTAGTGTTTCGGGGAAGAATTTCCAGTTGGCCGAACTCCGATTTTATGTGGAACGTGAAGCCGGCGTTTTGTACGAGAGCCAGGTGACCCTACTGCAGGCTATCAAGTCCACAGGTGCTCAGGCCTTCAACACGGGCTACACCCACAAGGCCAATACCCGTGTGGAGTTGGACTGCGAAGTGACGAAAAACAGCCAGCGCAGTTGGGAGGCATTGTTTGGTGCCCGGTTGCACGACTTTTATAGTAGCGCCTTCTGCTTCTTCTCGCGTCACCATAAAAACTCCGCAGCGGTTAACGGACCTTGTTTCAATCGGTCGGGCGTGGAGACGGTAGGTTATGACTTTGTTTACGACCAGCGTATCAAGCTGGTCTGTGAGAACAAGACGGCTACATGGTACAAGTATTCCAGTCCGAATACAGTGGCTGGCAGCGTGACCACTACGGGAACGGCTGACGACGGCAAGACGCCCATGTTCCTCTTCAACCTGAATACTGCTGATACAGCGGGCGGCACAACGGCTGACACATCCCCCTCGGTGATGACGCTTTATAGCTGTAAGATATACGAAGGCTCGACGCTGAAGTGTGACTTCGTACCTGCTAAATATAATAATGTGGTGGGACTCTACGACCGTGTGCGCAAGACGTTCAGCGGATCTATAACCAGTACGGCGTTCGAAGCGGTAGAGTTTCCTGCAGCCAACATCCAGGCCGACTACGATCGAGCCCTCAACGCTATTGAGGATGGTAAGGAATATCGAGTGTTTACGAGGGTTGATGGCGTGAAGTACTACGTCACCGCTGACGGCAAACTGTCGACCGATGTGGACGATGCTCCGTTGTTTACCTTTACGAAGGTGACACCCAGTTCGACTGAAAGGGAATATGAAAACGGTTTTCAGATTAAGAACGGCAGTTATTATTTTACCAATTCCAGCGAAGAAGACGGCTCGTCTTTGAAGGAGGGCCACATCTGCGTCACGAACAGGAATTCGCGTACAACATGGGAAGCGCAGGTGTTCTTCCTCAATGAGGAGGGCAAGTTTGCCGTCCGCTCCACGAATGCCAAGAGCGGCACCACAAGTTGGTCCAAGGTTGGCACTGCCTTCTGGACGGTTGATTCAAGTACCAGCGGCCCCGTGGCTCAATACAGCTGGGATATGAACTACGTATGGGAACTCGAGGATGAACTCGGTGGCAACTACGAGCGGGCCCTCAAGACTATCAAGAATGAAGGGAGCTACCGCATATTTACGATGGTAGGCACCCAGAAGTACTACATCACCGCTGGCGGCGAGCTGTCAAACAGCAAGGACGATGCTCCGTTGTTCAGCTTTAAAAAGGTGGAGCCCAAATCGGCTGATGGCGATGGGGAGTATGGCTATGGTTTCCAGATTATAAATAACAACAGCTATTTCACCAATTCCAGCGAAGAAGACGGATCGGCTTTGAAGGAGGGCCACATATGTACCACGACCTATTACAAGCGAACTACATGGGAAGCGCAAGTATTCTTCCTCAATTCGGAGGGCAAGTATGCCGTCCGCTCCACGAATTCCAAGAGCGGCGATACAGGATGGGCATTGGTAGGCACTGCCTTCTGGACGGTCAACTCAAGTACCGATGGTCCCGTAGCTGAATACAGTTGGGACATGAACTACGTCTGGGAGCTGGAGAGTGGTTCTGGTGAAACGGAAGCATATACCGGCTTTGCAACTATTGATAATATCTATTATAACCTGGACGGAACGACCAAGGAGGCTGAGGTCACATATAAGGACGAGAACTACAATTCCTATACGGGCGACGTCACCGTTCCTGGTAAGGTGACCTACCGTGGTAAAGAGTACACAGTGACATCCATTGGTGAGAGTGCGTTCTACAAAAGTTCCGGTCTGACCTCCGTTACCCTGCCGGGCACTGTGACGGTCATCAGTGACTGGGCGTTCGAAGACTGCTCCAGCCTGACCACCTTCACCGTTCCCAAGACTGTTACGTCGATAGGAGATAATCCTTTCTTAAAATGTAATGGTTTGACCTCCCTGACAGTGGAAAGCGGTAACCCGAAGTATTATGATTCGCGTGGCGGCTGCAATGCCATCATCGAAACAGAGACTGGCACGCTGGTTTCGGCCTGCAACACCAACGTTATTCCCGATGGCGTGAAAGTGTTAGGATGTGCGTGTTTTGCATACTTGAACGAATTATCATCCATTATAATTCCCAATAGCGTGGAGAAGATTGGGGAGTATGCTTTTTATTACTGCACTAATCTGGCCTCTGTCACATTCTCCGAGAATTTGAAAACTATTGATTATGAAGCTTTCTATTACTGCCATTCTCTGACAGATTTGCAACTTCCTGAAGGACTCGAGACTATTGGAGACTATGCTTTCTGTTACTGTGATAATATTTCTACTGTATTCATTCCAAAGAGTGTGAAGACGATTGGAGAGGGGGCGTTCTATTGCTGTGATAATATTATCAGAGTATTCTCTTCAATGACAGATCCATGTGAAACAGACGAATATTGTTTCTATTATAATCCTTATGTCAATGCTACGCTCTATGTCCCTGTCGGCACGAAGTCGAAATATGAGGCGACGAACTACTGGAATCAGTTCCAAAACATTGTTGAGGGTGAGTATAGGGAAATAGCAATGGCCGACGGAAGGAGCCTCTGTTACAGTCTTAATAAGGATGATAAGACGGCCGAGGTCACTTACGAGGCGTACACTGATTATGCAAAATACGCCTATTCTGGCGATGTGGTCATTCCTGAAAAGGTGGTCTTCGACGGAGAGGAATACACCGTTACAAGGATTGGAAACTATGCGTTCGGTTATTGCTATGACTTGACCTCTGTGACTATTCCAAACAGCGTGACAAGCATAGGACTCAGGGCATTCAAACAGTGTGGCGGGCTGACTTCGGTGACGATTCCGGGTAGCGTGACTACCATCGAGTCTTTCGCGTTCAACGGCATGGATAACTTGACATCAGTGACACTGCCTGAAGGCCTGACATCCATAGGTAATGCTGTCTTTGGTGGTGATAAGTTGCTGACTACCATTACTATTCCTGCCAGTGTGACGAGTATCGGGCATTTCCCGTTCTGGGGTTGTGATGGTCTCAAGACCTTGCAAGTAGCAAGCGGTAACACCAAGTATGACTCGCGTGGTGGCTGCAATGCCATTATTGAGACGGAGACGAACAAGCTGATTCAGGGATGTAATGTCACCGTCATCCCCGACGATGTGGTGACCATCGCTCAAGTCGCTTTTTATGGCTTCGCCAGTCTGAACACTGTGGTAATTCCCCAAAGTGTGACGAATATCGAAATGGAAGCATTCAGGTCCAGTACTGGACTTACCTCTGTGGTGATTCCTTCAAGTGTGACGAGCATTGGAGAATACGCATTCTATGACTGTGCCAATCTGGTTGAAGTCCATTCCCAGGTAGAGACGCCATTTGAAATAGCCGAGAATGTTTTCTCGAAATCTGATGGCTCGTTTACTACCGCTACGCTCTATGTTCCCGTCGGTACGTCAGAAGCATACCGCGATTCGAACTACTGGAGTAAGTTTACAAACATTGAAGAAGAAACCTACGTCATCACATATCCCGTCTGGGTTGGCACAACGCAGGTGACGGATGCCAACAAGGGCGACGTGCTGGGCGACGGTACGGTGACGTACGAGCCGGGCGAAGGTACGGGCACACTGAACTTCGCATCGGGCACGACGACCATCAACGGTATGTACAACGCCGCTAAGATATACGCCGACGGCATCAACCTGACTATCGACGCACCTAAGGGGCTGTTCATCGAAAACTTCGTCTATGGCATTTACATGAGTGGTGCCAACAGTGAGCTGACGGTCAATGGCGACCTCACGTTTAAAACGTCACAGAACCCCATATATAGCAGTTCGCGCATTAACATCAACGGCAACCTGACAGCTGCTGAAGGTTACACTGGCATCAGCGCTGCATACATCGCCGTTAATGGTAATGTGAATATGAAATTGTCCACAAACTGCATCAGTGCTTCGGAAATCGTCCTGAACGGCACGAAGCACGAACTGAGTGCTTCTAGTCCGTGCCTCAATGGTACTAACATCACCGTTACGGGCGACCTGACGGCAACGTCAAACAATACGCCTGCTATCAGTGCAAAGGGTGACGTTACGTTGGTATCAGGAACCTGGACGCTCGACGGCGGAAATACGAGGGCAATCGAATGGGGCAACGATGCCAATCTCAACATCCCCAGCACCTACGCCATCATAGCGCCTGAGAATGCACAGATAAAGTCGGCCGGTAGTGGGTACAATGCCCGTAAGACCGTCGCCGATGCTGAGGGTAACGAGGCAACGCATGTGGTCATCGGCATGATGCTTGACGAGGAGGATGCTGAAGCTAAGAACTTGAACATACTCGCTGCCCAGAGAGGCAAGGAGGCTTCGTTCATTCTGAAGCGTACGCTGAAGACGGGTGGCTGGAACACCCTTGCTTCGCCTGTCACCTTCTCGGACTTTACCAGCGTCTTTGGCGAGGGTGCGAAGGTGAAGCAGCTGAAGAGCGCTACGCTGACCGCAGGTGTGCTGAACCTGAAGTTCGAGGATGCCACCACCATTGAGGGCTACACTCCCTATCTGGTGAAGGTGGCTGCCGACGTGGACCTCTCGCAGAAGGCCATCACCGGCAACGTCTGCAATGAACCAGTCATCAAGGAGACGGCAGACCTGAAGTTTATTCCCACGATGGGTACACCTCATTATCAGTACACTGACGACCCGAAGTCGGTACTCTTCATCGGTGCAGGCAGCAAGTTGTACTACGCCGACAAGCTTCCGCTCGACATCAAGGGCTTCCGTGCCTTCTTCGTACTGAATAAGCCCAATGCTGTGCGCAGCGTGCAAATGGACCTGGACGACGAGGGCGCTACGTTAGTGTACAGTGAAAGATTGAATAGTGGAGAGTTGGCTGACGAGTGGTACACCGTGGACGGACGTAAGCTGAGCAAGCGTCCTACGGCAAAGGGTGTATATATTAATCATGGTAAGAAGACAATCGTAAAGTAAGGAGGACAGCAAGATGAAAAAGACGTATATGAAACCCGTCACTGAGACGTTTGACATCGAGATGGATCAGCAACTGCTGGAGACCTCGATTACCGATGTTACTACCGACGGTCTGGGCAATGATCCCGTCATTGACCAGCTGATAGGTGGTGGTACTGACGGTCTGCCCATTCCGGCGCCCATTGGTGGAGCGTGGTAAGGCAGATGGCATAAACGGCAGCGGCTGGTCCTACAAAGACCAGCCGCTGATATTTTTATAGGGCATCACAGGCGCTACTTCTGCAACAGCAGGACGATGGTCTGCAGGGCGAAGTCGAAGAAAACGATCTTGGCGTTGGCATTCTGGCCAATGTCGCGGATGGCGAGGTTGGCCAAGTCGTAGATAGGCAGGATGTTGGTCTCGTTGACGAAGCGGGCGAAGTTGCGGGCGAAGTCCTCTTCCGCCTGTGTCATATAGACAAGGTCCTGCTGCTTAAAATTATAAATGAAACACTCGCGCGTCATGCGCAGGAAATACTGAAGGAACCGCTTCTGCTTCTCACGACCGAAGCCGGCGAGTACCTCGCTCCATTTCCTCAAGTCACGGATTTTGCGCTGGTAGGCCAGTCGCATGAGCGAGATGTAGAGGTCGAGGAACTGTTCGTTCTCAGTACCCACCTGCAACTCCTCCAAGGCCTTCAGCCACGAGCCGTTGGCCAGGCGGCTGATGCGTCGGGCAGCCTCCTCGCTGACGCCGCGCCGCTCCACCAGTGCCTGGTAGATGACTTCGGCGGGCAGTTTCCTGACGTCGATGCGCTGCACACGGCTGCGGATGGTCTCCAACAGTCGGTCGGGTTCTTCGCAGACCATGAGGAAGACCGTCTGGCTGGGCGGTTCCTCAATGAGCTTCAACAGTTTGTTGGCGCACTCGATGTTCATGCGCTCAGGCAGCCAGATGACGCTCACCTTGTAGCCGCCCTGACTGGACTTCAGACTCAGCTTGCGCACCAGGGCCTCGCTCTCGCCGGCGGTGATGACCGCCTGCTGGTTCTCGCCGCCCATAGCCGTCATCCACTCGTCCATGGTGAAGTAGGGGCCCTGCATGATAAGCTCGTGCCACTCACGGGCAAAGTCGTCGCTCGTCGGCTTGTGGTCGGTACTCATCGACGGCAGCTTGATGGTAGGGTAGGTGAAGTGGAGGTCGGGGTGCTCCAGTTTCTTCACCATCGCGTTGTCCTCGCCCAACAGGTACGAGGCAAAGGCTATGGCTAATGCTTTCTTGCCTACACCCTGCGGTCCGCAGAGCATGATGGCATGAGGCAGACGGCCTTCGCGGGTCATCTGTAGCAGGCGCTCTTTGCACTCTTCCTGGCCTATGACTTCTTGGAAACTCATTGTTTTATAATAGCCGGCGGGTGACCTCGACCACTGAATCTACTGCCGAGACGGTGTAGAAGTGGATGTTGCTGACGCCGTGGGCGTAGAGTTCGCGGCATTGCTCGGTGGTCCACTCGATGCCTAACTGGCGGGCATCTTCGTCGGTCTTGCACTTCACAATCTCGCGAGCCAGCGGCTCGGGAATGTCGCAGTGGAAAGTCTTTGGGACAACCGTCAGCTGCGTGAGCTTCGCCATCGGCTTCAGACCGGGGATGATGGGCATGGTGATGCCCATCTGGCGGGCCTGCTCCACAAAGTCGAAGTATTTCTGATTGTCGAAGAACAGCTGGGTGACGGCATACTGGGCGCCGAGGTCCTGCTTCTCCTTCAGGTACTGCATGTCGCGCTCTAAGTTGGGCGCCTCCTCATGCTTCTCAGGATAGCAGGCCACACCGAAGTCGAACGGGCGGCCGGGGTTCTTGATGGGTGTGCCGTCGGCAAAGAAGCCCTCATTGAAACGCTGCACCTGACGGATCAGTTCCGTGGTGTGGGCGTGACCGCCGGGTGTCGGCATGAAGCGGCTGTCTTCCTTGGCCTTGTCGCCGCGCAGCAGCAACAGGTCGTGGATGCCCAGAAACTGCAGGTCTATCAGCTCGTACTCTATATCCTCGACGGTGGCACCGCTGCAGATGACATGTGGCTGGACAGGTATGTGGTAGCGCTGCTGGATGGCGGCGGCAATGGCGATGGTGCCCGGACGGCGGCGCACCCGCAGCCGTTCGAACTGTCCGCCGGGCAGTTCGCGATAGACATACTCCGAATGGTGTGTCGTGATGTTGATGAAGGCAGGCTCCAGCTCGGCCAGTCTGTCAATATCGGCAAACAGACGGTCGGTGCCAGTGCCTTTCAGCGGCGGCAGTACCTCGAACGAGAACTGGCGCTCACGCTGATGTTTGTTGATGATTTCCGTTACGCTCACTTTGAAAAGTCTATTTTGATGCAAAGGTACGTTTTTTTGTGGAGTTACGGGAGTGTAGTGCGTTAAAGGGAGTTAAAGCACGTCGGTTTTCCCGCAAAATTGTTATTTTTGCAGTCGTTATGGAGAGAAAAGAGATTACCTTTGATACTTTCATACGCGGATTCCTCGGCGTTGCGGTTGTGGTGGGCATTGTCATGCTGCTCAATCGTCTCAGCGGTGTGTTGCTGCCGTTCTTCCTGGCTTGGCTACTGGCCTATCTGCTGTTTCCGCTGGTCAAGTTCTTCCAGTACCGCTGCCACCTGAAGTACCGCATAGCGGCTATCCTCCTTGCCTTCCTGGTGTCGGGGGCGGTGCTTACCGGAGTGTTCTGGCTGATGATTCCGCCGATGGTGTCTGAGGGCGGCCGTGTGGCGCAGCTCATCATCCAGTACGTGCAGACTGACGAGACCATGAGCAACATACCGCGTATGGTGCAGCAGTTTGTACACGACTATGTAGATATCAACCAGGTGAAGAAACTCGTCACCCAGGACGGTTTCATCGACACGGTGAAGAGTGCCATACCCAAGGTGTGGGCTGTGATTGCGCAGAGCATCAGCATCGTGTCGAGTGTGTTCTCGCTGACGATGGTGGCTCTCTATACCTTATTTATATTGCTCGACTACGAAGAGATTACCAAAGGGTGGCCGCAGCTGCTGCCCCGCCGTTACCGTCCGTTTGCCAAGCGGTTGGTGGCCGATGTCGAGGAGGGTATGAACAAGTATTTCCGTGGTCAGGGATTGGTGGCCCTCTGTGTGGGTGTGTTGTTCAGCATCGGGTTCCTTATCATAGGTTTCCCTATGGCCGTCGGTCTGGGCATGTTCATCGGCCTGCTTAATATGGTGCCTTACTTGCAGCTTGTCGGCTTAATACCGACCATCATCCTGGCTATCGTCAAGGCTGCCGACACGGGACAGAACTTCTGGTTTATCCTGCTGATGGCGCTGGCTGTGTTTGCAGTGGTGCAGATTATCCAGGATACGTTCCTCACACCCAAGATCATGGGGCATGTCACAGGTCTTAACTCTGCCATTATCCTGCTGTCGCTCTCTATCTGGGGGTCGCTGCTCGGCATCCTCGGCATGATTATCGCCCTGCCGATGACCACGCTGCTCATCAACTACTACCAGAAATATATCATCAAGCAGAAATGACGCCGCTTGAGCGAGTGCTATCTCCTGACCACGACCTTGCCAGTAGAGACAAAAATGCCCTTTGAGGGGTTGGCGGCCTTGATGCCGTCTAAAGTGAAAAAAGTACCGTCGGCGCGAGTCTTGGTGACTGCGCCGACGGTTGTTGTCGTGGTGATGTACTGGTTGACATCCTCGATGAAGTCTATGTCTAAGATGTCTGTCTGACCAGTGGAGGAAGTCAGACCGAAGATGGTCTGACCCTGACAGACCGAGGGACGGTCGTCGGTGAAATTGGAGTAGAGCCCGCTCGTCGTCATGTCCCATGCTATGACCTGCTGCTTCTGGCTGCCCACGGTAACGGTTCTGGCTACTGCCGGTGCAACCTGCGAACCCTTGTTCGTGCCGTTGAGCCACCACAGATAGCTGTCGCCACTGCCCGTCTTCAGGTTGGTGCCGCGTACGACGAGGTATTTCTGTGTCTTGGCGATGGTGTATTCCCTGTTGCTGTAGTTGAGCATCAGGGCTACATTGTTCTGGCCCGTGGCCTTGACGTGGATGATGTTGTTCTCGGTGTCGTAGGTGATGTTGGAGGCACTGACGCGGCCTTCGTCGCCTGTCACCCACTCCTGTGCCTTGAACTTATAGCGGTCGGGGTTCTCCTCGTAGCCGCTCATCAGTCGCATGTAGTACAGACCGGGGATGAGCGTCGTGGCCGAGGCCGTCAGGCGCACCATAAACTTCTCCTTGGCGTTGCCGTCTTTGTCAACGGCCAGCGCGGCGGGGATGGGGAACTCCACATTGTAGAAACCGTTCTCGGCGTTCTTGGCCGATTCCGCCACGGTGATGTCGGCAATCTTCGTGCCGTCAACGGTGAGCGTGCCCTTGCGACCCTTGTCGGCAGTGGTGAAACGGAGCATGATGCTGAGGCTGTCCTTCACACCCTTCTTATTAAAGAGCGAGTACTGGATATAGCCGTTGGCACGGGCATCGCGGTAGGCTTCGCCGTTGTAGTTGCCCGTACTGGAGTCGCTGGAATACTTGTACTCATGGCCAGCCTCACTCTGCTGTTCACCGGGTGCCACGAAGTCGAGGGTACGTGCAGCCAGTGCGGCGGCCGCATTCTCGTCAGCCGCCATCGAACTGTTCTTGAAGTTCTCCTCGGTCTGCTGGTACCAGTAGCAACTGTAGCGGGCGTGATGGATCTTGTAGAAGGGCTGCAGCGTAAGCGTTGTCCACTGGTAGCTGTCAATGCCGGCACGGCTGACGTCAATCCTGAATGACAGGTCTGGAGTGCGCAGGCGCTCAATGCGGCTCAGCACATCGCTGCGATTGCCTATCAATAACGGTGCCGACGTCAGTTTCTTCGACGAGGCCATAGAGCCGGGGGCATGATCCATGCGGCCGGCACCGGCATATTCGTTCTGGAGCTTCTCGCCCTCCGATGTCTGGGCGGCCAGCAGGATGGGTCCGTACTTGAAGGCGATGTAGTCACCGTAGTTGGGACATTCCTCGTAGCGCAGTTCCATGGGCAGGCTGACTGTAATCTTGTCGCCTTCCTTCCACTGGCGGCTGACGGCGACGTAGCTGGCAGTACCCTTCTTTGCCGTGTGGTCAATGGTTTCCCCGTTGATAGCAATGGCAAACCCCTCGCCCGCCCACTGCGGATGACGGATGGCAATGGTGTAGTCGCCGGCCCTGTCAATAGTGAGGGTGGTCAGCTGGTCATCGGGGAAGCCGGTCTCCTGGGTGACGGCGAAGTCCTCACTAACGAGACGGCTGGGCGTGAAGAGATTGACGTAGAGCGTCTCCTTGCCGTCGTGCGTGTAAATGAAGTGGCCGTATTTGGAATGGTTCTCCATGCCCGTTCCCACACAGCACCACATGCCTTGGTTGACCGTAGAGTAGATGCGGTAGCCCTGTGGACGGAGTGTAGTGAAATAGACATAGCCGCCGGTCTTGGGGTCCTGGGTCGAGAGGATGTGGTTCCACATGGCCTGCTCGTAGAAATCAACGTACTTGGCATCGCCGGTGCGGTCGGCCAGCATCTCCGAGAGTTTCAGCATGTTGTTCGTGTTGCACGACTCCGGACCGTCCAACTGGTCGATGTAGCGGTTGCTGTTGCTCTTCGACAGGAAGTGCTCGCCCACGCTGTTGCCGCCGATGCAGACGGTACGGTTCTTGGCCACGTCAGTCCAGAAGTTCTCGGCAGCCTTGCGGTAGGTGGTGGCGGTCTTGTCCAGTTCGAAGATGCGTTCGAAGCCGATGTACTTGGGCACCTGCGTGTTGGCATGCTTGCCGTCGAGGAACGTGGCGTTCAGTGACTGCATGTTGTTGATCATGTCCTTGTGGGAGTATTTCTTCGCTGCCGTCAGGTACTTCTTGTCGCCGAAGAGCTGGTAGGCATCGAGCAACGTCTCGTTCATACCGCCGTGCTCACAGCCGAGGAATCCCTGGAAGTCGCTCTCCGACACTTTCGCCACGAGATTGACGCTCCAGTCGGCGAGCTTTCGGAACAGCTCCTTGGCCACGTCGCTGCCGCCATAGACATAGGCATCACGCAGGCCGGCCAGCACCTTGTGCTGACAGTAGAAAGGCACCCAGCCCCAGTTCTCGCGGATTTTTGACAGGTCGCCCTTGTAGAGTGCTTGCCATGAGGCGTTGATGGGCTGACCGCCGATGAAGCCATAGAGTCCGCTGGTGTCTTCATTGTACTGGTCTTGACAGTCCTTCATGACCTGGAGCATATAGTCCAAGCGTTCCTTCAGCTTGGCGCGCTGGCCGTCGTCGTGCGAGGCAGCGTAGGCCAGGGCCAAAGCCGTCAGGTAGTGGCCGCCGACATGGCCGCTTAGGTCGAAGCCGTTGCCGCCCCAGTTCGGGAAGTTGGGGTGCTTGGTCAGCCATTGGTAGTACTTGCTGGTCTTGTCGGTGGTCGAGGAAAGTCCGGCCTGTCTGACGAAGGGTGTCAGCAGCCGGTCCACATCGTACTTCATCAGCAGTTCGATGTTCTTGTCCATGGCGGTCTTCATCGGACCGTCAGTCAGTGTTACCTCCTGCAAGTCGAAATGTTTGGGGTAAAGTTTACTTTGTGCGTTGGTACACAGGGTGAAAAAAGCCGCGAAGGCAATGAATAGCAGTCTTTGTCGGTTCATTTGTTCCTAAAATTGGTAATTCTGTTGCAAAAGTAACGAAACTTTGGCAGATAAGCAAGCGTTGTTGCGGTAAATTGCAGATTATTTCGTAACTTTGCCCCGATTTCAGAAAAAGACGGATGGAAAAGAAAAGACAGGCATTGAAGAAATTGCTTCTGGCAGTAGAAAAGGAACTGTTGAGAAAACCTGACCGCAAGACGCTCGACAGGCTTTCGCTGCTGGCCGGCTTCCAGGACTGGGACTCATTCCAGGACGCCCTGCATGGCGATGTCAGCGCTGACGAGAACTATAAGACAAAAAAGTAAGGCACTCCCGAAGGAATGCCTTGCTTTTATCTGTTGTTCAAAAAACAAATTACTCAGCGGTGCTGACAGGACGACGCTTCTCCTTGATACGGGCAGCCTTACCAGTGAGCTTGCGCAGATAGTAGAGCTTAGCGCGACGAACCTTACCAACCTTGTTCACCTCGATAGAGTCAATGTTGGGCGATTCAATGGGGAAGATACGCTCTACACCCACTGTTCCCGACATCTTGCGAACGGTGAAACGCTTCTTGTCACCATGGCCGCAGATCTTGATGACCACACCACGGTAGAGCTGGATACGCTCTTTTGAACCCTCGATAATTTTGTAAGCGACAGTGATAGTGTCACCAGCCTTGAACTCTGGGAACTTCTTGCCGGTTGCAAATGCTTCTTCAGCAACTTTAATTAAATCCATTTTTGTTATAAATAATTAAACGGTTGTTGTATCGTTCCAACGCAACATAACAGGCAACTCTCCTATCTTCCTGCCAGCGATTACGCGGAAAGCGGGTGCAAAGGTACGAATAAGTGAGCAAAAAACCAAATAAAATAGCATTTTTTTGTTTTTTCGAACGAAAGTACTTTCGAAACATAGTTTCAAAGGTACAAA
>CAMHNI010000004.1 GCA_946186505.1 uncultured Prevotellaceae bacterium | reverse complement strand
GGTATTAGTCTTTTTAAGGTAAAAAGATTGTTTTCAGGATAACACTGCAAAGGTAAAGATATTTTTTTGAATACGCAAGACTTTACCTGATTTTTTTTGATACATATTAGTTGTGTTCCCGCACAATCCCGCATTTTATCAATTGTTAACAAATACAAGTGACAGGCCCGTCCGTTTCTGGTAAATATTTCTTGATTATTATTTGGTGGTTTGCCCACTAAGTTGTACCTTTGCAAACAGAAACTAATCCTACAAACAAATGAAGCGACTGACGACATTACTTTTTATGGCTGCATCGGTTCTGACGGTGACGGCACAGACAACTGCGGACGACGTGTTGGGCACCGTCCGCAAAGTGAACAACTATTTCATGGCGAAATATGCTGATCCCACCATCCCGACGAATGTCAAACGAGTACGCCCCAGTTCACTGTGGACGCGTGCTGTGTATTATGAGGGTCTGATGGCACTCTATGAGATTGACCAAGACCAGCGCTATATCGACTACACCGACCGCTGGGCCTCGTTCCATCAGTGGACACCGCGCAACGGAATCACCACCTGCGATGCTGATGACCAGTGCTGCGGTCAGACCTACCTGATACGCTACCAACAGGCTGGCGGCGAGGAGAAAATGACCAAGGTACGCGAGAATCTGGACCATCAGATGAAGACACCGAACGACAAGAAGAACGCCACGGCGAAGACCAAGGGCACACAGCCGTCCCTATACGGCTGGTGGACTTGGATAGATGCCATTCAGATGGCAATGCCCCTCTATATGCAGATGTACAAGGTGACTGGCGAAGAGAAATACCGTGATCACGGTATGGCCATGTACCGCTGGAGCCGCAACGAATGTGGCGGAGGCTTGTTTAATGTGAAAGATGGCCTGTGGTGGCGCGATGCCGACTACGTCCCACCCTATCAGGAACCTGACGGTAAGGACTGCTATTGGAGTCGCGGCAACGGATGGGTCTATGCCGCATTAGTACGTTGTATGAATGAACTGCCCAAGAAGTCGAAGGCATACAAGGAACTGAAGAAAGACTTCCTGCTGATGTCGGTGGGACTGCTGAAATGCCAGCGCGAGGACGGTTTCTGGAACCCCAGCCTCGTATCCACCAACTACGCAATGCCTGAAACATCGGGCACTGCCCTCTTCCTCTACGGAATGGCCTGGGGCATCCAACAAGGATACCTGAAGGCGAAGGACTATAAGCCGGCCTGTGACAAGGCATGGGCAGCGATGGTGAAGACCTCTGTCCACCGCGACGGTTTCCTCGGCTGGATGCAGGGTACAGGTAAAGACCCTTCAGCAGGACAGCCTCTGTCATACGACAAGGTACCCGACTTCGAGGACTACGGCACTGGTTGTTTCCTGCTTGGCGCAGTAGAGTACTACAAACTGTTAAAAAAAGAAAAGGGTGTGTAAAATCTGCGGATTCTCATGTTCAGTCTTCAATGTTTTTCGTAACTTTGCGCCCAAAGTTTCAAATAAACAATGGTAACCATGAGAAAAATCTTACTTACTACGCTGATGCTTGTCTGCGGCTTCGCCTTTGCTTCGGCACAGGCAGAAATCAAGTTTGACAAGCTGAACAATGACTTCGGAACGTTCTCGGAGGCAAACCCCGTCGTATCGTGTACATTCACTTTCACGAACGTCGGCGACAAGCCACTGGTCATCAACCAGGCCGTCGCCTCCTGCGGCTGCACAGTACCTGAGTACACCAAGGATCCCGTTCAGCCCGGTGAGAAGGGAACCATCAAGGTGACCTACAACGGCACAGGAAAGTTCCCCGGCCACTTCAAGAAGTCCATCACCGTCCGCACCAATGGTAAGGTCGAAATGACCCGCCTCTACATCGAAGGAACGATGGAAGAAAAGAAATAAGAAAAGAGGGCTGCAGTATGTTCTGCAGCCCTCTTTTCTTGTCTTAGAACGAATAGGAAAGTCCGACGGACGTGTATTCCTTGAACTGCCAGTATCCTAAGTCGTCGTCGTAGGCGTTGCCATCGTCGAAGCGGGGATAGAGGAAGATGTTGGCCGAGATGTACTTCGACACCTTCAGTTGGAACGTGTTCTCCCACTCCACTTCAGCACGGTGGTAGGATGTGAAGGCCCAGAAGCGGCTCTTCCACGTGACGTTCTCCGAGAGTTTCCACTGCAGGTCTGCGGTAACCTGCGAACCGGGGTCGAGCAGGTGGTGCTTCTGGTCATCAATACCATGACGCGAGGGGAACCAGCTGTAATCGGTCGGCGTAGCCGAATTCTGGTTGGGGAAGAGCGAGCGGTCCACGTAGCGGTAGTTCAGGGCGATGGGCGACAAGTTGACGGTACCCGTCAGCTTCTTGTCGAAGGCCTCCACCTTGTAGTCCATACCGAGACCGACGTTCACGTTGAAGGGCGAGAAGAAGTCGGAGTATGTGCGGTGGTCGTTGGACTTCAGACCACGTGCGAACTGGGTCCAGGCCAGCAGCTGCAACGTATAGTACCAACGTTTGGTAGCCTGCAGTCCTACCTTCGACGTCAGACGCAGCAGATCCTCGTTCGACTTCCACTTGTGGAGCGAGTCGGAACGGGCAGTCAGAAAGCCGAGCTTGGCCTCCAGCTTATTGTCCCACTTCCACTTGCCCTTGTTGTCGTAGTTGGCCTCCAAGGTCAGGCTGCCCAAGAGCGAATAGGTGCTCTCACCACCCTTGTACCAGTTGTCGCTGACGTAGTTCTGCATCACCTGCAGGAAACCGTCACCTTTCTTTGTCCAGAACTTAGGCTTGGTCACCTCCACCTCAGCAGGAGCCACCTGTGGTTCTTCGGGCTGCGGGGTAACATAGTCCACCAACTCCACCTTCTGCTCGATAGGAGCCTCGATGTCCTGACGCAGCGTACCCGACTCATCGAGCTGCGTCTCTGTAGCCTCCACGAGGTCGGGGCGGTTCAGATAGACATTCATGAGGGTCTGGTTGACGGCCTCGTCCACATCGTTGTTTTCACTACTGAGTGCCAGCATACCTGCAGACACATTGTGATAGAACGTCAGCGGAGCAAACAGCCGGTAGAGCTGTCCGTTCACTGAGTCATTTGGCTGTGCGGCATTGGCACTGAGTGTCATAGCTGCCGCGAAAGATAATATCAGTTTTCTCATAATCTGCCTGCAAACTTACATATTTTTTTTGAATTACATGCCATAAGGATGCAAAAAAATGCAGTAAAAAATTCCATCAACGTTCAATTATCAACTTCACTTCCGAATTCAGGCCACTGGGCACAGGTTCCCATCCCTCGTAGGTGGTTTTCTTGTAGTTGATGTCCACGACGTTGATTTCCTCCATCTTGCGCCACTTAACGCCACGACGGTCAAGGTCGGCGATGCGGTTGGCAGGCAGGTTAGTCACCTCTATGCGGATTTCGTTGTCGCCAGCTTTCAGTGTCTCCTTACAGTCGAGCACAAAGGGTACAGACCAGGCACAGCCTATGAACACATTATTAATATATACGCGAGCCGACTCGCGGACATCGCCGAGGTCTATCTGCCATGATTTGGCTGCCAGCACGTCTTTCTTCGTCAGCTTGACGTGAGTGGTATAGACGCCGGTACCCATCGTCACGCGGACGGAGTCGTCATCGAGGGTCTGCCAGGGCTTGGGAGTGTCAAGAGAGAAACTGTTGACCACTCTGGGAGATGCCTCGGTGAAGGTGAGGGTCCAGGGGCCGTGAAGGGAGACGGTGTCGGATAAATGAGGAATGAGAGATGAGGAATGAGAAATGGGGAATAAGGCCTCGCTATAGGTCTGCAAGATCCTCGATTCTCCGCTTCTCAGGCAGATGGTGAGACCGTCCTCATCGAACTGGGCAGGTGTGATGTCACCGTTCAGTGGATTGAACCACACGGCATCCTTGAAGTCCACAGCCAACGGTTCGACGGTTTTGATGTCATTGGGCGTGAGGTTGGCGATGAAGTAGTGGTGGCCCGTGTCGTTACTGCGGCGGATGGCCTTCAGACCGCACTCCGTTTTCATCGGCTCGGGTTTGGCAGCTGTCTTCAGCTTGGCGGCATCAATATTATAAAAGATGTGGGCGCCTTGGGCTTTCAGTTGGTCAATGTGCTGCCTAACGTTATCAGCCATATTTCCGCTTCCTGGAATAATCAGCCCCTTATATCGAGTACCTGCAGCTGTTTCCAGCATACCGTTCTTATACGTAACGCCCATCAGCAGACGCTCGGAGATGTAGTCGCAGTCAAAGCCGGCACGGTCGATGTCGAGGATGGTTTTGATGAACTCGGGCGCCAGACTGCCCATTCCGTGAATGGTGAACTGCATGAGCAGCTTCCTGCCGTTCTTCTGCCACATATCGCGCACGGGCAGCAGCACGAGGAAGTCGTTATCGGGCTGTCCCCATTGCAGGAACGACTGGCAGCGCTCGACGTACTGCATGAAGTAAGGGGCATCGCGCCAAATGCTGTTGGTGGGCGACATGTCGATGGAGGCGTAAAACTTCCAGCCCGGCCACGGGTCATCCTTCGGCGAATAGCAGGTGCCGTGGAAGAACATGTGGTTCACACCGGCACAGAACATCAGGTCGAGGTCAGGCTTCAGTTGCGACAGGCTGGTGCGGAAATGCTCAGTAAGCCACGTGAAGGTCTCGCTCGACGTGTAGGGCTTGCCGCAGACATGGGCCGCCGACGGTGCATACTTGAACATCGAATAGTCGGAGTCGTTCTTACGTGTCTTGCCGGGGTCAGTACGCAGTCCCTTGATGCCGAAGTCGGAGAGTCCGAAACCCTCAATCTCGGGAATATCGACAGCCGCATAGCAGTCGATGAGGTTGGCAGGTGAACCATGAGCTTGGTTGCGGGTGATGGCGCCGTGCTTGTGTGCCCAGGCCGTCCATTGCTCGGTGAAGTTCTCGAGGAGCAGGTCGCCGAGCGTCTCGCGATAGTCGGAGAGAACCTGTATGGGTTGTCTGCCTACCCATGCTGCGCTTGTGTCTTTGGCATGAATGAGTTCTAACAGATGGGCCTGTAATTTGTAGCCGCGACGTTTTTCGAACTCCTCGAAGAGCGTGGGTGTCCAAGTGGCATCGGCCACCTCGTAGCTGTCGTTGAAGAAGGTGTGAGGGTAGGGGGTGTTGGTGCGCTCGAAGGCTTCTTCGATGTGGCGAAGATAATTCGCCACGGCGTGCTTGTCGAAGTGGTCGATGACCAGGCCTTCGCCGCCAGGGGCGGCGCGCTTCACCTTCATCACGCCGTATTTGATGTAAACAGCAACAACGGTCCTATGGTCTGTCTTCTTGTTCCCCATGAACGGTATTAGGTTCTTAGGGACTTTCCATGTCAGTTTTCCATCTTTCACATACTCTGTGACATCCGTGGAGAAACCGTCACCAGCATAGAGCATCACTTTGTTGAGCACTGCGTTTTTTGCATCCTTCTCCGAAAGTGACAGGTCAAGATCCTTGACTTCCTTGCCATAGAACTCCTTCTCTACAAATACCGCCTTGCAGGCGCTCTCCTCCAACGGCACCCAGGGACCGCCGAAGGGCCAGCCCGTGCCGGTGGCCATATCTAGTTCGATGCCGTTCTGGCGGCATTGCTCGCCGGTGTAGCGGAGCATTTCCATCCAACGGTCGGAGAGGTAGGGGATGTTGTTCTTGTCGTTGCCCTGCACGCCGTAGATGGGGGTGATTTCCACGGCGCCGATGCCGTGGTCGGCGTACTGCTTGAGGTTCCATTGCAGGTTCTCCCTGTCAACTGCCGAGCCGAGCCACCACCACCTGGCGCCCGGTTTGGCCTCAGTAGAAAGAGCAGGCCACGACTGAGCCATAGCCATAGTTGCCAATGCTGTCATTGACAGCGTAACTAATATCTTCTTCATATTAATTGCCGTCGGGTTTTACGATGTCCTGCATGCGTGAGGGTGCCCATTTGAAAGTCTGCCAGTCGTCGGGCTGTGCCGGGTCGAAGTCCTGCCAGTCCTCACGCAGGTACTGCACGACAGGCAGGTTCAGCTGTTTCATGCCCATGACCACACATTTCGCCACCTCATAGGCACCATAGGGATTGAAATGGGTGTTGTCAGCCAGCTCGCGTCCATATAGCTCCTTCGGGTAATGCACCAGCGCACGCTTGGAACCCTCGAAGCCAAGTGTTTCGAAGAGGGTCTTCGTCATCTGGTTGAGGTCGATGACAGGCACCTTCTCGCGCTCGGCCACGCTCTTCATGGCAGCCGGGAAGTCTCCATGCGTATTCATTATCGTCTTGTTGTCCTTGTCAAAAGCACGACGCTGCGTTGGTGTACAGAACACGATGTCGGCACCCTTCGAGCGCACCTGGTCGATGAAAATCTTCAGGTTATAAACATAGTGATACCACGCACCGTCACCTGGTCGCTTCTCCTTCTCGTCGTTGTGGCCGAACTCGGCAATAAGCAAGTCACCGGGCTTCAGTGTGGTCATAATCTTGTCCAACCGTCCTGCGGCAATGAACGTACGGGCTGTCAGTCCGCTCTCTGCATGATTGGAGATGGAAACCTCAGGACCAAACCAGCGCGTGATCATCTGTCCCCACGAAGCCCACGGCTCATTGTTCTGATCGACTACCGTTGAGTTGCCGCAGAGATAGATGGTGGGCACCTGTCCGTCACGTTCAATATGTATGGACTGAACAGCAGGAGCATCACCATTGAACTCCAGCGTCAGCTTGTCATCCCAAGCCAGGTAGTCTTTCTCACGGTCTTTGATACGCACCCTTGTATTGTCGTCGATTCGCGGTGAACGCTTGTTGACCACAAATTCGTACTCAACACTCTCACCTTTCTTCGTAGCGACATTATGCACCATCAACCGCCGACCCTCAGCACGGACAGTAGTCTCGCCGGCTTTTTTCTTCGCACCGAGAACCACTCGCACCCGGTAGTTGCCGTCATCCACCTTCACCGAAAAATAGAAAGGTTCGTTAGGAGCTTTCTTCGTCGGTGCAGGCAACAGGTCGTAACCATACCCCAAACCTTCGCTGTACAGGGGCTGATTCTCCGTCATGTCAAAATCATATGTCTGGGCTTCAGCCATCAACGGCAGCAGTCCCAGCATCAAAAAAAGTTTCTTCTTCATTGTTGTAGTTATTTTAGTTTTCAAGCTTTTCAGGCAAATGTGGGAGGTACCGGCCAGCTGCTGGCCCGAACCTCCCACATCTTAATATCATACAGAGTGATTACTTTGCGTAAGCCACGGAACGGGTCTCGCGGATGACGGTAATCTTCACCTGTCCGGGATAGGTCATCTCATTCTGGATCTTCGTAGCAATCTCACCGCTCAGAGCCTCAGTCTCAGCATCGCTCATCTTATCAGCACCTACAATGACGCGCAGTTCGCGTCCGGCCTGGATGGCGTAGGTCTTGGTAACACCGGGATAGCTCATGGCAATGGCCTCAAGGTCGTTCAGACGCTTGATGTAAGCCTCGACGATCTCGCGGCGGGCACCGGGACGGGCACCACTGATAGCGTCGCAGACCTGTACGATGGGAGCCAGCAGCGTCTGCATCTCCATCTCGTCGTGGTGGGCACCGATGGCGTTGCAGATGTCGGGTTTCTCCTTGAACTGCTCGGCAATCTTTGCACCATAGAGTGCGTGCGGCATCTCGCTCTCCTCATCGGGCACCTTACCTATATCGTGCAGCAGTCCGGCACGCTTGGCTTTCTTCGGGTTCAGTCCCAGTTCGGCAGCCATCACAGCGCAAAGATTAGCTGTCTCACGGGCATGTTGGAGCAGGTTCTGGCCGTAGCTGGAACGGTATTTCATCTTACCGATGATACGGATAAGCTCGGGATGCAGACCGTGGATACCGAGGTCGATGGCGGTACGCTTACCGGTCTCGATAATCTCGTTGTCCAACTGCTTCTTAACCTTCGTCACCACCTCTTCAATACGGGCAGGATGAATACGACCGTCGCTCACCAACTGGTGCAGGGCCAGGCGGCAGGTTTCGCGGCGTACAGGATCGAATCCGCTGATGACGATGGCCTCAGGAGTGTCATCGACGACAATCTCAACGCCGCAGGCAGCTTCCAAAGCACGGATATTACGTCCCTCACGTCCAATGACGCGACCTTTCACATCGTCGTTCTCAATATGGAATACCGAGACGCTGTTCTCGACGGCGGTCTCAGTAGCCACACGCTGGATGGTCTGAATCACGATCTTCTTGGCCTGGGCATTGGCGTTCAACTTGGCCTCGTCCATGATTTCGTTGATGTAGCTGGCAGCTGCAGTCTTGGCCTCGTCCTTCAGGGACTCTACCAACCGGTTGCGAGCCTCCTCTGCACTCAGACCGGATAGTTCCTCGAGTTTCTCACGCTCTTTCAACTGCATCTTCTCCAGCTCATCCTGTTTCACAGAGAGCAGCTTTTTCTCGTTGTCGATACGCTGCTGCTGGTTGTCCAATTCGTTCTTGCGGCGACCAAGCTCCTCCTGACGCTGGTTCAGCGAGATTTCACGTTGCTTCAGCTTGTTCTCACTCTGCTGGAAGTGCTGGTTGCGCTGCTGCACCTCCTTCTCCAGCTCGCTCTTCTTGTTCAGGAACTTCTCCTTCACCTCAAGCAGTTTTTTCTCCTTAATGACTTCTGCCTCCTTTCCGGCAGCCTCCACCATCTCATTGTATTTTCCCTTAATGACATAACGGAAAATCATGTATCCGCACACACCGCCTATTACAAGAGCGGCTACGGCAACAATTACATAAACCATAAATTAAATCTATAATAAAATTAATAATCTTCTACACTTACTTCAAGACTTCGTCAATGTCGGAAGTAAGGCGTTCAAGAAGATCATTATAGGAGTCTGTTGACTTACTGGCATGTTCCATCTGGTATTTCACGCCAATCTCCAGCAACGCCGTAGCCGCAATGAAGCGCTCGCTACGACGCCCCCTGAACAGTTCGGCGTACTTGCCGTAAGTACCTCTGGCCAGTTTCTCGGCATCCCTGTAGAAAGACTCCTCGTCGGCCTTCACATAGATGTCAAGCTTCTCGTCACAGATATTCAGACTGATATGTTGTTTCTCTTTGTTTACTTCTGCCATCGCTTCTGCCTTTAGTTTACTTCTCGTCACTCAAGACGGCAATGCACTTGTTTACCTCGCGAATCAGCTTCGACAGCCTGTCCTTGGCTCCCTGCAGGTCGCCATCGGTTATCTCCATCATCTTAGCCATCTTCAGCGAGTTGTAGTCGTTCTCCGTCTGGGTCAACCTGCCTTTGAGTTCCTTGATGTCCTGCTCATTCTTCTCCATCATCTGGTACAACTCTTCGTTCTCCTTCTTCAGTTCCTGAAAACGGAGGATCAGCTGCCGGACACGAGCCTCGAACACGGCTATAGTTTTCTCATTCTGGGTCATGACTAAACTTTTGTCCCACAAAGGTAGGCATTTTTTGTGTAATAGCCTGCCACTTCGCCAGTTATTTAATATTAATTAAGAAGTAGTTCACTTCTTGCCATCCTCAGCAGGCTGCTTTTCCTTCTTGGCAAGCATCAGCACCCGATAGACAAAACTGGTGACCCACTGCTGCGAGAAGCCCAGTTTCTGGTTGTACTTACGCACGTTGACCACCGTGTTCATCACGCTGGCATCCGTGAAGTCGTTCTTGTTAAAGATGTCATCAACGGTCTTCTCGGTCATCGTGTAGATGGTCTTCTTGAAGATGCTCGGCACGCGCAACTTGAACTTCATCAGGTTCGAGGTAAGCATCATCAAGTCCTGCGTAAAGCCCTGGAACTGGTACATATACGTCTGCACATCCTGGGCGCCCTTGCAACGGCGGCGGATGCTCTGGTCAATCTCCTTGGTGAACGACTCATCCATGTCGTAGATGTCCTTCATCATCTTGGTCACACGTTGTTTCTCGCCCACCCCTAATCGGTTGTTCACCGTCGGCACCTTCAGTGTCGTCTTGAACACGCGCAGGTCGGGCAGTGCTGCCAGGTTCGTGATATGCAGGTCGGCAGCCATCACCGCTTGGAAATACACACGTATGAGCGTCATGAAGTCCTCCATGCCACCGACTTTCTGTTCTTCTTTCTTTCCGAATAGTTTGTCTAAAAAACTCATTGTCGTATCTATGAAATGGTAAATTTCGTGCAAAGGTACGAAAAGTATTCAATTAAGCAACTTATAGTTAAACATATTTAAGATTTCAACATAATTATCGGTAATATCGGGGAAAGTGACTATCTTTGCATCCTCAATGAAGAAATACAGCCACATTTTCCTGTCTTTGCTGCTATCGATGACCATTTTGTATTTTGGTAGCGGTGTCAACATCTTGAGGTGTGCCCATACCGGTACCGTCAAGGTACTGACCGCCATAGGGGCAGCTGAAATGAGCGGCATGAGTTGTGGCATGAACTCCAGCTGTATGTCAATGGAGCGGGTGGAACTGTCGCCGACAATAATGGCACAGACCGTCGTTTACGACTTCCACGCAGTCCAGCCCTTACTGGCCGTTCTGCCGAGCCTTGTCTCAGCATGGTTTACGACTACGACAGAGCACAAGACCTATGTTCAGCCACACTTTGTAGTGTGGAAAAGTCCGCCACGAGCGTATCTGAACTACATCCAAGTTTTGCAGATTTGATTTTAGTATGATTCTTTTTTGTCGGAGGACAGACCTCTTAAGGTTGTCTTCTGATGGATTATCATATCATATTAACATCAAAGCATGACTACATGAGATTTATTATAACAAGCATCACCATGATGCTATGTCTGTCCGCATCGGGACAGGCAAAAGACTCGTTGCAGGCCGACACGATGAAGTCACAAAACCTGAGCAACGTTACCATTACTTCTCGCAGGTCTGGAACAAAACGTGTGGGTGGTCCCGCCAACGCCGTTTTGATAGGTCGCGAGGAACTGTTCAAGGCTGCCTGCTGCAATTTAGGCGAGAGTTTTACGACAAACCCTTCCGTGGACGTAAACTACAGCGATGCCGCCACAGGTGCCAAGCAAATCAAGCTTTTAGGACTCAGCGGCACATACGTACAGATGCTCACTGAGAACCTGCCGAACTTCCGTGGTGCGGCAGCCCCCTATGCTCTCGACTACGTTCCAGGACCGTGGATGAAAAGTATTCAGGTCTCGAAAGGCTCGTCATCCGTACGCAATGGCTATGAGTCTATTACAGGTCAGATTGACATAGAATACCTGAAACCCGACGATGACCAGGGGTTGACGGTCAATCTTTTCGGCAACACCATGGGACGGATGGAGGCCAATGCCGATGCCAACGTCCATCTTGACAGCCATCTGAGTTCTGAGATACTGGCACACTATCAGAACGAGTGGAGCCACCACGACCAGAACAACGACGGATTCCAAGACCAGCCCAATGTGCGCCAGTGGAACCTGCAGAATCGCTGGAAGTGGAAAGGCGACCACTATCTCTTCCATGCCGGTATCGGTTTGGTGAAGGAGAAGCGCGAGGGTGGACAGACCGAACATACCATCAACGGCAATTTGCATGCCCCGTCTTTACCTCTTTATAAAATTGGAGTAGAGACTGACCGCTATGAGGGGTATATGAAGCACGCTTTCATCCTCAATCCAGAACACGGGACGAACATCGCCCTGATGGGTAATGCCTCGATTCACCAGATGGATGCCAACTACGGCAACAAACAGTACAGTGTGAACGAGAAGACCGCCTATGCCCAGTTGCTGTTCGAGACCAATGTCACAGAAGAGCACAACCTGTCGGCTGGACTGTCACTAAACCACGATTACCTGAAAAATGAAGGGAGTGAAACGACCCCTGGTGCCTACGTACAGTACACCTATAACTTAAATAGCAAGATAACAGCTATGGCAGGTATTCGTGCTGATCACAGCAACCACTACGGCACCTTTGTCACGCCACGTTTCCATCTGAAGCTGACACCCAACGAGATTGTCAGTTTGCGACTCTCAGCAGGCAAAGGCTACCGAACCGTCCACGCACTGGCAGAAAACAACAACCTGCTGGCCAGCGGCAGACAGCTTGTCATTGACGACTTGGAACAGGAGGCAGCCTGGAACTACGGAGCGAGCAGTTCGATGTATATTCCTCTTTTTGGTAAGACGCTGAAACTGAATGTCGAATACTACCACACCCGCTTCAGCCGTCAGGCCGTTATTGACTACGACACCAACCCTTCACAGATTCATATCACCAATCTCAACGGCAAGTCATACTCGAACACGTTGCAGGTAGATGCCACCTACCCCGTTATCAGCGGTCTGGAGCTGACTGCTGCCTGGCGACTGAACGATGTGAAGTGTACATACGGCGGCAAACTGATGGAGAAGCCACTCACCAGCCGTTACAAGGGACTTCTCACAGCCAGTTACAAGACGCCGCTCGGACTTTGGCAGTTTGACGCTACACTACAGTTGAACGGCGGAGGTCGCATGCCTACGGCTTATACCAATACCGACGGTACGCCTTCATGGGACAGCCGTTTCCAAGCCTATGAGCAGGTTTCGGCACAGATAACCCGCTGGTTCCGCCATTTTTCCATCTATATCGGCGGTGAGAACCTGACCGGTTTCCGCCAAAAGCAGACCATCATTAATGCCGAATCCCCATGGAGTGACACCTTCGATCCCACACTCGTCTGGGGTCCCGTCCAAGGTGCTATGTTCTATGCCGGCATACGCATCAATATGGGAAGATTATAAGAATGATAATATTTTAGAATAGAGAATTAATAAATAATCACGAAAATGAAAAAATTAGTATTAGTATGCACCATGATGCTGACCGCAGTTGTCAGCATGGGTAAGGACATCAAGACCGTAGTAGTAACCACACAGCCCCAAATGCACTGCGAGAACTGTGAGAAGAAAATCAAGGGCAACCTCCGCTTCGAAAAGGGAGTCAAGCAGATTGAGTGCGACATTCCCAGCCAGCGGGTTACCATCACCTACGATGCTGATAAGACCAAGTCTGACGCTATCATCAAAAGCTTTGAGAAATTTGGCTACAAAGCTTCTGAAGTGAAGGCAGAGGAACAAAAGGAGACTAAAACAAAAAAATAGAATCCTGATATTCTGCTATTAAAGGTTGCCAGTTCTGCTGACAACCTTTAATTGTTCCATGCCTCATATATCATTTCTTTCCACTCGTACAAAAACGTGCAAAATTGTCTCACGACATGCTGCTACAGCATACAGACCTCTACATTCACCCCAAACCGTCACGTTTTAATTGAACATAAGAAACCAAATCGCACAAAAAATCTTAATTTTGTCAATCATTTAAGAATTCAACTGTTAAACGCAAAGCACCGTTAACAGGCAAGGTGGAATTGTTAAATTGGGACAAATAATCGTGACAATTTGTCAGTTTATTAAACTTTGCGCTTAACTTTGCAGTCAGAAACGTGAACATGATTATTAATTAAAACAAAAGAACATGGATATGAAAAAGATTGTCAACATTGCAGTACCGACCTCCGCTCTAGTGGCCGTCGTATTCTCAGTAGCCGCATTCACCAACACCAATGCCGCCACGAATCCCGAACAAGTTCCCTCACCTGTAGTATCTTCGGCTCCCGCCAGTCAGCCTGTTGACCTGACCTATGCTGCCGAAAAGTCACTGCCTTCTGTGGTCTATATCAAGAACACACAGAACTCAAAAGTGCAGACAGTTGAGTATAGCGATCCCTTCGAGGATTTCTTCAGCGACCCCTTTGGCGGGTTCTTCGGACGCGGACAAGGTGGCAACAACGGACGTCGCCAGCGCCAGGTACAGACACCTAAGCGCACCGCTGCCGGTAGTGGTGTCATCATCTCGGCCGATGGCTACATTGTCACCAACAACCATGTTGTCGATGGTGCCGACGAACTGATGGTCACGCTCAATGACAACAAGGAGTATTCGGCGCGCATTATTGGTGCCGATGCCACCACCGACCTGGCCCTCATCAAGATTGATGCCAAGCAGCTGCCCGCCATCGTCATCGCCAACAGCGACAACGTGAAGGTAGGTGAATGGGTACTGGCAGTAGGTAACCCCCTCGGCCTGAATAACACCGTCACCGCCGGTATCGTCTCTGCCAAGGCCCGCACAATGGGGCAGGGCGTACAGTCGATGATTCAGACCGACGCTGCTATCAATCAGGGTAACTCAGGCGGCGCACTGGTGAACACCCGCGGCGAGCTGATCGGTATCAATGCCATGATCTACTCGCAGACCGGCTCGAACATCGGCTACGGCTTTGCCATCCCCACCACTATTATGAATAAGGTAGTAGATGACCTCAAGCAGTACGGTAACGTGCAGCGTGCCATGATCGGCATCAAGGGCAGCGATGTGAACGCCTATGTCGATAGCGAGAAGGAGAAAGGCAACGAGGTTGACCTCGGCACGATGGAAGGTATCTACATTGCCGAAGTCGTTGATGACGGTGCTGCCGCAGAGGCAGGTCTGAAGAAAGGTGACGTCATCACCCACATCGACGGACAGAAGATCAAGTCGTTCGGTGAGTTGCAGAACGTCATCGCACAGAAGCGCCCAGGCGATAAGATAACCATCAACTACCTGCGCGACAAGAAAAAGAAGGATGCCACGCTGACATTGAAGAACGAGCAGGGCAACACCAAGGTGGTGAAGAATGCTGACATCGATGTATTAGGCGGACAGTTCCGTGCCATCACCGACCAGCAAAAGGAACAGCTGAACATTGGCTACGGACTGGAAGTGCTGAAGGTGAGCGGTGGCAAGCTGAAGGATGCCGGAGTACCGAAGGGATTCATCATCCAGCGCGCCAACGACCAGAGCATCAAGTCTATCGAGGACCTGCAGAAGGTGGTGAAGGATGCCAGCACTTCAAAGGAACCTGTGCTCTACGTCCAAGGTATCTACCCAACAGGCAAGAAGGGATACTTCGCCGTACCTCTACAAAACGAATAAGTAGGTTATTATATATATAAAAAAAGGGTGAAAAAGTTGGCTTTTTCACCCTTTTTGCTTCTTATTACTATAACAATGTTGCTCCTTTTCTTGAAACATAGCCATTTTCTACAAGTATAAAGGCGATAAACCATTGTTCCAAAGCCTCTGGAACGGCGTTCCAAGGCTGTTGGAACAACTGCTAAACTTTATGGTGGTATTATAATACCACTTCCACCACCATTTCCACCACTACTTAACAATCTGAAATACAGCCATTTTAGAATAAAAGTGGTAGAAGTGGTAATAAGTTCATCAAAAAAAATTTTGTAGATAATCAGGACCTTGCTTAATACTCTGTAGTTTTCTTTACGCGTTTGTCACAGATAATAGGACAAAGAGAAAAAAAGAAAAAAGATTTTGCTGTATTCAATAAAAAGAAGTAACTTTGTAGCCGTTATTATTAACTATTCATGAAACAAAAAGACATCCTTAGAAATGAAAAAAAACTATATTACACCTGAAATGAAGATGTTAGTCATCAGGATGGAAGGTACGATAGCCGTTTCCAATCTCAAAGTTATTACAGATGCAATAAATCCTAATGAAGCAGAAAGTAGGAGTTTTAATATTGACTTCGAGGATGAGGACGACTTCTAAATGTACATCCATTTTGAAGACGTTCTCTGAAGAATCTGTTTTTGTTCATAAATAAGAAACCTGAAAAATGAAGAAACTACTATTCGTTACCCTGTTACTCTGTTTCGCGCAGATGATGCAGGCAGACACGGTCGATGAAAATGTCAACATCACTATTGGAGGCGAGACCCGTAATTACCAACTCTATGTTCCCGATAATGTTCAAGCTAATTGCCCGTTGGTGCTGTCGCTGCACGGCGCTAACGGCCATAGTACCGATAAAAGTCCGTTCTCGACAGGTGTGGCCGATACGGAGGGTTGTATCGTGGCCTATCCGCAGGGCAAGGTAACCGCATTCCCCATCGGCTTTGGTGGTTCCACCACAGGCTGGACGGCCACAGGCGATAACAACTTCGACGTAGAGTTCCTGAAGGCCGTCATTGAGGATGTGGCCTCGAAATACACGATTGACCGCAAGCGTATCTACTGCTGCGGCTTCTCCAATGGCGGTATGATGACCTACGCGATGAGTAATGCCTGTAGCGACATCATCGCCGCCTGCGCCGCTATCAGTGGCTATCCCATCAATGAGTTCCACCTGCGCCATACTGGAAGTCGTCCCGTACCTTTCCTGCATATCCATGGCAAAGAAGATGGTTTTGTGTTGTACTCGAAAGTACCAACGATTGTCGATGAGATGGTGGCGCGCCTTGGTGCCAACCCCGTGCCAGAAAAGACCACGGTGAGTGGCAAGTACACAAAAAGCGTATATCGTGCTGGTGACGGTAGCTTCCCATACATTTTTTACGAGATTGACGGTATGGGACATGTAGCATATACCGCCAACACCGAGGATGGCAATTCTGCCTTGACCATGTGGAACTTCTTTAAGGATTACACGCTCGACTCGTCATGCGACCCTACGCTGAAGTGGCGCCCCCGTATAGAGACGGCAGGTTTCACCCCCACCAGCCACGGTTGGACCATGAATAGCGGCACCACGCTGTTAGAGTTCGGCGGCGATCAATATACTGCTGACAATAAGAATGTCTATCATTCGCTGCAGTTCAATAGCGGCAAGTACAAGCTCTGTTTCAATTCAACAGGAGCGGCTGGTAAGACCATCACCGTGAAAATTCAGAAGCTGACAAGCCCGAATACGGCTGTGCTCAACACCTCCGTCAACGTGGGTGAGAATGTTGAGTTACCTTTTGAGGTGACAGACGGCTGGGGTGAGTATAAGCTGACGATGACACGGCCCACGGCCAGCGACGCCATCAATGTTACCGACATCGCCGTTTACCAGACGGGAGAAGCGGAAGAAGAATATGGCCTGATTGAAATCCCACAAGAGAACGTGGAAACCAGTTTTACAAAGGCAGACATAGTTGAAGGGACAGATTTCACCACCTACACGACAAAATCGGGACAAGACGGACAATTAAACATTGCCATCAAGACATTGAATATTGATGTGGAAAACTGCGACTATGTGGTTATTAAGTTTGCTGAGGCTGTTCCTAATGGATGGTTTGTTGCTTTCTGGGAAGATCAGACCACTGAACCTGTTCCTGTAGGTGCAACAGAATACAAGTTGTTTTTTTCTGAAGATACGCATAAAGACATTGGAGTTAAAAACGGTGTGCTCCCTCAAATTACTCTGATGACTATGTGGGATTATGGACCTAAAACAGCTAAAGTCCAAGGTATTTACAAACATCGTGTCAGGCCAGCTTCTGTTTCTATTAATAGTCTTGTAAAAATACCTCAAGAGAATGTGGAAACAGGTTTTCCGGCAGCCACAGCGGTAGTTGGTTCAGATTACACCACCTATACTGCAACTGGTAATCTTCAATTTGCCATCAAGACCATAAATGTTGACGTAACAGGATGTGATTATGTAGTCATGACATTTGCCGAACCTGTACCGTCAGGATGGTGTGTTGCTTTCTGGGAAGATCAGACCAATGAGATGATTCCTACAGGTTCGACAGAGTACAAATTGGTCTTTTCTGAAGACACACATAAAGAAAAAGGTGTCAAGAACGGCGTACTACCCCAAGTAACCTTAATGACCAGACCTTGGGGTGAGGATGTGGGTACTACATCTATAAAAGTTTCTGGTGTTTACAAACATATAGCATCTGACTATTCACGTACCTTTAGTTTTGATAATGCCCTAGACTTTACAGATGTGGAAGGCTTGAAGGCATACGTCATTACTGCGTTTAATCCTACTACCGCTACGCTTTCATTAAGCAAGGTAAATCAAGTACCTGCCAACACTGGTCTTTATCTGGTGGGCAAGGGTGGCGATTACAATGTACCTGCTTTAGTTTCTGCAGATCCTATTGCAACCAACCTGCTCCACGCTTCCAGCGGCACCGATGAACTGAACCAGACAGATGGCTTTTACACCAACCTCATCTTTGGAGGAACTGGTGACAATAGAGGATTCCATCCCCTCTCTGGTGCAGGCATCATTGGTGCAAACAAGGCTTATCTGCAATTGCCGACAGAAGAGTTTGAAAGACTAACTAGTGGTGCCCGCTTGAGCTTGGTCTTCGAGGATGAAACGACCGTTATTAATACGGTGAACGAAACCATGGTTGCTGACGGAGCATGGTACACGTTGAGCGGCATGAAGTTCAATGCCAAGCCGACCAAGAAAGGTATCTATATTAACAACGGAAAGAAATATGCTATACAGTAATTTGAAGTCCTATTTGGCTGTTTTTCAAAATTTATATGAATTCTTTTGTTCGAAAGGAAAAAAAATCGTAACTTTGCAGAAAACTAGCCCAAGTGGCGCATGAATATGCACTATTACTTAAGATTACTGCTCGTAGCAACAAGCTTTCTAACTATAATCCCGACAAGGGCACAGCAGCTCCGGGCCTCACTGTCGCACTACTCGACAGACGACGGACTGGCCAGTAACGCCATAGCCGAAATCGTGCAGGACGACTACGGCTACATCTGGCTTGCCACCTGGAACGGACTGGCACGCTTCGACGGCTACGAGTTCTACAATTACAAGACGGGCAACGCCAGTCATATTCCCAACCTGCACAACCGCATCCACGGTTTGCTTGCCGACCTGCAACAGAACATCTGGTTGAGGATGTACGATGGGCGCATCTTTGTGCTGAACCGTCAGCAAGACCGCATCGTCAACCCGTTTGAGAATGTCAGCGGCAGCGAGGAGTACCGCACGGACATACCGCTCTTCAAGATGAGCAACGGCGACATTCTGGGAGCCTTCGACGGTGTAGGTATCTACAAGATGAAATTAGAGAGGGGAGTCCCCAATATGGAGCTGATCACCACCGCCGGACTGACCGTAACCTGCATGGCCGAGGGCTACCATGACGACATCTGGGTGGGCACTGACAAAGGTCTGCACCGCCTGGACATCGGTAATCTCATCGTCACGCGCAAGGGCTTTTTTGAGGATGAGGAGATTACGGCGCTTTTCTCCAACGGCTACAACATCTTTGTAGGCTGCAAGAGCGGTGCCATCTACCTTTACTCCTACGGTCAGGAGCCTCAGCAGATCAGGAAAGCCACGGGCATCAGCATTCTGAGCGTCTATTCAGACAGTCACGGAATAGTGTGGTTTGCCGACCTCCGTGACGGTGCCAACCGCATCAAGGAAGGTAACGAGAAGCATTTCGAACAGATTGTGTTAGTACCCGAACACGATGGCATAGGAGGCTATTTCAACGAGGTGAACGGCGTAGTGTGGATACGCATGAACCGCGGCGGTTATGGCTATTACAACCGCGAGGCTGACGTGGTGGAGTACTTCCACAACGACCCGTCGAACCCCTGGAACCTCTCTAACACCGTCAATGCCACGAGAGAGCTGGCCGAGGGTGTCATCTTCATGTCCACCAGCCGTCGCGGCCTGGAGAAACTGGAAATCCTGAAGGACAATATCACCCGCACCATGCTGATGCCAGAGTCAAAGGCACCTATGGACAATGAAATCCGGGGCATGTTCTACGACAAGGAACGCAAGCTGACGCTGATGGCCAACAAGAACAACGCCCTCTTCGTCACACACCCCGACGGCTCACGCACACTCATCAACAAGGATGACAATGGTAACCCGATAGGACGCATTTACGGCATTTCCAAGGACTCCAAAGGCAACTACTGGGTATGCTCGAAAGATTACGGTCTGTTCAAGATGACGGCCAAGGCTGGAGGCGGTTTCTCGCTGCAGCTCTTCTGCCACGACGATAACGACAAGTTCAGCCTCAGCAACAATGCGGCTTATCTGGCTGTCGAAGACCGCGACGGCAATATCTGGGTGGCAACATACGGTGGCGGTGTCAACGTGCTGACACGCGACAAAAGTGGCAAGTACATCTTCTTAAATCACAAAAACGAGATGCGGAAATATCCGCGTAACTCCTTTATGAAGGTACGCACCGTAGCCCTCGACAAAAACGGCGTAGTATGGGCTGGCACCACAGACGGTATCCTGCTCATGTCGTACAAGGACAAGAAGCTGAACATTGAAAAGCTGCAGAACTCGGAGGAGGAGCCGGAGAAGATACTCATGAGCACCGACATCGTCAATATTGAACGCGACAGCAAGGGCGATATGTGGATAGGCACCAATGGCGGCGGCATAGCCCATACCGTCGGTCAGGACTCCAAAGGCAACTGGCTCTTCGAGTCATTCGGTGCCAAGGACGGCCTGCCCTCAGAGGAGATCAAGAGCATCACCTTCGACCTCAGCGGCAACGTCTGGTTTGCCACCGACCACATCCTGTGTTCTTACAACACAGGCAAGAAAGTCTTCACCACCTTCTCCAGCCTCGACGGCGTCGATGAGACCATGTGCTCCGAGGGGTCGGCCATCACACTGCCCAACGGCTACATCCTCTTCGGAACACTTAAAGGTTACTACACCATTGACCGCAAGAAACTTGAGACCAATAACGGCTCGATGCTGAAGCTGCGCATCACCGACTTCTTCTTGAACGACATGCAGATGAGCCCTCACCTGAACGGCGATTTCGACTACTACGTGCCGGAAGCCAAGAGAGTGGCGCTGCCCAGCCACGACGACACGTTCGCGTTTCGCTTCGCCGCCATGAACTACCAGCTGCAGCACCGCATACACTACCAGTACATGCTGGAAGGGTACGACAAGGACTGGCAAAACGCCGACCAGACACGCATGGCCTCCTACGCCGGCATTCCCGGAGGTACCTACCGGTTCAGGGTGAAAGCCTTCCTGCTCGAGTCGCCCGACAAGTACGACATGAGGGTCATCGAAGTGGTCGTACCTCCCCACCCCCTGCTATCCCGTCCGGTCCTCTGGCTCTATGCCATTCTGCTGCTGGTCGCCCTCCTCGCAGTCCTTTTCTGGCAGCGCCACAGGATTCTTGGCTGGGTGAGTGAAAAAAAACACGGTCAAAGCACTGATAATTCATAAATTCTTTGTAACTTTGCACCCGAAGAGGAACAAACACTAATGGGTCGTACCTGATAGATCGGGATACTCTACAATAAAAACAAACCTCGGGATGACTTCTCTTGCCAATGGCGGGCCATGTTATTACCCTGTATAGGGGAGCTTCAAAAGAGCCGGTGGATTACAACGACGGAGAGCGCCCACATCATGTGAAACTGGAGTTTTCACCAAATCATCGGTACGACCCTTTTTTTATAAACTGACAATTATGTTTTCTGGTATCATCGAAGAATTCGCCACTGTCGTAGCAGTCAGGCACGACCGCGAGAACATTGATTTTACGCTGACCTGTTCGTTTACAGGCGAGCTGGGCATAGACCAGAGCGTCGCCCATAACGGCGTGTGCCTGACCGTCGTGTCCATCGACGGCGACCGCTACACCGTCACCGCCATGAAAGAGACCCTCGACCGTTCAAACCTCGGACTGCTGAAAGTGGGCGACAAGGTGAACATCGAGCGCTCCATGCTCATGAACGGACGGCTCGACGGACACATCGTCCAGGGGCATGTAGATCAGACCGCCCGCTGCATTGCTGTCGAAGATGCCGACGGAAGCAGCTATTTCACCTTCCAGTACGACTTCGATGCCGACAAGGCCCGCAACGGCTACTTCACCGTCGATAAAGGCTCGGTCACCGTCAACGGCGTGTCACTCACCGTCTGCAACCCCACCCGCGACACTTTCCAGGTGGCTATCATCCCCTACACCTTCGAGCACACCAACTTCCAGGACATCAGCGTAGGCACCGTGGTCAACATCGAGTTCGACATCCTCGGCAAGTACATTGCACGTCTCCAAAGTTTAGCCTGAGGGCCATGATAACATTTCCCATAGCCAAGGTCAATCTGGGTCTGAACGTTGTCGGGCGCCGTCCCGACGGCTATCACGACCTGCAGACCGTCTTCTACCCCGTGCCCATCAAGGACGCCCTTGAGCTGACGCTGATGAACACACGATTCCCTTCGCCGTCGGACTGCGACATCAAGGTGACCAACCTCGATGTCGAGGGCGATGAGCAGCGCAACCTCGTGGTGCGTGCCTACCAGCTGCTGAAGCAGGACTTCCCGCAGCTGCCCCGTGTCCACGCCCACCTCTATAAGGCCATACCCACACAGGCGGGCATGGGCGGCGGTTCCAGCGACTGCGCCTACACCATCAAACTCCTGAACGAGATGTTCACCATAGGACTGTCAGACCAACAGATGATGGCATACGCCGCACGCCTGGGTGCCGACTGCGCGTTCTTTATCCTCAGCCGACCGGCATACGCCGAGGGCATCGGCGAGCAACTGCAGCCTATAGCCCTCGACTTGTCCGACTACCACATTGCCGTGGTACGCCCCGACATACCCGTATCGACGAAGGAGGCCTTCTCGCTCGTCAAGCCGCAGCATCCTGCCAAGAACTGCCGCGACATTATCATGCAGCCCGTCGAGACCTGGCGCGAGGAGCTTGTCAACGACTTCGAGCAGAGCGTCTTCGCCCTGCATCCCGAAATCGGTCAGATCAAGCAGCGGCTCTATGACCTCGGTGCCGTCTATGCCGCCATGTCAGGCTCGGGCAGTGCCGTCTTCGGTCTGTTCCGCGAACCAGTCATCCTTGAAGCCGACTTTCCCAGCATGTTTACCTACTGCGGACGGCTAATCTGAAAAGAAAAGCAAGAACATGAACACTCCCGATAACCAACCTACATTCTGCGTCATCATCACGACCTGCGACGATGCCCGGAAGATAGAGGAGAACTTGCCGGTCTTCCTGGAACAGGAGTACGAGCCGGGCTACCAGGTCATCATCGTCGATATGTCTTCAACCGACGACACCGCTGATGTACTGAAAAGCCTGAAAGCTGACCACAAGAACCTATACACAACTTTCCTGCCGAAATACCAGTTCCAGCCAAACCGCCGGAAGATGGCACTCACCATCGGTGTCAAGGCTGCTAAGCAGCAGTGGATAGTCTTTGCCGACATCAGCACGCCACCCCCCTCCGGCCAGTGGATAGCCGAACTGGCTGAAGCACTCGCCGCCCCTACCGTGCTGGCCTTAGGCTACATCAGCCGCAAGACGGGCGATGTGCGCCTGCAGACGTTCGAAGACCTGGACAAGGCACGGAGCATCGTCAGCAAGACGGAGCACAAGCATGACAAGGCGCACCATGTGCGCTGGATGAGATACCTGCGCGGCTGCTATGACTTCATGGTGGTCGATGCCACCCGTGCCCACGACCTGCTGCGACTGTTCGGCGACGAGAAATACAAACTGCAAAAGGGCAGATAACCTATAAGCATTGAGAGTAGAACACCTGTTTCCTGACAACCAGCCGCTGATAGAACGCCATGTAGCCATGCTTCAAGAGCGGGAGACGACCGGCGACGGCCGCCCCGACATTGTCCATGTCCATGGCTGCTGGCAGTACAAGACAGTGCGCCAGGCCTTCGAGGCCCACCGCCAGGGTGCCCGCATTGTATTTACCCCCCACGGCGGTCTGGAACCGTGGATTGTCAGTGAACGGCGGCTGAGCGAGAAACTCTGCAAGACGCTCCTCTGGCAGCGCCGCCTGGTCGAGCACTCCTACGTCGTGATAGCCCAGGGTGCCATGGAGGCCGAGGCACTGCGCCACTTAGGGTGGAACCCGCGCATAGAGGTCATTCGCAACGCGGTCATCACCAACTCCATCACCCCCGAGGCCATGGCCAGCCACACCAAGGAGATTTACCGCAAGGTGATGGACTCCAACACACTGGAACTGATGTCGCAGGACGGACGGCAGCTGATGAAACTGCTGCTCAAGGCCGGCATCACCGGCGACAGACGATGGGTGACCGATGACATACCCGCCGTTGATGAGCAGGAGTGGCGCCGTCTGTTAATTTATGCCGACCACGAGGATGTACGCACCGTCATCGACCTGGGGGCCAGAATCCTCGGCATCAACCATCCCTATATAGAGACCGCCCTGACCAGCAGCTACCTGCCTACGGACTACCAGAAACCGAAGCCCATGGCTCACGACGTGGTCGGACTCGTGGCCGAGATGCACCACGGTCCGCTGACGCTGCGCCACTTCGTCGAGCTGGACCGTGCCCTCCGCAACGGTCATGTGGAGGATGACCTGCTGAACGATACGCTCGAAGAGAAACGGCTGCTGAAATACTTCCGGCGGCTGCTCTGCGTTCTCACCGAACTGACCGGCATCGACGAGGGGTTCCTGCCGTCCACACCTGTTGACGACCGGCAGACCCAGCTCATACGCCAACAACTGACCAATCATCTGAGAATATGAATACACCTGCAGACATGCACTACCTGAACCTGCTGTCACAATCGTTTCCAACGGTTGCCGACGCAGCCAAGGAAATCATCAACCTTGAGGCCATCATGAACCTGCCCAAGGGCACGGAACACTTCCTTGCCGACATACACGGCGAGAACGAAGCCTTCGAACACGTCCTGAAGAATGCCTCCGGCAACATCAAGCGCAAGGTGGGCGAAATCTTCGGCAACAGCATTCGCGAGTCTGAGAAAAAAGAGCTCTGCACGCTCATCTACTATCCCGAACAGAAACTCGAACTGGTGAAAGCCACCGACCACGACATCGACGACTGGTACCACATCACCATTCACCAGCTGGTCCGTGTGTGCCGAGACGTCTCATCAAAATACACCCGCTCGAAGGTGCGCAAGGCGCTACCCGAGGAGTTCTCATATATCATTGAGGAGCTATTGCACGAGCGGCCCGACGACCAGGACAAGGCGGCCTACGTGGCCGTCATCGTCGATACCATCATTTCGACGGGACGTGCCGATGACTTCATCTGCGCACTCTGCAACGTCATTCAGCGGCTGGCTATCGACCAGCTGCACATCCTCGGCGACATCTACGACCGAGGCCCGGGGGCGCACATCATCATGGACGTCATGCGCCGCTACAACTCATGGGACATCCAGTGGGGCAACCACGACATGCTCTGGATGGGAGCCTGCGCGGGCAACGATGCCTGTATCTGCAACGTGCTGCGTCTCTCACTGCGCTATGCCAATCTGGCCACCCTCGAGGACGGCTACGGCATCAACCTGCTGCCCTTGGCCACCTTCGCTCTCGAGACCTATGGCAACGACCCCTGCACGGAGTTCATGCCCAAACTGCTGAAACCCGGCAAGCTGGATGACAAGACACTGCAGCTGACAGCCAAGATGCACAAGGCCATCAGCGTCATACAGTTCAAGCAGGAGGCCGCCCTCTTCCACCGCCACCCGGAGTGGAAGATGGAGGATCGCTGCCTGTTGGAGTCTGTCGATACCCTTCACGGCACCTGTGTCATCGACGGCAAGGCGTACGCTATGAAGGACTGCAACTTCCCTACAGGGACTGAAGGAATGACCGCTGAGGAGACAGAGCTGATGCAGAAGCTGCACCACTCGTTCCGCGTGTCTGAGAAACTACGCAAGCATATCCGCACCATCCTCTCCCACGGCTGCATGTATCATGTCTGCAACCAGAACCTGCTCTACCATGCTTCGGTACCCCTGAACGACGATGGTACATTGAAGGATGTCGAGATACTGGGCAACCGCTATCAGGGCAAGGCCCTCATGTCCTATATCGGACAGCTGGTACGTTCTGCCTTTGAGAACGATACCGAGCCGGAACAGAAGGCATACGCCCGCGACTACTTCCTCTACCTATGGTGCGGCAAGGACTCTCCGCTGTTCGACAAGTCGAAGATGGCCACCTTCGAGCGCTACTTCCTCACCGACAAGGACACCTACCGCGAAGAAAAGGGAGCCTACTTCAGGCTACGCGACAACGAGGCTGTCTGTGACCTCATCCTCGATGCGTTCGGTGTCACGGGACAGAACCGCCACATTATCAACGGCCACGTGCCCGTACACGCCTCGAAGGGCGAGAACCCCATCAAGGCGGGCGGACGGCTGATGGTCATCGACGGCGGATTCTCCGAGGCGTACCACTCGGAGACGGGCATTGCCGGCTACACACTCATCTACCACAGTCGGGGCTTCCAGCTGGTGCAGCACGAACCGTTCACCTCGACAAAGGATGCCATCATCCGAGGCACCGACATCAAGTCGTCCACGCAGATTGTCGAGATGTCGGCTCACCGCATGCTCGTGGCCGATACCGACAAGGGACGGGAGCTGCGAGAACAGGTGAGCGACCTGAAGCAACTGCTACACGCCTACCGACATGGTATCATCACAGAGAAACGAAGTTAAGAACGCTAATTATTAACCACACAAATGAAACTACTGCTACTACTACTGACACTGACCATGATGCCGACCACCCCCACGGCAGCACAGACCAACTACGACAAATCCAAGCTCCAGCGCGAACGGCTGAACCGGGGCGTTGTGGCCGTCCGTACCCCTGACGGCAAAGTAGCCGTCAGTTGGCGCACTCTCAGCAGCGACCCCAAGGGACTGCCGTTCAACGTATATCGTAATGGTGTCAGGCTCACCCCTACCCCGCTCACCACCGGCGGCACATTCTTCATTGACGACCATCCACTGCCGACAGACGCAACCTACAAAGTAAGCACTCCTCTCATTCAACGGGAAGGGGACAGGGACGGGACTTTCACGTTGAAGGACGATGCTCCGACAGGCTATCTGCCCATACCCATCCAAAAGCCCCTTGGCGGCGAAGGTTACGCCTACTCTGCCAATGATGCCTCGGTGGGCGATGTCGATGGTGACGGCCAGTACGAAATATTCCTGAAGTGGGAGCCGACGAACGCCCACGACAATGCCCACGACGGTTTTACCGGCCCTGTGCTCATCGACTGCTATAAAATAGGGAACGGTCAATCCGTCAACAGCGAATTGCTCTGGCGTATCAATCTGGGACGTAACATCCGTGCAGGAGCGCATTACACGCAGTTCATGGTCTATGACTTCGACGGCGACGGACGGGCAGAACTAATGGTCAAGACCGGCGACGGCACCCGTGACAGCCAGGGCCGCGTCATCGGCGACTCGTTAGCCGACCACAGGGCACCGAACGGACGCATCCTCACCGGACCGGAATACCTGTCCGTGTTTGACGGACTGACGGGACGTGTCCTCGACACCGCGCCATACATACCCGAACGTGGAGAGCTCAGCAGCTGGGGAGACAGCCGTGCCAACCGCTCCGACCGTTTCCTGGCAGCCGTGGGCTATCTGGACGGTGAGCATCCGAGTGCCCTCTTCTGCCGGGGCTACTACACACGGACGGTCATCGCCGCCTGGGACTGGGACGGTAAGAAACTGAAAAACCGATGGACGTTCGACACCAACCAGCCCGAATGGGCCTCATACGCCGGACAGGGCAACCACAACCTGCGTGTGGCTGATGTTGACGGCGACGGCTGCGACGAGATAACCTACGGCGCGATGGCCGTTGACCACAATGGACAAGGACTCTACAACACAGGCTTCGGCCACGGCGATGCCATCCACCTCGTAGCCCAACCCGGGACCAACGAACTGTTCATCTGGGACTGCCACGAGAACCGCCGCGACGGCTCCGAACTGAGGAACGCCCGCACTGGTGAGGTCATCTTCCAAATCAAATCCACCAGCGATGTGGGACGTTGCATGGCTGCCGACATCGACCCGACAAATCCCGGCTGCGAGATGTGGTCAACCGACAGCCATGGCATACGCACCATGACGGGTGACATCCTCAATGCCGCCAAGGATGCCGATGACCCACAGCACCAGAACACCATCGTGCTCAACGGCCGATGGCTGCCCATCAACTTCGGCATCTGGTGGGATGGTGACCTGCTGCGCGAACTGCTGGACCATGCCACCGTTACGAAGTACGACTGGCAGAGCCGTCAGGTGGTAGATGTCCAACGGTTTGACGGTGTCTTCAACAATGGCACCAAGTCGAACCCCTGCCTGCAGGCCGACATCCTCGGCGACTGGCGCGAAGAGGTGCTCATGCGCAACCGGGAATCGACAGAACTGCGTCTCTATGTAACAACCATACCTACGGACTACCGTATCGGCTGTCTGATGGAGGACGTCCCCTACCGTCTCAGCGTGGCCACTCAGAACGTGGGCTACAACCAGCCACCGGAAGCAGGCTACTACATCGGGCCCGACTGCACCGACTACTTAAAATGAAAGGGGAACGCACTGCCCCAAAATGAAAAGGGTCAAAGACTATTTCTCGAACATGCCCTTGAAGAAGCCGCCGATGGACTTGCCCACCCGACCGGCCTTGGCGGCTATGCTGTCGCCTGTGACCTGAAGACCTTCTCCAACGCGGTCACCACGGTATTCGATGATGCGCCGTGTATAGCGGCCCCTGATGCGGTTGTACTCCTCCACCTGTTTGTCAGTGAGAGCAGGTTTGATGGCACGGTAATGGGCGATGAGCGTATCCTGACGTATGGCAAGCGAATCAACGATTTTCTTGTTGAGCACAGCCGAATCAGCAAAGCAGCCGAAAGCTCTGATATCTCTCATAAATTGGAGCGTGTCCGTTTGTACGGCCTGAGCCGTCTGAGCTTCCATACTTATTGCTGCAAAAAACGAAAAACACAAAACAATCTTTCTCATATCTCTTCTTAATAATTAAATGAAGTTTCGTAAACAGAACTGTTACCGCAGTTGTCGGTAACCTCGAAATGGAGGCGGTGCTGGCCGCCGGAATGCCGTAACCATGACTCACGTAAGTCGAAAGCGTATGTCGCAGACTTCTCGATGGCATCGAAGACAACGAAACGGTTGTCAACGGCCGCCGTCCATGAGGCAATGCCGCTGTCAGCATCGGTGACGCTCAGCAGGAGGCGGTTGTTGGTAGCAGAAACGAGACGGATGACAGGGGGCTGGTCATCATAGGCCACCTCATAGCGGCCGGCCAGTTCACGGATGCGGCCCGTGACCCACCCATCGTGGTAGTCACTACCATAGTAGCGACCGTTCTCGTCGGTGATGTAAAGTTTCGATGGGTCAAAAGTATTGACCACGTCGGTGGAGGGCTGGCGGACGTAGAAGCTCAAAGGCACATCATACATGAGCGGGAGCGACGACAGTGAGAACTGGCAGGCATCGGAGAGGGCATCGGGCTGGCTCTTGATGACGGGATGCAGCGGGACGTCCGTGGTGATGCAGCCATAAGGAACAATGAGCTGCAGACCGGGGCGGGAGTAGCTGTTGGTGCGGTTCCAGCGGAGGAGTGGCTGCGGCACCGCCGCAGCATAGCGGACAGAGGGAGCTGGCGTGCCTGTGACGGTGAAGGGGTAGCGTGCCTCGTTGCCTTTGAAGTCGCGGAGGACATACTCGAGATGATAGTCGCGCTCCTCGCAGAAGTCGATAATGCCACGGCCTTCACCAGCCTGAAGACAAGCAAGGCGGTTGCCTGGGTCGATATAGGACTTCATGTACCATGTGCGGTGATGGAGCCAGTGGTCGTAGTCGCCCCATGAATTCACCATACGATTGAGTCGCACGGGGATATTGTCAACCACACTGTGGAAAGCCATCTGCCCGTCAACGTAGAGCAGCGTCTCATGAATGCCGTAGTGGTTGTAGGCTCCCTGCATATAGTCATCGGCCCAGACGGCGAAGCCCACCTTTCCCCAGGCAGTAAGGGCATTGCCCCGGCTGAACACCCCCTTGGCAGTGCTGCCGTTGAATGTACCGCCATGCGGTATGGCCATGAAGGCATGTGCCTGAGGAGGCACGGTGTCCTCGATGTACTCGTTGAGGAACTGGTACGGGTCGAGCATGTTCCACGTCTTCGTATCGTGAATTTCGAGGTGCAGGTGAGGGGCGGTAGAATGCCCCGTATTGCCACTGAGGGCAATGAACTGTCCCTGACTGACAGGAACGTCGAGCGGTGTCAGACGGGCATCGGCCACGCTGGTCTCATAGCTGTACTGGTATTTGCGCAGTGCCGCCTTGATACGCGGTGAAAAGGACTTCAGATGACAATAGACGGAAGTCTGGCCCGTAGGATGAGTGATATAGACGGCATTGCCGAAACCATCAAGACCGACGGTGATACGCGAGACGTAACCGTCGCCAATAGCATAGATGTGCTTGCCCTCTACCCCATCGGTTCTGATGTCAAGCCCACCATGGAAATGATTGGGACGGGGTTCGCCAAAGTTCCCCGCCAGAGAGATGTCGTAATCCACTGGCGGGACGAAGATGCTTAATAAGATACTGAGTACGGTGCTTAACATGCTTTGAAGCTCATGTCAAGCCCCTTGACGCTATGTGTCAGGGCACCCACGCTGATGAAGTCAACACCCTGCTCGGCATAGTCGCGGATGGTGTCGAAGGTGATGCCGCCGGATGACTCGGTCTCATAGCGGTGGTCAATCAGCAGGACGGCCTTCTTCGTATCGGGTACGCTGAAGTTGTCGAGCATGATACGGTCAACGCCGCCGTGGTCGAGCACCTGCTGCAGCTCGTCGAACGAGCGCACCTCAATCTCAATCTTCAGGTCGAGCCCCTTCTCCTTGAGATAGGCATGGCAGCGGTCGATGGCGTTGGTGATGCCGCCGGCGAAATCTACATGGTTGTCCTTGAGCAGAATCATGTCGAAGAGTCCGATACGGTGGTTCGTGCCGCCGCCAATCTTCACGGCCTGCTTCTCCAGCATGCGCATGCCCGGCGTGGTCTTGCGGGTATCGAGCACACGGGTTCCCGTACCCTTCAGCCGCTCCACATACTTATCGGTCATCGTGGCGATGCCGCTCATACGCTGCATAATGTTCAGCATCAGCCGCTCCGTCTGCAACAGCGAGCGCACCTTGCCTGTGACAACCATGGCAATGTCACCCTTCTTCACACGGCTTCCGTCGCCCATCAGCACCTCCACCTGCATGGTGGGATCGAAGCGGCGGAACACCTCCTTGGCAATTTCCACTCCGGCCAGAATGCCATCCTCCTTGATGAGCAGATGAGACTTACCCATCGCGTCCTCCGGGATGCAGCACAGGGTGGTATGGTCACCGTCGCCAATATCTTCAGCGAAAGACAGATCGATGAGTCTGTCAACCAATTCATCTACACTTAACATAAGCTGATATAATTTGAATTTTTAGTTTTGGGTAGCGTCTTTGAACAGATAGATGCCGATGCCTACACGCAGTCCCACCTGACTATAATCCTTGTGGTTCTTGAACGACTGCTCGTAGTACAGTTCCGGCTCAATAGTCACGGTACGGCTGATGTAGAAGGCATAGCCAACCTGGACACTCGGCAGGATGTCGTCATAGCGGTCACGATGCTTGAAAAGAGCCGAAGCACCGAGGTAGAGACCGTTCTGCACAATATAGTAGCGTCCGCCGGCACCTAAGGTCAGTGTATAGGGCATGTCCTTCTGCTTCTCGTACGACAGCTGTGCCAAGGCCATCAAGTTATCAGCAAAAAGATAGCCACCTTTTCCCTGCAATCCGAGACGGCCTTCTGAGAGTCCGCTGTAGCTGAGGTCAAAACTCGATAATGAGGCACCGATGTAAGTCTTGCCAGCCTCAAACTGTGCATGCGAAGCCATTGAAACCATCAAGGCCGCAACGAGAGATACAATTTTCTTTATCATATTTCAGTTTCTTTTTTTCCATAAGACAAACCATGTTAGGGCCACACAGAAACAACAGCCGCCGATGATATAGCCCACGCTGCCAAGGTCGAAGGCCTGCTTCGACACGAAGAGCCACGTCGAGCAGACGGTGGTCATGAAGAGCGCAGGAATCAGCGTCAGCCAGAAACACTTATGCTCCCGGACCAGATAGACCGTCAGCGTCCACAGAGTGAACACGGAGAGTGCCTGGTTAGACCATCCAAAGTACTGCCAGATGGTGTTGAAGCCATCAGGATTCTCTATCTGCCATATCAGCATCAGGATAGAACAAATGAACATCGGAATGCAGATCATCAGTCTCTTGGCAATAGGGCGCTGGTCCATCTTCAGCCAATCGGCCACAATAAGACGACCAGAACGGAATGCTGTGTCGCCACTGGTAATCGGGGCTGCCACCACGCCGAGCATGGCAAGGACAGCACCTGCTACTCCTAGCCAGTCGTTGCATACCAAGTTCACCACTGCCGGAGCAGAAGTGTGGAATCCGCTTTTCGCGGCTTCAATCAGTTCATATCCTGGAGCCGGGCTGCCATAGAAGAACCAAGCGGAAACCGTGGCCCAGATCAGTGCCACCACACCCTCGGTAATCATGGCTCCATAGAAGATTGGACGTCCCATCTTCTCACTCTTCACGCAACGGGCCATGAGCGGACTCTGCGTAGCATGGAAGCCGGAAATGGCTCCACAAGCTACTGTTATGAAGAGTGCGGGGAAGATGGCATCAGTCCATTTGTCAGGCTCTGTAGCCATGCCCATGTTATAGCAGTGTGTCCACAACTCAGGTAACGTCGGCCAGTGCAGGAACAACCACACCATCAGCGCACCTGCCATGAAAAGAAGCGAGAAAGCAAACAGCGGATAGACCTTGCCAATAATCTTGTCAATGGGCAGCATCGTGGCAACTATATAGTAACAGAAAATGATGACCACCCACATCATGGTCTCGCCACCAATGGAATGCAGGATTTCTGCCGGTGAATAGACAAACACCGTACCCACCATGACAAGCAGCAACACAGTGAAAAAGAGCATCAGCGACTTTGTTGTGTTACCCAGATATTTACCGATAAGCTGAGGCAAACCGGCACCGTCATTACGCATGGAGAGCATACCCGAGAGGTAGTCATGGGTAGCACCGGCAAAGATACAGCCCAGCACTATCCACAGATAGGCCATCGGACCGAACTTGGCTCCCATGATGGCCCCGAAGATGGGGCCTGTTCCAGCGATGTTCAGGAACTGTATCATGAAAATCTTCCAGTTGGGAAGCACGATATAGTCTATACCGTCAGCCTTGGCCACGGCTGGTGTTACACGGTCGTCAGGACCGAACACACGCTCCACGAAACGTCCATAGAGCAGATAACCCAAAAGAAGAGCCAGCAGGCTCAGTGTGAATGATATCATATCTTACTGCCGTTTTTATGTTTGTCAGACAACCTCGATGCCTTGCTGCTTGCACAGTTCGAGGCTCATTTCTTTCAGCTTGAACTTCTGGATTTTACCAGAGCCGGTCAGCGGGAACTGGTCGATGAAGAACACGTACTTCGGTATCTTGTAGCGGGCTATCTTGCCGCGGCAGAACAACTGCACGTCCTCAGGGGTCATCTTCGCACCCTCTTCGAGGATGATGAAAGCACCCACGGCTTCGCCGTATTTCTTCGAGGGCACGGCAGCCACCTGCACATCACGGATGCCAGGCATGTGGTAGAGGAACTCCTCAATCTCACGCGGATAGATGTTCTCGCCGCCACGGATAATCATGTCTTTGATGCGCCCTGTAATCTTGTAGAAGCCCTCCTCGTCCTTCACGCCAAGATCGCCGGAGTGCAGATAACCGTTCTTGTCGATGACCTCAGCCGTGGCCTCGGGGTTCTTGTAGTAACCCTTCATCACATTAAAGCCCTTACAGCACATCTCACCCTGCACGCCGACAGGACACTCCTCGCCCGTCTCGGGGTCGAGCACCTTCACATCGACAAACGGAAAGTCGCGGCCTACGGTGGTGCAGCGCTGTTCGAACGTGTCGTTCAGGCAGGTCTGCGTCATGCCAGGCGACGACTCTGTAAGTCCATAGACCGATGTAATGGTCATATACATCTTCTCCGACACCTGCTTCATCAGCTCGATAGGACAGAGGCTACCGGCCATGATGCCCGTACGCAGGCAGGTGAGGTCGAACATGTCGAACATCGGGTGGTTCAGCTCGGCAATGAACATCGTCGGTACGCCATAGACCGCCGTACAACGCTCTTTATGGATAGAGGCCAGCACGACGAGCGGGTCGAACTTCTCGACCATCACCTCCGTACAGCCGTGGGTCAGGCAGTTCATCGTGGCGAGCACCACGCCAAAGCAGTGGAACAGGGGCACGCACACGCAGAGCTTGTCGTCCTGGGTGAAGCCCATGTTCTCGCCGGTGAAGTAGCCGTCGTTGGCAATGCCAAAGTGGGTAAGCATAACACCCTTGGGGAATCCTGTGGTGCCCGAGGTGTACTGCATGTTACAAACGTCGTAGCAACTGACCTCCTTCTTCATCTCGTTGAGCGTCTCGTCCTCGACATTCTGTCCGAGGAGCAGAAGCTCGGCCGTGTTGTACATGCCGCGATACTTCTCCATGCCGATGAAGACAACGTTCTTCAGATAGGGGAACCGCTCACTGTTCAGGTGGCCGCGCTCACAGGTCTTCAGTTCGGGCAGCATGGTATAGGTCATATCGACATAGTTACAGTCCCATGTGCCGTCGGTAATGCAGAGGACTTCCATGTCAGAGTCCTTGCAGAGGTACTCCAGCTCGTTCTGCTTGTAGTTGGTGTTCACCGTCACGAGCACGGCACCGATCTTCGCAGTGGCATAGAGGAACGTCAGCCAGTCGGGCACGTTCGTTGCCCAGATGCCTACGTTCGAGCCTTTCTTCACGCCAATGGAGATAAGCCCCTTGGCCAGGTTATCGACACGTTCGTTGAACTTGGCCCATGTGAAGCGCAGGTTGCGGTCTGAATATACGATGTATTCCTTGTCAGGCGTTGTCTCGGCCCAATGTTCTAGCCACTGGCCGAGCGTCCGCTCATGGAGTGTATAACCGGCACTTCCAGTCTCTGCAGGATATGTTCTGTCTGGCAGTGGCCTGCCTGCCATGTCTAATCTCACGCTTTTTGCTTCCATCTTCTCAGGTAATCACAATTACTAATTAAAATGGAATATAGACCACAGCCAGGATCTTGGCACTCTTGCCGGGGGCACCGTGGACGTGGTGCTTGACGATGCTGTCATAGAAGATGCTGTCACCCTCCTTCAGTGCATAGGTATCCTTGCCATAGACAATCTCCACCTCGCCCTGCATGACGTAGATGAACTCCTCACCCTCATGAGCCGACAGTTGGAAGTTAGGACTGTCCTCGGGATTGATGTCGATGACAAACGGCTCCATGTGGCGACCTGCCTTCTGCTGAGCCAACGGATGATACTCCATGTGCTGTCTGGCATCGGTAGCACCATTTGAGAAACTGATGCTACTGTCACGTTCGCGGTCAGCGGCACGGGTCACTACAGGACCTAAGGCATCGCTGTCATCCATGAAGGTGCCCAAGCGTACACCCAAGGCTCGGGCAATCTTGATCAGCGGCCCCAGGGAGGGCAGGTGCTCGTCGTTCTCTATGGAGTTAATCTGGTCGGCTGACAGGCCGCTGCGTTCGGAGATTTCCTCGATGGTGAGGTTCTTGGACTCCCTGATTCCCTTTATTTTGGAACCGATGATGGTCTTGTTGTTGGACATAAGTCTGAATTTATAATATGTATTTGTGTAATAAATTGGAGTGCAAAGTTAACTAATCTGAAAGAGAAATCGGCCTATTTTGGGAAGATTAACACAAAAACGGCCGAAAAACCTTTCGTTCTGTTATTTCACGCCTTGGTGTACCATTCAAAGAGCCGTCGGACACCGTCCTCGATTTCCACCCGGTGCGTCCAGCCCAACGAGTGCAGCTTGGACACGTCGATGAGCTTGCGCATGGTGCCGTCGGGTTTGGATGCGTCGAACTCCACCTCACCCTCAAAGCCCACGGCCTTGACCACCAGCTCCGACAATTGACGGATGGTCAGTTCCTTGCCTGTACCCACATTGATGTGACAATTGCGGATCTCACCCAACTTGGGTATGGCTCCGCCACGGCCTGCCGAGTGGTTTCGGTCCACAGCACCATCAGTAGCAGCTCCGTAGTGTACACTCGAATACTTTTCGATACCGATAATATCGGAGAAATTGACATTCAGCAGCACGTGGACCGAGGCATCGGCCATGTCTTCGCTCCACAGGAACTCACGCAGCGGTGTTCCCGTTCCCCAGAGTACAACCTTATTATTATATATACCGTACTTTGAGAGTACTTTTTCTATGGCTTCGTCAGTAGCCGAACCGTCGATACCTTCCACAGGACGTTTGTCCATGTCGCTACGAATAGCATCCCAGTCCCTGTCATGGATAAGCTTAGCCAGCCACACCTTACGCATCATGGCAGGCATAACATGCGAGTTCTCAAGATGGAAGTTATCATTAGGACCATAGAGGTTGGTGGGCATGACAGCAATGTAGTTCGTGCCATACTGCAGGTTGTACGACTCACACATCTTCAGACCGGCAATTTTCGCAATGGCATACTCCTCGTTGGTGTACTCCAAGGGCGATGTCAGCAGGCAGTCCTCCTTCATGGGCTGCGGCGCGTTCTTCGGGTAGATGCACGTCGAGCCAAGGAACAGTAGCTTCTGGACACCGTGAGCGTAGGACTCGGAGATGACATTGCACTGCATCTTCATGTTCTGCATGATAAAGTCTGCACGATAGAGCGAGTTGGCCATGATACCACCCACAAAGGCAGCAGCCAGCACCACGGCGTCGGGGCGTTCTTCATCAAAAAATTTCCGGACGGCTACCTGGTCGGTCAAGTCCAGTTCCTTGTGTGTCCGTCCCACTAAGTTCGTGTACCCTCTCTGCTTGAGATTGTTCCATATAGCCGAACCGACCAATCCGCGATGGCCAGCGACATAAATCTTTGCTTGTTTTTCTAAACTCATAATCTTCCGTTGTTCTTTTTGGCTGCAAACTTACATATTTTTTTCGAATTACAGACCTGTCTGCACAAAAAACTATAAGGAACGCCCCCTTTTTTTGGTTTTTTACACGCTTATTCGTACCTTTGCAAACTGAAAATATCGAACATGGCAAAAGAACAGACAAGCATACGCGACCGGCAACGCACCGACCTGCGAGAGCCGCGACGCTACAAAGTGACCATCTACAACGATGACTTCACCACGATGGAGTTCGTGGTGAAGATACTGACAGAGGTGTTCTTCAAGAGCGAGACAGAGGCTGAGGCCCTGATGCTGAAAGTTCACCACTCCGACAAGGCTGTGGTGGGCATCTACAGTTACGACATAGCAGTGTCTAAAAAGAACAAGGCCACCAAGATGGCCCGCGAGGCTGGATTTCCGTTAAGGCTGACCGTTGAACCAGAAAAAGAGTAGGCTTATGGCAGAGATAACACAGACAGACCGTGCAGCCAGGATACTGCAAATTGCTATGGAGTACTGTCGGAATGACAGGAGCGAATTCGTCACACCAGAGCACTTGCTACTGGCCATGATGCGTGACGAGAACTTTGTGCAGACACTCATGATCTATTATTCACCTCAAATACTTACCGAGCGTCTGTACGAACAGATAATGACGTTTGAGAAAGTTCCCGAAGGAAAGGAATATGAGCCTGAGGCATCAGCACAACTGGGATTAGTGATAGAATACGCATGCCACCAAGTTGTTAACAGCAGTGCCAAAGCCCTTGACCTGCCCCATCTCGTGATGGGACTGCTCCACATCAAGGAGTCATGGGCATGCTACTTGTTGAAGGATGCTCTTGACGGCAAGGAGAGCGATTTCATGAGCACACTTATCAGCACATACGATTTCGAGGACCATTTGGAAGAAGAGACTGGTGAACATAAGACGGAGGCAGCCTGGCGACACCTTGTCACCTGCATGAACGACCTGTACCCGAAGCACAACCCGCTCATAGGACGTGAAGAGGAACTCCAGCGCACCATTCAGGTGCTCTGCCGCCGCGACAAGAACAACCCGCTGCACGTGGGTGAGCCAGGCGTGGGAAAAACGGCCCTCGTCTGGGGACTTGCACGCATGATAGCGGAAGGACGGGTGCCTGAGCGCCTGCAGGGCAGCCACATCTACCAGCTTGACATCGGCACCCTGTTGGCCGGCACGCAGTATCGCGGCGACTTCGAGAACCGTGTCAAGCAGATTATGGACGGTGTCCAAGAAGAGAGCGACAGGAACATCGTTTACATCGACGAGATACACACACTGGTGGGAGCTGGTGCCACGGGCGAAGGCTCGATGGATGCGTCAAACATGCTGAAGCCCTACCTGGAGGCGGGCACCATCCGCTTTATCGGTTCGACCACCTACGAGGAATACAACCGCCACTTCTCGCGCTCGAAAGGTCTGGTACGCCGTTTCCAGCAAATAGACATCCCTGAGCCGACATCTGAGGAAACGAAGCACATACTCCGCCAGCTAAGGCAGCAGTACGAGAACTTCCACGGCGTGACCTACGACGAGGCTGCACTCGACTTCGCCGTCGAAGCCAGCGCAAAGTACGTCAACGACCGTTTTCTGCCCGACAAGGCCATAGACCTCATTGACGAGGCGGGCGCAGCGATGGAAGTGAAGAATGAGAAGCTGGTAACGAAAGCCGAGATTACGGAGGTGCTGGCAAAGACCTGCAAGGTAGATTCGTTAGCAATGAAGGAAGATGACGACAACAGTCAGCTGGAGACTCTCTCCACGCGCCTGCTCTCGAAAATCTATGGACAGGACGAAGCCATCCGTCAAGTGGTCGAGGCCGTGCAGCTGTCAAAAGCGGGCCTGCTTGACGACAACAAGCCGTTGGCCTCGCTGCTCTTCGTCGGCCCCACAGGTGTTGGCAAGACTGAAGTGGCACGGGTGCTGGCCAAGGAACTGGGCATCCAGCTGCTGCGTTTCGACATGAGCGAATATACCGAAAAGCACACCGTGGCCAAGCTCATCGGTTCACCGGCGGGCTATGTGGGCTATGAGGACGGCGGACTGCTGACCGATGCCATCCGCAAGACACCTAACAGCGTGCTGTTGCTGGACGAGATAGAGAAGGCTCATCAGGACATCTACAATATCTTGCTGCAAGTGATGGACTACGCACGCCTGACAGACAACAAGGGACGGAAGGCAGACTTCCGAAACGTCATACTCATCATGACTTCCAACGCAGGGGCACAGTTTGCCGCACAGGCCAACATCGGTTTCACCGGCTCCGTATCCCGTGGCGAGGCCATGCTCCGCCAAGTGAAGAAGACCTTCAAGCCTGAGTTCATCAACCGCCTGACGGGAACCGTGGTCTTCAACGACATGGACGAGGCAATGGCCACGCTCATCCTGAAGAAGAAACTCGGTGAACTGCAGGAGAAGTTGACGGCCCGTCAGGTGACGATGACCCTCAGCGACAAAGCCTTCGCACTGCTGCTGAAAGAGGGATTCACCCGCGAGTACGGTGCCCGTGAGATGGACCGCGTCATCGGCCAGCGCCTGAAACCCCTGCTCATGCGCGAGATTCTGTTCGGCAGTCTCAAACAAGGGGGTAACATCGAAGTGACTACAGACAATGGCAATCTTTCAATTAGATGATGAACTGTGGTTCCCAGACCCTCACCTGGGCGAGGAAGACGGACTGGTCGCCGTGGGCGGTGACCTGTCCGTTGACCGGTTGCTGCTGGCCTATTTCCATGGTTTTTTCCCCTGGTTCTCATACCGCCGTGAGGACGAGCCGCTGTGGTACTGCCCTCTCAGACGTTTTGTTATCTTCCCTTCGGAAATCCATGTCAGCCACTCCATGCAGCAGCTTATCAAGAAAAACCGCTACATGCTCACCATCAACCATGATTTCGAAGGCGTTATCCGTGGCTGTGCCACTGCACAGAATCGCGACAGTGAGGCTGGGGCATGGCTGGGACCAAACATGATTGAAGCCTATATGGAGCTGCACAGACAAGGGTTTGCGGCCAGTGTCGAGGTGTGGGAAAGGAACGAAAACGAAAAGCAAAGTGAAAAATTGGTCGGTGGTCTCTATGGTGTCAGTCTCGGGCCGTCATTCTTTGGCGAGAGTATGTTCTCGCAGGTGCCCAACGCCTCAAAGCTGGCTCTTATCCACCTGGCACGTACGATGGAGTCTCTGGGAGGCAAGCTGATAGACTGTCAGTTTGAGACTCCTCACCTGCGCTCCATGGGCGCCCGGTATATCTCGTATGAAGACTACATGTCCTTGCTGAACTCGAGATAATCCTTTAAGCCATCAAAAAAGCCCACTGACGTTTCAGGACATCGGCGGGCTTTCTTAAAAACTATCTCAAATTAGAGGTTAAGGTCCTTCTTCAGCGCTTCAATCTTTGCCTCGGCCTTCTTCGAGCAGGCCTCGTAGTCAGCGGCGTCCTTGAACGACGGGTCTTTCACCTCGGTGTAGAACTTGATCTTAGGCTCCGTTCCCGACGGGCGCACACTGACCTTCGTGCCATCCTCGCAGAACCACTGCAGCACGTTCGACGTATCGGGCATGTCAAGCTTTGTCACGTTGCCCTGCGCATCCTTGGCCTCTAAGGTCTTGTAGTCCTTCCACAGACAGACCTTGGCACCGCCAAGTTCCTTCGGCGGGTTCTCGCGGAAGTTGGTCATCATCTGCTTGATTTCGTCGGCACCCGTCTTGCCTGGACGGACGACGTTGATGGTGACCTCCTTCGAGAAGCCGTACTCCTTATAAATATTCATCAGCAGGTCGTAGAGTGTCATACCGTTGTCGCGTGCCCAGGCGGCAATCTCGCAGATGAGGCAGATCGAGGCGGGGGAGTCCTTGTCGCGCACCTTGTCGAACGGCAGGAATCCGAACGACTCCTCGCCGCCGCCGATGTACTTCTTCTTGCCCTCGTTGACGCGAATCTCGTTGGCAATCCACTTGAAGCCCGTGTAGCAATCCTTGTACTCCACGCCGTTCTTCTTGGCAATCTCGGCAATGACCTCGGTTGTCACGATGGTCTTCACGAGGAACTCGTTGCCCTTCAGCTGGCCAAGCTTCTTCTTGTTGGCGATGATGTACCACGAGAACATCATGCAGGTCTGGTTGCCGTTCAGTATCTCCCACTCGCCCTTGGCGTTGCGACAGACGATGGCCAAGCGGTCGGCGTCGGGGTCGGAGGCAATCACCAGGTCGGCATTGAGCTTCGTACCGAGCTTCATACCCAAGGTCATGGCCTCGGCATTCTCGGGATTGGGGCTGACAACGGTTGGGAAGTTGCCGTCGATGACCATCTGCTCGGGCACGACGTGGATGTTCTGGAAGCCCCAGGAACGCAGGGCCATCGGGATGATGACGCGACCTGTGCCGTGCATCGGGCTGTAAACGATGTTGAGGTCCTTCTGGCGCAGGATGACGTCCTGGTCGACCATAGCCTCCTTGACAGCCTGGATGTAGTCCCAGTCCATCTCGCCACCGATAATTTCGATGAGGTCCTTGTTGCCCTCGAACTTCACGTCTCCAATTTTCACCTTGTTCACTTCGTCGATGATGCCCTTGTCGTGGGGAGCCAGCACCTGGGCACCGTCGTCCCAGTAAGCCTTGTAGCCGTTATACTCGCGGGGATTGTGCGAGGCGGTGACGTTCACACCGGCCTGGCAGCCGAGCTGACGGATGGCGAACGAAATCTCAGGCGTCGGGCGCAGACTCTCGAACAGATAGACCTTGATGCCATTGGCCGAGAAGATGTCGGCAACGGTCTCTGCAAACATGCGGCCGTTGTTGCGGCAGTCGTGACCTACTACCACGGCGGGCTGGATGTCGGGGAATGCCTTGTTGATGTAGTTGGCAAAGCCCTGAGTGGCCATGCCTACGATATACTTGTTCATGCGGTTGGTGCCGGCTCCCATGATACCGCGAAGGCCACCCGTACCGAACTCCAGATTCTGATAGAATGCATCGATAAGAGCAGACTTGTCTTCGTTGTCGAGCATAGCCTGTACTTCCTTGCGTGTCTCCTCGTCAAAGGCCGGAGAAAGCCATACCTTTGCCTGTTCCTCACAATAGGCAATGAGCTGAGCGTTATTTTCCATAATCTTCGTTTAAGTATGTTTTAGATTAATCAGACTTATTGGACACAAAGTTACGAATAATTGCGGGAAATAGTGCCAAAGCCTTCTGTCTTTTTTGTTTTTTTAGCACAAAAATTGTAGATTACGGAAAAAGTTCGTACCTTTGCATGCTATGAACGAATACATCGAGATAAAAGGAGCACGTGTCAACAACCTGAAAAACGTTGACGTGCGCATACCAAGGAACCAGTTCGTGGTGATTGCCGGGGTCAGCGGTTCCGGGAAGTCATCGCTGGCGTTCGACACCCTCTATGCCGAGGGTCAGCGGCGTTACGTGGAAAGCCTCAGCAGTTATGCGCGTCAGTTCCTGGGACGCATGAACAAACCCGAGTGCGACTTCATACGCGGCATCCCGCCAGCCATCGCCATCGAGCAGAAAGTTATAGCCCGCAACCCACGGAGCACCGTAGGCACATCGACCGAGATATACGAATACCTGCGGCTGCTCTATGCTCGTATCGGACGGACGTATTCTCCCGTCAGCGGCCAGGAGGTGAAGAAACACTCCACGGAGGATATCGTACAGCAGATGCTGCAATACCAAAAGGGTACAAAGTTCGTGGTCATGGCTCCCGTCTGCATCGCGGAGGGACGTACGCTGGAGCAACAGCTAAGGGCCTACATGCTCGAGGGTTATGCCCGTCTTTTCGTGGATGGCGATTTCCAGCGTATCGATGACTTGCTCGAACATTCCACTTCCACCTCCCAGATCTACCTCGTCATCGACCGCCTGTCCGTTGATGACTCCAAGGACGTGATTGCCCGCTTGGTGGACTCTGCCGAAACGGCTTTCTACGAGGGACATGGGGAGTGCCGCCTGATGTTCCTTCCATCGAACATCATCTATGATTTCTCCATGCGCTACGAGGCTGACGGCATCAGCTTTGAGGAGCCTACCGACCAGTTTTTCTCGTTCAACTCGCCCGTCGGTGCCTGCCCTGAGTGCCAGGGATTCGGCAGTGTCATCGGCATCGATGAGCGCTTAGTCATACCCGACACGACACAATCGGTGTACGACGGCTGTGTCATCTGCTGGCACGGCGAGAAAATGAAGGAGTGGCAGCAGTGGTTCATTCAGCACGCCCAGAAGGATGACTTCCCCATCTTCGAACCGTACATGAACCTGACGCAAAGCCAGAAGGACCAACTGTGGCACGGCCTGCCCTCAGACCGCGGCGCCAAGGAGAAACCCTGCATCGACCAGTTCTTCCAGATGGTCAAGGAAAACCAGTACAAGATACAGTACCGCGTCATGCTGTCGCGCTACCGGGGCAAGACGACATGTCCCAAATGTCACGGCACGCGCCTAAAGCCTGAGACCGACTACGTCAAGATAGACGGGCGGAGCATCACCGACCTGGTGCAGATGCCGGTAACACGACTGAAAGAGTGGTTCGACCACCTGCAGCTCAGTGAGCATGACGCAGAGGTAGGAAAACGGTTGCTGACGGAGATTCGTTCACGCCTGAAATTCCTTCTGGACGTGGGACTTGGATACCTGACACTCAACCGTCGCTCGAACACCCTCAGCGGTGGCGAAAGCCAGCGCATCAACCTCTGCACAAGCCTTGGAAGCTCACTCGTTGGCTCGCTCTACATCCTCGACGAACCCAGCATCGGCCTGCACTCCCGTGACACTGACAGGCTCATTCACGTCCTAAGAGAGCTGCAGGCATTGGGCAACACGGTGGTGGTGGTTGAACACGACGAGGAAATCATACGCGCCGCCGACCACCTGATAGATGTTGGTCCCGATGCCGGACGCTTAGGAGGCGAGATTGTGTACAAGGGCGACCTGAAAAATCTGACAGATTCTCCTCGCAGCTACACCGTGAAATACTTGCTGCACCAGGAGGAGATTCCCGTTCCCGAGAGCCGCCGCCCCTGGAACCAATATATCTGTATCAAGGGGGCACGCATGAACAACCTGCGAGGCATTGACGTACAGATACCACTCAACGTGATGACCGTCGTGACAGGCGTCTCGGGCAGTGGCAAGTCAAGCCTCATCAAAGGCATATTATACCCGGCACTGAAACGCCATATTGGCGATGTCTGCGACGCTCCAGGAGAATACTTAGGACTGTCTGGCGACGTGGAGTCCATACGGCGCATAGAGTTTGTCGATCAGAACCCCATAGGCAAATCGACACGCTCGAACCCTGCCACCTACGTCAAGGCCTACGATGCCATCCGCGACCTCTTTGCCGAGCAGCCGCTGAGCCAGCAGATGGGGTTCACCAGTCAGTTCTTCTCGTTCAATACCGACGGCGGTCGCTGCGACGAGTGCAAGGGAGCCGGCACCATCACCGTCGAGATGCAGTTCATGGCCGACCTTGTACTGGAGTGCGAGGCCTGCCACGGGCACCGGTTCAAGCAGGACATACTCGACGTGCGCTTTGCTGGCAAGAACATCGATGACGTGCTGAACATGACCATCTCGGAAGCCATTGAGTTCTTTGGGGATACAGGCAAACAAGGAGACAAGGAGACTAAACAACTGACTAAGATCATTGTCAACCGTCTAAAGCCTCTTGAAGATGTCGGACTCGGCTACATCAAACTGGGGCAGAACTCCTCGTCGCTCTCAGGCGGCGAGAACCAGCGTGTGAAACTGGCCTATTTTATCGGACAGGAGCGGCAGGAACCAACGATGTTCATCTTCGACGAGCCAACTACAGGCCTGCACTTCCACGACATCAGCCGACTGCTGCACGCGTTGAATGCCCTGATAGAACGCGGCCACACCATTGTCATCATCGAGCACAACATGGAGATCATCAAATGCGCCGACTATGTCATCGACCTCGGTCCCGACGGCGGCGACCGCGGCGGCTCGCTGGTATGTGCCGGAACACCAGAAGCCATTGCTGCCTGCCAGGAGAGCCTCACCGGACGTTACCTGAAAGAAAAACTGTAAGACAACAATAACAACGATATAAAACATGAAGACCATCAAAGCCAAACACCTGCTGATAGCAGCAACAATGTGCCTGTTGTCCATCATAGGACTGGGCTACTATTTCTTTTTCACGACATTCTCCGTAAAGCAAGAAACCCAATATGTCTGTATCGATGATGACGACACGATTGACTCGGTACTCACCAAACTGCGACCCATAGCCAGCGAACACGCCATGACAGGCTTTTCCACGCTGATGCGTCACACAGACTATGCCAAGTCACCACGGACAGGACGCTACGCCATCCAGCCCAGCGCCAGCACATTCACCATCATGCGCAAGCTGAAGAACGGACAGCAGGAGGCGGTGATGCTCACCATCCCCGAGTCGCGCACCATGCAGAAGCTGGCCGCCGTGCTCGGCCGGAAGCTGATGATGGACTCTGTGGAGATTGCCGCAGCTCTCATCGACGACGCCTACTGCCAGCGCTGGGGCTACGACACCTGCACCATCGCCGCGCTCTTCGTGCCCAACACTTACGAGGTGTACTGGAACACTACGCTCGACCACTTCATGGAGCGCATGGTGAAGGAGCACGACGCCTTCTGGAACAAGGAGCGCACGGCCAAGGCCGAGGCCGCCCAGCTGACGCCCGACGAGGTCTGCACGCTGGCCAGCATCATCGACGAGGAGACGGCCAACAACGACGAGAAGCCGATGATAGCCGGTATGTACCTGAACCGTCTGCACAAGAGCATGGCCCTGCAGGCCGACCCCACGGTGAAGTTCGCGCTGAAGAACTTCGAGCTGCGACGTATCTATCACGACATGCTGTTCTACGACAGCCCCTACAACACCTACCGCAACACCGGCCTGCCCCCAGGCCCCATCAAGATTGCATCGGTGAAGGGCATCGACGCCGTGCTCAACTACGTCCGCCACGACTACCTCTACATGTGTGCCAAGGAGGACTTCTCGGGCACTCACAACTTTGCCGTCAGCTACGCCGAGCACCTGCGCAACGCCGCCCGCTACGCCAAGGCTCTGAACGAGCGGGGAATCAAGTAAACCGAGAACCCTTCACTTTTTTGCTAAGCACCTGCTAATCAACCTATTATGGTGAAGGGTTATCTCTTCACCATTTTTATGTCGTCTATCGCCTCCATTCACCTCGTTTGGAGCCGCCATTCACATGGTTTGGAGCCGCCATTCACCTCGTTTGGAGCCGCCATTCATATCGTTTGGAGCCGCCAAATGAATTGCTGACCAAGGTCAGCAAAGCAAAACCCGCCGCCTTTCGTCCGTAAACCGCCACTTTATCCACCAAAACAGCCCCTCACATCAAGCCGTTTCCTTTGACAAAGCTGCGTCATCCATACCAAAAGCAACCATTCACCGTAAGGCGTTAGCTATCAAGCAATTACTAACTACGTAAAAGGATTGAAGCACGACAGGAAAAGAACACAGCCTTTACTTTTTCTGTCATTTCTCTTTGCCAGTTCGGATTAATTCGCTATCTTTGCCAACAACTTACAAACCGTCCACAATAAAAATTGAAAGATTGGTAGAAATGATGATAATAAATAGCATTAGGAAAATACTATTAACATGCTTACTGAGTACCTTCTATGGTCAGGTGAGCGCACAAGACGTGAACAACTGGCTACAGGAACAACTGAATGCTTCTGCTGAATTGCGGCACGTAAACTACGACGAAATGTATGCTAAGGCCATGCAGACAGACAAGGGAGTGGATCCACTGATACGCAGTCTGGTCGTCATCGAATATTGTCGTGCGTATGGGCTAGATAGTTTGGCGATTGAAATGGCTGATTATTTGTTAGAGAAAGCGCCAAACCAACGGATACAAGGTGTTGTAAACTATTTGTTGGACATGAAATATAGGTTGGCACTGTTGCGTAACCAATATGACGAACTTGAGAGAATGGCATGCTATATAGACCGCCGATGGAAGGACAAGCCAAAACTGATGGAACTGGCGAGGCACTGGCATCGGTTAGCGTCAGCGGGCAAGGATATCCTCCCAGTCAGCATCCAGCGTACGAAGAATGTCGTAGGGTTGGCGTTCGACAGGGATTCCGTTGGACATATTTGCATTGACGCTAAAGTGAATCAAGCAAAGGGGAATCGCTTCATCGTGGACACGGGTATGATGTCAAGCACGATTTTGTTTCAGAAGTATGCCCGTCAGCTGAATGTCAGGTTGTTACCCGATTCTATTAGGGCAAGTTCCGCCACACATCCCGATATTGTCTACAGTATGCAGTTAGGCATTGTTGACAGTCTGTGCATTGACGGTATCAAGTTTTACAACCTCCCTGTATGGGTGTCCGATGAAGTGGAGGAATACAACTGTACAGGTTTCATCGGTACACCCGACTTAGCCCGACTTGAATATATGGAACTATCGCGTGACAGCATAGTGTTCCGCTATCCATTTCCTAAAAATAAGAAAGAGGCAAACTTCACTATGAATACGGGATCCAAGGGAGAACGTTGCATCTGCCTACCCTGTAATCTTGACGGCCATGAGAGTTCGTTGATTCTCGACACAGGCTCGAATGCTTTTCTCTTACCCAAGCAATATGCCAATCGTAAAGAAGGATTCTTTGCCGAGGTCGGTGGTATGAAGATGTGGTTAGAAGCAGGAATGTATGCTCACGGATTCGTTTCCTATCCCGATTCACGAGGATTTTGGGGACTCCCTCTTCTTTGGTCGTTTGAGCGTCTTTGCTTCAACTTCCGTAATGCGCATGTGGACTACGTTAAGAAGAAAGATGTAGAGTATACGGAGTATTTAAATGAATAAAGCGGAAGACTACCTGAACAACGACGGCTTCGTGAACATGGCCGACGTGACGAAACTCATCGACTACATCTTGGGCAGGACGCAGTAATAAGCGGCTAAAGAATCAGCGTTTACTAAAAAGCGGCATTTCATAAGAGATGTCGCTTTTTTGCTCTTAAAAGCGGAAAAAGGTTTGGCGGTTTCAGGATTTTGCAGTACCTTTGCAGCGTAAAAAAGAAGATAGGTGAAATATGACAGAGAAAACAACCATTGAGAACGAGGAGAAGCGGTCTGTAAGCTTCGTAGAACAGAAAGTGATTGACGACCTGGCTGCCGGCAAGAACGGCGGTCGGCTACAGACGCGTTTCCCGCCGGAGCCTAACGGCTACCTGCACATCGGGCACGCCAAGGCCATTGCCATCGACTTCGGACTGGCCAAGAAATACGGCGGCGAGTGCAACCTGCGCTTCGACGACACGAACCCCGTGAAGGAGGACACGGAATACATAGAGAGCATCGAGCACGACATCAAGTGGCTGGGCTTCGAGTGGGCCAACGTCTATTACGCCTCAGACTACTTCCAGCAGCTGTGGGACTTCGCCGTGTGGCTCATCAAGCAGGGTCGTGCATACGTCGATGAGCAGAGCGCCGAGATGATAGCCCAGCAGAAGGGCACGACCACCCAGGCTGGCACCAACTCGCCCTACCGCAACCGTCCCGTCGAGGAGAACCTGCGGCTGTTTGAGTTTATGAACAGCGGCAAGTGCGAGCCGGGCACGTTGGTGCTGCGCGCCAAGATTGACATGGCCCACCCGAACATGCTGTTCCGCGACCCGCTTATGTACCGCGTGCTGAACCTGCCCCACGTGAAGACTGGCTCGAAGTGGAACGCCTACCCGATGTATGACTTTACCCACGGCCAGTGCGACTACTTGGAGGGTGTCACCCACTCGTGGTGTACGCTGGAGTTTGTGGAGCACCGTCCCCTGTACGATCTCTTCGTGACATGGATGAAGGAGTGGAAGGGCGAGACGGCAGATATTGAGGACAACCGCCCGAGGCAGACAGAGTTCAACAAGCTGAACCTGAACTACATTCTGCTTTCAAAGCGCAACCTGCGACTGCTGGTCAGCGAGGGTGCTGTCAGCGGATGGGACGACCCGCGCATGCCGACCATCTGCGGCTATCGTCGTCGCGGCTATTCGCCTGAGGGCATCAAGAAGTTCATCGACAAGATAGGCTACACCAAGATTGATGCCCTGAACGACACGGCCCTGTTTGAGAGTTCGCTGCGCGACGACCTGAACACGCGAGCCCTGCGAGTCAGTGCCGTGCTCGATCCCGTGAAGGTGGTCTTCACCAACTACCCCGAGGACAAGACGGAGATGCTGACCGCCGTGAACAACCCCGAGAACGAGGCCGACGGCACCCATGAGGTGGAGTTCAGCCGCGAGATTTGGATTGAGCGCGAAGACTTCATGGAGGTTGCCGAGAAGAAGTTCATGCGACTGGCTCCCGGCAAGGAGGTGCGCCTGAAGAACGCCTATATCATCAAGTGTGACGAGGAGCACCCCTGCGACAAGGATGCCGAGGGGCGCATCACCACCATCTACTGTACCTACGATCCCGAGACGCGCAGCGGACTGCCCGGTGCCGACCGCAAGATCAAGGGTAAGACGCTGCACTGGGTATCGTGTCACAACGCTGTGAAGGCCGAGGTGCGTCTCTACGACCGCCTGTGGAAGGTGGAGAACCCCCGCGACGAGCTGAAGCGCATCGAGGAGGAAGAAGGCCTGAAGGGTATGGATGCCATGCGTGTGATGATGAACCCCGACTCGCTGAAGGTGCTGACGGACTGTTACATAGAACCGTTCGCCGCCCAGATGAAGCCGCTGACGTACCTGCAGTTCCAGCGTATCGGCTACTTCAACGTCGATCCGGACTCCACTCCCGACAAGCCTGTCTTCAACAAGACGGTCGGACTGAAAGAGACGAAGAAGTGAAAAGTGAAAAGTGAAAAAGTAAGAAGTGAACAACGAGGAGTATTTCAACGATGAGGAGTTTCTCGAGATGCTGGATGACTACGAGCAGACGGTAAGGTCGGGGCAGATGGTATTCATGGATGCCGACGACCTGGCCGATATTGCTGACTACTACCAGCAGGAAGGGCGTTACGACGATGCCCAGCAGGCACTTGACCGTGCACTCGAGCTACAACCCGACTCCGTCGTTGCCCTCAACTACCAGATTCACAACGCTATCAGCCAGGGGGACTTCGAGTCTGCAGAGGAATACTTGGACAGCATCGTTGACCATGAATTGCCAGAGTACATATACTGCCGCGCCGAAATATGGATAGCCCAAGAGAAGACCGATCAGGCCGACGAGTATCTCAGACAATGCCTGAAAGACGTACCGCCAGACGAATACCAGGACTACGTCCTTGACGTGGCTAATCTGTACACCGACTACGGTTACAGCGAGAAGTCCTTAGAGTGGATGATGCGTGCTAGACAGGAGAACACTGACGATTTCAAGGAACTGATGGGACGCACCCTGTTCGGACTGGGCAAGTATGATGACTCAGAACGCATCTTCAATGAGCTGATTGACAGGAACCCTTTCCAGAAACGATACTGGAACGCCCTGGCCAACACACAGTTCATGAAAGAGGACTACGGTGCCGCCGTTACAAGCAGTGAGTATGCCATTGCCATCGACCCTGACGATGCCGACGGGCTTGTGGCCAAGGCCAACGGTCTATTCAGGCTGGAGAACTATGAAGAAGCCCTGGAATTCTACAGGAGATATAATGAGCGTATGCCGGATGACGAGTTCGGATTGTTGCACCAGGGAACCTGCCTTGCCAATCTGGGACAGCACGAAGAAGCCATCGAACGACTGTTAGAAGCAGAACGGACAGCTCCCGAAGACTCTCCCTATCTGGCAGACATCTATCAGGAACTGGCTTTTGCCTACAACGAGACAGGGAAGCCCGAGACCGCACTTTCGTATATTGACCAGACTGAGGAGCTGGACTGTGACCACATCAATATGCTCATAGTGAAAGGACATATTCTGCTGTCCAACAGCAAAACGGAGGAAGCAGAGCAGGTGTTCAAGAAAGCTATAACCAAGTCGGGCTACGCTCCCCACACTGTGCTGCGCATCATTGTCTCTATGTATGACAACCACTACGTTGAAGCCAGCTATAAACTGTTCCTGAAGTTTTTCGACATGGTCGATGACGACTGGAACGAGGGGTTCGCCTATATGGCCCTCTGCTGCCACGACCTGAAGCGTGACGAGGAATTTCTCAGCTACCTCAAGAAAGCCTGCGCCTGTAATCCGCAGGAAGCCAGACTGGTACTGAGCCACCTTTTTCCCCATGCCGTCAATCCTGAGGAGTATTATGAATATCTAACCCATCAAAAGAAAGAATGAACTTTATAAGCACACTGCTCGGCAACCTCAACTACCCGACCATCTTCTTCCTGATGTTGTTGGAGAGCACCGTTGTGCCCGTTCCTTCAGAGTTTGTCGTGACACCAGCAGCCTACCACGCCGCCGGCGGTTCACTGAACGTGCTGCTTATCATCCTGTATGCCACAGTCGGTGCAGACGTCGGTGCCAGCATCAACTACTTCGTTGCCAAGTACGTAGGACGGCCTGTGGTGTACCGCTTTGCCAACAGCCGTTTAGGACATCTCTGCCTGCTGAACCAAGAGAAGATAGAGAAAAGCGAGAAATACTTTGACGACCACGGCGTGGCCGCCACACTCACCGGACGCTTCGTGCCCGTCATCCGACACCTCATATCCATTCCCGCCGGACTGGCACGCATGAACTACTGGAAGTTCCTGCTGTTCACAACCATCGGTGCAGGCGGCTGGCACTCAGTGCTGGCAGCTCTTGGCTGGTACCTCCATGCCATCGTGCCCGAAGAACAGCTGAACGACAAGATTACGGAGTATGCAGAGTACATCAAACTGGCTATCATAGCCCTGTTGCTCGCTGCTGCCGCCTACTTCATCATCAAACGTATTATCAACAAAAAGAAAGGACTATAGATTATGGCAAAATTCAATAATCATCTGGTCATCATGGCCGGCGGCGTAGGAAGCCGTTTCTGGCCAATGAGCACTACGGAACACCCGAAACAGTTCATTGACGTATTAGGAACAGGAAAGACTCTGCTGCAACTGACCGTCGAGCGTTTCGGCAGTCTCGTGAAACCCGAGAACATCTGGGTTGTCACCAATCAGAAATATGCCGACATCGTGGCACGTCAGCTGCCCGACATGCCGCAGAGCAACATCCTCTGCGAACCTTGCCGCCGCAACACGGCACCCTGCATCGCCTACATCTCGTGGCGAATCAAGTCACGCGATCCCAAGGCCAACATCGTTGTCACGCCCTCCGACCACATTGTCATGGATGTCAAGGAGTTCCAGCGCGTCATCAGCGAGTGCATGAAGTTCACCTGCGACACCGATGCCATTGTCACCCTCGGCATGAAGCCCAACCGCCCCGAGACAGGCTATGGCTATATACAGGCCAACCTGAGCGCCAACTCACTGCGCAACAAGGGAATCTTCCGCGTGGACTCCTTCCGCGAGAAACCCGATCTGGCCACTGCCACACAGTATATCAAGGAGTCCAACTATTTCTGGAACGCAGGCATCTTCATCTGGAACGTCAACACCATCGTCAACGCCTTCCGCATGTACCAGCCCTCAATGGCCAAGATTTTTGAGTCGATGCTGCCCCTTTACGGTACAGAACGTGAGCAGGAAGCTATCAACGAGCGCTTCCCTGAGTGCGAGAGTATCTCGGTGGACTATGCCATCATGGAAAAAGCCGAAGAGATCTTCGTCTGTCCCTCTGATTTCGGGTGGAGCGACCTCGGCACATGGGGTTCACTGCACCAGCAGAGCCAGCGTGACCTGTACGGCAACGCCTGCATCGGTCCTGACATCAGTATGTTCGAGAGCCACAACTGCATTGTCCACACCACCCAGGAACGGAAGGTGGTCATCCAGGGACTCGACGGCTACATCGTGGCCGAGAACAATGGCACTCTCCTCATCTGTAAACTGTCAGAAGAACAACGCATCAAGCAGTTCGCGGGGGAGAAATGAAAAATGAAAAGTGAAAAGTGAGAAGTAAGAATAAGATATGGAAGAAAAGAAAGTTGCACTGATAACTGGTATTACGGGACAGGACGGTTCGTACCTGGCCGAGTTCTTAATTGAGAAAGGCTACGAGGTTCACGGCCTGATGCGCCGCTCGTCGTCGTTCAACACCGCCCGCATTGAGCACCTCTACCTCGACGAGTGGGTGCGCGACATGAAGAAGTCCCGCCTGGTCAACCTGCACTGGGCCGACATGACCGACTCGTCATCGCTTATCCGCGTTATCTCGAAGGTGCGCCCCACGGAGATTTACAACCTCGCCGCACAGAGCCACGTGAAGGTCTCGTTCGACGTGCCGGAATACACCGCCGACACCGATGCCAACGGCGTGCTGCGCCTATTGGAGGCCGTGCGCATCTGCGGACTGGCCGAGACGTGCCGCATCTACCAGGCTTCCACCTCGGAGCTGTACGGTAAAGTGCAGGAGGTGCCGCAGTCGGAGACGACGCCCTTCTACCCCCGTTCGCCTTACGCCGTTGCCAAACTCTATGGCTTCTGGATTATGAAGAACTACCGCGAGTCGTACAATATGTTCTGCTGCAACGGCATCCTGTTCAACCACGAGAGTGAGCGCCGCGGCGAGACTTTCGTCACCCGCAAGATCACGCTGGCCGCCGCCCGCATCGCCCAGGGTTATCAGGACAAGCTCTACTTAGGCAACCTGAACTCACTGCGCGACTGGGGCTATGCCAAGGACTACGTAGAGTGCATGTGGCTCATCCTGCAGCAGCCCGAGCCCGACGACTTCGTCATTGCCACCGGCGAGTACCACACCGTTCGCGAGTTCTGCACACTAGCCTTCCGCGAGGTGGGCATCGAACTGGAGTGGCGCGGCGACGGCATCGACGAGAAGGGTTACGACAAGGCTACGGGCAAGTCGCTGGTCGAGGTCGATCCGAAGTACTTCCGTCCTGCCGAGGTCGATCAGCTGTTGGGCAACCCCGCCAAGGCCAAGGCCAAGTTGGGTTGGAACCCGCAGAAGACATCGTTCCCTGAACTGGTAAAGATTATGGTACAGCACGACATGCGGTTTGTCAAGAAACTGTTCATCAAAGCACAGATGGAAGCATAATTGTAGACGTCTGCTAAACATAAAGAACGAGGGTCGTCAATCCTGACAGACCCTCGTTCTTTATGTTTAGCAGACGTGCTTGCTTCGTTTATACGTCCTGGTTCTCGGGACGCAGTTTGCGGACAGTCTCGCCGGCACGCCACATTTCCTGATTACGCATGGCCTCGAGCTCCTTCTCCAAACCGGCACGGTAGTCGGGCTTCGAGTTGGCGTCGATGGTGATCTGGGCCTCATTACCGGTCTTCACCGAGTAGTAGAGCCACTCCATCACTGGTTTGATGGCATCGTGGAAACGGGGAGCCCAGTCGAGTGCGCCGCGCTGTGCGGTGGTCGAGCAGTTGGCATACATCCAGTCCATACCCTTGGCACCGAAGAGCGGGCCGAGGCTCTGGGTGAGCTCCTCAACGGTCTCGTTGAAAGCCTCCGAAGGAGAGTGGCCGTTCTCGCGGAGCACCTCGTACTGTGCCAGCAGCAGGCCCTGGATGGCACCCATCAGTGAACCACGCTCACCGGTGAGGTCAGAGGTAGCCTCGCGCTGGAAGGTGGTCTCGAACATATAACCGGCACCGATACCGATACCGAAGGCCAGTGTTTTCTCCTTGGCCTTGCCCGTGGCATCCTGATAGATGGCATACGAGCAGTTCAGACCACGACCCTCGCAGAACATGGTGCGGAGGCTGGTGCCAGAACCCTTAGGAGCCACCATGATGACATCGACGTCAGCGGGAGGCACAACACCCGTGCGGTCGCTCCAGTTGATAGCGAAGCCGTGGCTGTAGTACAGCGTCTTACCAGGCTTCAGATATTGCTTGATGGTGGGCCACTGCTGAATCTGACCAGCGTCAGAGAGCAGCATGCAGAGGATAGTACCCTTCTCGGCAGCCTCCTCGATAGAGAAGAGGGTCTTGCCGGGCACCCAACCGTCGGCAACAGCCTTGTCGTAGGTCTTGCCCTGACGCTGTCCGACGATGACGTTGAAACCGTTGTCGCGCAGGTTGCAGGCCTGACCAGGTCCCTGTACGCCATAACCGATGACGGCAATCACTTCGTCCTTTAATACTTCACGTGCTTTCTCGAGTGAGAACTCCTTGCTGGTGACAACAGTTTCGATAACGCCACCAAAATTCATTTCTGCCATAATAGCTAAAAAATTAAATGTTAAACATACCCCTTGCGTACTATGCCAGCCCTACCCGAGAGCCGTCGTTTTATTAGTCCATTCCCACCCTTCCCGAGGGTGCGACGAGAGGTTAACTTAAAAATCGGGTGCAAAGGTACGAATAAGTGAGCAAAAAGCCAAATAATATTTGGACTTTTTCGAACGAAAGTACCTTCGACGACTGTCAGAGGTACGAATAAGTGAGTAAAAAGCCAAATTTATTATCAAGTTTTTTTCTTCATCCACAAGAAGTCGGCGACACAATGCATCCTTACCACACGCCAAAGAATTGACTTACATCAAGAATATTAACAATTTTGCCAAAAATCCCTAAATATCAGCAAGTTGTACAAAAAGTTGAAGTAACTTTGCAGCGTCAAAAGAAAGAAAGAAGTATTTACTTTAATACGTGTATTAATTTATCAAACATTATGGCAGAAAAGAAAGCTACAACTAAGAAAGCTGCTACTGAGACAAAGGCAACAGCAGCAAAGAAGACCGAAACCGTTAAGAAGACAGCTACCAAGGCTGCTAAGGCAACTCTCGCAGTGAACGCTGAGAACGCCGGTTTCAAGGCAGGAGATGTTTATCAGGCACTGGCAGCAGCAGAGAAGGCTCTCTCTGTGAAGGAGATTGCTAAGGCTGCTAAGATTTCAGAGGAAGAGACTCTGCTTGGTCTCGGATGGCTCTTCAAGGAGGGTAAGCTGACCAGCACCGAGGACAAGGTTACATTGGCCTAAATTAGTTGAAACGATAGAAAGGGGTCGGTAAGTATCTATTACCGACCTTTTTTTAATAATGGCTCTCGATAAGCAGATACTTACCATTCTGGCAGATGTCGGTTACAAAGGCATAGGTGTGCGGCAATTGTCCATGCATGTCTATAACTTAAACTGCACTCTGTTCTCTCAGCCTGATTTTTTTGAGATATACAGTTATGTGAAGAGTTACCTGCTCAGGAACAGCAAGAATGACAGTTCGCTGATTGAACGCACCGACCGCCGGGGATATTACAGACTGAACACCCAGAACAATGCCGATGCCTGTCGGCTGATGCTGGAATTCAGCAATCAGTCAACCTTGTCTGATAAGGAAGAGAAAACTGAGGAGACACAGACGGACCTCTCCCTTAGCCTGTTCGACTAAGTCCTACCGCCTCAGTTCATGATACACCGTTTCATATAAGCTGAGCAGTTGCTCGGCGGTGTATTTCCAGGAGAACAGTTTCGAACGCCGTAGTCCCATCTCCATTTGCCACTGGTAGAAATCGGCATCCTCTTCCAAACGGATGAGCTGTTCACAGATGTCATCCGCACGCTCGGGATTGACCAGAATGGCCTCCGGACCACCAATCTCAGGCATCGACGAAGTGTTGCTGGTAATAACAGGAGTGCCGCAAGCCATGGCCTCAAGCAGGGGTATTCCGAAACTCTCACGCAAGGAAGTATAGAGGAAAGCGAAAGCAGCACTATAGACATAGGGCAGGTCGGTGTTGACGATATATCCGGGCATGACAATGTTCCTGCGGATATTCTCTATCTGATTTCGCTTGATGATGTCTTCCAGGTATTGCCGGTCGAGATCGGCCATCAGCAGCTTGCGTTTCACCCGCGAGCATTCCAGATATTTCGAGTAGGCAATGAGTGTGCGCTCCGTGTTCTTCTTCGGGTCGGTATTGCCCAAAAAGAACAGATAGCCTCGTTCATCCATGTACTTGGCAAAGACGCAGGCACTGTCCTCCATCGGCCGGAACCAGTCATTGTAGCCATTGTAAATCATGACAACCTGTTTCTCTGGCAAACTCAGCTTTTTCAGGATATTATCACGTTCGAATTCCGAGACGGTAATGATGCGCTGGCATTTCTTCAAGATGCGCGGCACCACTACCCGGCGGTAGAGCCATCCCAGGTTCTGGTAAAGCGACTTGTTGCGCTTATCCCGAGGTTCCATGAAGATGATGTCGTGAAGCGTCAGTATCAACGGTATGTCACAGCGGACGGGAGCGGTATTGCTCGTACAGTGCAGCAGTTCCACGCCAGCCTCATGGGCAGCTCGGGGCAGGATTACCTGTTCCCAAGAGGGATAGAAACTGCCTCCGGTCTCAATGACATGCACGTTACGTGTATCATGCAGACAGCGGTCGGGTCCCGGGGCGACAAAGATGAAATACTCATTCTTCTGGTCTATCTTCTGCAACTCAATGATTTCCTGCAGCACCACATAGTCCATGCCGTGCTTGTTCTTCCTGAAGATGCGCTGTGCTTCAATACCTATTCTCATATCAGTTTCTTAATGACTCTTGCAGGGACACCTCCAACGACACAGCCATCAGGCACATCCTTGGTGACAGCAGCCCCTGCGGCGACAACACAGTGGGTGCCAATGGTCACACCCGGCAATACGACGGCGTTGGCTCCTATCCAGACATCATCGCCGATGACGACCTGCTTTGTCGAGATGCCCAGTTCGTCAATCCTTCTGCCAGGGTCTTCAAAATTGTGGTTCAGGGCCGTAACAGTGACACCCTGAGCCAGATGCACATGACTGCCAATGGTGACAGGACCAATAACAGTGTTATGCAGGCCGATGCGCGTATAGTCACCGATGATAACGTCGCCCACGGCATTATTGATGCAGCTGAAGGACTCCACGACGCTCCGTCTGCCTATTGAGAAACGGCGGTATGGCGGTGTGTCCATGCGGACGGAGGAGTAGATTTTCGAATGGCATCCACGTTGCTGGTAGAGCGGGGCAAGCAGTCGCACGTACCACCGCGGCCTTGCATCGCGCCGGTTCATAATGAGCCAATGGATGGCATGCTTCAGCCCTGGACTTTGCTTGAGTTTCTGTCGTATGCTTTCTGTGTTCATGGGGTGATTCTTTATATGAGTGTCATCCGATGAGTGCTTTCCACTGCGGGATGATATTATCAATGTTGTACCTGCGAGCCGTCTCCACGGCCTGACGGGATTTGGCAGACCAGTTGATGCGGGTGGCAGTGAGGAGTGCCTGTGCCATGCCGTTGACATCGCCATTAGCAAAGTAGATGCCGAAGTCGCCCATGATTTCCTTGCAGACGGGCAGGTCGGAAGTAACGACGGGCAGACCATGGGACATGGCTTCGACGAGCACCAGGGGCATGCCCTCCCAGCGCGAGCTGAGGACATAGACCTGTGCCTGCGAGTAGTATGACTGTATGTCGTTCGTGAAGGGGTGTATGACGATGCGGTCTTCCAACCGGTACTTGCTAATGAGTTTACGGTAGGCGTTCTCTTCCTGCCCCTGGCCTACGATGTCGAGCGTCCACTCGCTGTCGTGGCAGGCAAACAGGCGGAAGGCCTCTATCAGCAGGTCGAAGCCCTTATGCTGGTACGAGAAGCGTCCGATGGCCAGAAAACGGTGGGAAGTACCGTCGGACAGCTGTCCAGGAGTGAGCGTCAGCGGGTTGTAGATAAAGGTTGGTGAGAACTGCGGATCGTAGGCGGCATACGCATCAACATCCTGACGGCAGAGCAGCACGACTCGGTCAAGCCGCCGAAACTGGTAAACATAGTGCCGACGTCGCAGGGAACCGATATAGAGGTACTTTTTGCCGTAGAGTGCTTCGAAAGAGTTATGGATCCAGCCTATCATCCTCGTCCCCGGCAGCTTTGTCCTGATGGTGGCCAGTCGGGCTGCCAAAGGGGCGTGAACACCTATGACTACGTCGTACTGGCCAGCCTGCAGTTCACGGGTAAGGGTTTTCCGCAGAGTGGGCGGGAAGGAGCTGAGACCGTAGAGCCGCGATGCCCACGAGGACTGCATCTGCAGCTTCAGGTAGAGTGCGCTGTAGGCCTTGCACAGGGTGTTCTCCATCCGCCCGACCTCTGGGTAGGCAAAGAACCTGATGCTGAGACGGTCGTCATCAAGTCCATATAGTGACGTGTCGATGGCTTCCGGCTTGTCGAAGGTGACAATGGTGACATCGGCATCCACTGCCAAAGCCTTGGCAATAACCGCCGTCACCCGCTGCACGCCGCCGATGCTGAAAATACTGTCAACCAGAAAGCAAATCCTCTTCATAGCCTCATCACGTTGTTTAGTACGGTCATCATCTGGTTCTTCCACGACAGGTCACCGATGGAGTTTCTGATGTCCTTCGGTGTCAGCGACAGCTGCCGGTAGAATGCGACAAGCTGGTCTATGTTGACAGGAGTCTCGTCGGCCGGCATCTTCAGCACGTATGGTTTCTCGTCGAAGTCGCTGTCTGTCTCGGAATAGAGAAAGGGGATGCCGCGTGCAGCATATTCCCTGTTCTTAAGGGTCTTTATCTTCTGTATGCCAACCCGGTGACGGCCCAGGCTACCTACACCGAAGTCACAGCGGTCAAAAACATCGTCCAGTTCCTTCCCGTGCTTCTTGCCATACAGCAGGACATACTCTTCCATCGCGCTGTCAGCAACGAACTGCCGGAACGCCTTCTCCCCCTCGGCAGAGAAAAAATAGCCTACCACATGGAACCTGACGACATAGTCCCGTGGTGTGGCGTAGTAGGCTGCAAGTCCACTGACCAACCGGTCGAATCCATGCCATTCGTGTATCTCAGCCACACCTATCAGATTTAGTTCCTTGCTGGTATCATTGACACTCGCCTTCACCTTGACACTGTCAAAGTCAATGCCATTGGAAATCCTGATGGTGCGCTGCCCGAAAATCTGTTCATAGTCAGAAAAAGTGACGATGGCATCTAACTGCCTGGCTAACAAGTTACGGAAAATCCTGTCTTGGACTATCTGCCGACCTATCCCCTGGGCGACGTACTCAGTATCATAAGGATATGTAGGTATCTCCATGACGACCTTCATCCCCGCCTGCTTCATCTTCCTCACCATACGCACGGTGAACGGGTTCGCATTGTGGTTGGAACGCATATAGACGAACTCTATTTGCTGGCTGATGGCGTACTGCACAATGGGCGTGAAGTCCGTCCTCTTCCGTATCTTGCTCATCAGCCCTTTCCCATAATCGGCAATGACGGTGTCATCCACCATTCTTTTCTTGGTGGAGTCCTCGTTCATGTAGCAGAGATGCACCTCCTGTCCCGATGACCTCAGCGCCTCGACCTGATAGGAGATTTTCTTGCTGATGCCGTTGTCTGGGGCAAAACCATGGAATATAACAAACAGAATTCTCATCACAGCACGTGTTTCTTCTTTCCCATGAACTTCAGCACACTGACGGCAGCAGAAGCCGGCATACGACCTATCATATAGAACCCGAGGTTGACGAGCTTGTGACTTCTGAAGCGCAGTATCTCCTTGAGCTTCAGGGGATGACGGATGGCGTCCCTCGCCAGCTTGTCGTCTAATTCCGGTTTGATGCGATCCCTGTTCTTCAACACGCCGCAAAGCATGAAGAACATCAGGATAAGCCCTTTCGTACACCGGGTTTCAAAGTAGGGTTTGTCTCTCAGTTCCAGGCATTTGTTCTTCAGGTAGGAGTAGATGCGTACGAACTCCTTGATCTCGTCCAGCTTGATTTCCTTCCGGTGCTGGTAGTTCGACAGCGAGTTGTCCCTGATGACATAGTAGTAGGTATGGTCGGGTATCAGCACGGCCTTCGTCACCAACGGCACCATGTCACAACTGAAAATCATGTCATCGTTGAACCTCGCCTTCTTGAAGCGCAGGTTGTGTCTGTCTATGAAGTCATGCCTGATGAGGATGTTCCAGATGAAGTCCCTCAACGTGGGATGAATGCTCTTGTTGGCAAACTTGGCAAGTCCGTCCTGCCCGTCAATGACCTCAAAAGGTTGGTTCAGGAAGTCCTGCCCAATGTCAATGGGCTGGCCGTCAAGGGCGACGGGCAATACCGAACCAAAGACCACCTCGGCATGGTATGCCGTCGCCTGTGCATACAGTTTCTCTATGCAGTCTTCCGAGATGTAGTCGTCAGAGTCCAGCAGGAACACGTACTCGCCTTGGGCCTCTTCCAGAACCCTGTTGCGTGCTGCCCAGCAGCCCATGTTCTGGGGCTGGGTGACGAGACGTATGTTCCGCCCTTTGGGGTGTGAGACCTGCAGCTCCTTGATGATATCTACAGACCTGTCCGGTCCTAAGTCGTCCACGGCAATGATTTCTATTTCCTCCTTGAAAGTCTGGTTCAGAACAGACAACAGGCACTTCCTGATATATTGTTCAACCCCGTAAACAGGCATGCCGACAGTCACCTTGTAGTTGTATTCTTTCATCGTATAGCACTGGTTTTGCAAAATCTGTTGCTAAGATAGCGTATTTTTTTGACATGACAAAATATTTCCGCTTTTATTTAAGTAAAAATGAAAATTATGACACTATTTTTTGTTTATTCTGAAAATAATGTGTAATTTAGCCCGCAAATTAGAAAAACCGACTATAAATAATAATGGTGGATTTGAAAATAGATTTGCCTAAAGGTTTCCTGGACGAGGAGCAGCGCTGTGGCTTCGTCGTAACATCCAGGGCAAAAGAGATATGGGCTGTCGAATTGGATCTCCTTCACGAGTTTCAGCGTGTTGTCAATAAATATCACATTCAATATATCGCTAATGGTGGGACACAGTTAGGAGCCGTCAGGCACAAGGGGTTCATCCCCTGGGACGATGATATTGACATCATGATGATGCGTGACGAATACGACCGTCTCTGCGAAGTGGCAGAAGCAGAGTTCCGGCACCCCTACTTCTTCCAGACGGAACGCACTGACCCTGGTTCCCTGCGATGCCATGCACAGCTGCGCAACAGCGAGACGACGGCCATCCTCGACACGGAGCGCAAGGGAAAGATGCGCTTCAACCAGGGCATCTTCATTGACATCTTCCCCATGGACGCTGTCCCCGACGGCGAGGATGACTGGAACCGTGAATGCAGGAAAGCCCAGAGGCTCTATGAGAACATGCTCACCTTCGCTTCCATGTCTTCCCATTTCTTCGACGACCCCCAGCTTCCCCATTACCGGATTAAGAATATCCTTCACACCGTTGCCGCTCCTTTATGGAAAGCTATGGCAAGACAGCTGTACAACCAGTATGAGAAGGAGTGCAAACGCTATAACCACGAAGCCACCAAAATGGTGTCTATCTACTCCTGGGGTTATAAATATAAGAAACTGCACCGGCCGAGAAGACTTTTCACGGAAACCATGATGATGCAGTTCGAGTTCCTTGAGGTTCCTGTCTGCAAGGACTATGATGAGTATCTGACCATCGTCTTCGGTGACTGGCATCAATTCGTCATGGGCACCTCCATGCACCAGGGCATTCTCTTCGATACCAGAAGACCTTATACCTACTACCTGTCAGATGCAAGATAAGTGCTACAGAATTGTCTATTGCACGCCTGCACTCTATTCTGCAGGAGGCATGGAACGTGTCGTTACTGCCAAGGCCAATTACTTTGCAGAACGGTTTGGCTATGACGTATCCATCATCGTGACCGAGGGTGGTGACGTCCACTCGTTCTTCCCTCTTTCCAAGAAGGTGAAGGTCATCAACTTAGGACTGAACTTCGAAGAGTTGTGGAACAAGCCTTTCTGGAAGAAGGTGGTCCTGTACTTGGAGAAACAGCATCAGTACAGGAAACGCCTGAAGGCAACACTGCTCAGCATCCGCCCCGACATCACCATCAGCACGCTGCGCCGTGAAATCAACTTCATCAACGACATCAGGGACGGCAGCCTTAAAATCGGCGAACTCCACCTGAGCCGTGACAGTTACCGGGCAACGGAGACCGACAATCCCAGCTTCGTGAAGAGGCTGTTCACGAAATGGTGGAAGTACGACATCGTCAACCACCTGCGAAGACTCGACACGTTCGTAGTCCTTACCCACAACGCCATCTCGGAGTGGCCCGAGCTCGACAACGCCATCATGATTCCCGACCCCATGACACTGAACGTCACCACGCCCAGTCCCCTGGATGCCAAACGGGTCATTGCCGTTGGCCGCTATTCATACGAGAAAGGGTACGACATCCTGCTCTCCGTATGGGCCATGGTCGAGAAGCAGTGTGAGGACTGGCAGCTGGATATCTACGGCATGGGCGACCCCACCCCGTATGTCAAAAGGATGACTGAACTGTCCATCGACAAAGACCGCTGCCACCTCAACGCAAGCCTCGTCAATGTGGTGAAGGAATACCTCCACAGCTCGATTCTCGTACAACCCTCCCGTTTCGAGAGCTTCGGACTGGCACTCGTCGAGGCCATGGCCTGCGGCCTGCCGGTAGTGGCTTTCGACTGTGAGAACGGTCCCCGTGCCATCATCTCCGACGGTGAGAACGGCTACCTCGTTCCAGCCTTCCAGATGGAGACCTTTGCTGCCCGTCTTGTGAAGCTGATGAAGAGCGAGGAACTGAGGAAGGAGATGGGTGAGAGAGGCAGACTGAGTTCTGAACAGTACCACATCGACAAGGTGGCCCTGCAGTGGAAAGAGCTTTTTGACGAACTGATGGCTGAGCGATGCAGTACGACGTGACCATAGGCATCCCCGTCTATCGGACAGCAGCTTATGTCCGACGGGCGTTGGAGTCAGCCCTCCGTCAGGACTGTCCCGCCCTTGAGGTCCTTGTCGTCGATGACGGCAGCTACGACGGTTCAATGGATATCGTACGCCACTTGCAGTCAGGACATCCTAAGGGGACAGCCATCCGCATTGTCTCCCACCCCGCCAACCAGGGCGTTTCTGCCTCACGCAACGACATCATCGCTGCTGCCCGGGGCGAATATCTCTATTTCCTCGATTCTGACGACATGATGGCCGACGGTGCCCTCAGCCTGCTTCTCCAGAGTGCCCGAAACTATAACGCTGAGGTGGTCTTCGGTTCTTACCAGAAGATTGGGCTTGCCAGTGAACGCCAGACGTTCCGCTATCCCTCACTCCAGCTTCTCGGTACCGACCAGCTGGCCTGCTTTGCCTACCGTAAGTACGGTGGCATCCAGGCCTCGGCCTGCAACTGCCTGGTCAGGACGTCACTGCTGCGGTCCGCCGGTCTGCGCTTTGTCGAAGCCGACTACTGGGAAGACCTTGTGTTCACGGCCGACCTCGTCACCCTCGTCTCCCGTGCAGTCCTGCTCCCCGACATTACCTATTTCTATTATTGTCGTGAAGGGTCTCTTTCCCACTATCAGGCCAGGGAGCAGGTACAGAAGGACGAGATTCTCAGCAATGTCCGCACCGTCGGTCATCTCCGTGACGCTCTCCCCGCCTTGTCCGACAAGGCGTATTTCCCCAACCGCTGCCTCTTCATGGTCATGACCGGTTTCTACATGGCCTGCAACGTGCTCAAGCGCAGGCATGACATCGTCCCCCCGGTGACTGACAGCGAGATCAAGGCCATGGTGTCTCACCCCGCTTCTCTGTCCCGGATATGCACTTTCCGCCAGTCCCGCCTCAAGAACCTGGCTTTCTGTCTGGTCGGTCTCCTGCCCTCCTCGCTCTGCGTGTCGGCAGTATGGTGTCTCGGCAAGATGAAAAAGTTAATCTGAAATTTGGTAGTTCCGCAGTTTTTTCCTATCTTCGCACACGGAAAACAATACTCATGGCTTATGTCAAACTGGTACGAGAAATATCTTTCCATCTACGGGAAACCCTTCAGTGAGGTTCCTCAGGAGATTATCGACGGTACGCGCGAACGCCTTGCCGCCCTGCAGAGCGACGACCCTGTAGCATCCATCGTGGTCATAGGCTACAATGAGGAGACCCATCTCCAGGCCTGCCTCTGGGCTATCAGCGAGATCAGGTGCAAGTACCCTGTCGAAATTATCGGTGTCGATAATGACTCGAAGGACCGTACGGCAGAGATTTACCAGAAGTCTGGCATACCTTATTATACAGAGTACGAGCACTCCTGTGGCTACGCCCGCCGCTGTGGCCTGCAGCACTCTCGTGGCAAGTATTATTTCGACGTCGATAGCGATACCCTCTACCCGCCCCAGTATTACGAGCTGATGCTCGACCAGCTGATGAAGCCGGGCATCGTTGCGGTGTCTGCGACCTGGAGCTATTTCCCTGACGCTAATCACGGCAGTCTGGGTCTGAAGCTTTTCGAGATGTGCCGCGACCTGTTCCTCTGGGTTCAGCACTTCAAGCGCCCTGAACTCAGCGTCCGTGGCCTGGTGTTCGCCTACAACGCCGAACTGGGTCGCAAGGAGGAGTACCGTGTTGACATCATCCGTGGTGAGGACGGTTCCATGGCCTTGTCGCTCAAGAAGTACGGCAAGATCAAGTTTGTACGCGACCGCCGCTGTCGTGCCATCACGGGCTACGGTACCATTGGCAGCCAGTCGCTCTGGCAGAGTTTTGTCCAGCACGTGAGGATTCAGATGAAAGGCATCTCCCGCATCTTCTATAGGAAAGACCATTATGAGGACAGGGAGGACAACCTCGTAAAGCCCCGCTCATGAGAGTCCTCTACGTGAATGACGCCATGACCATCTATGGTGGTCTGGAACGCATATTGACTGAGAAGATCAACAGCCTGTCCGATACTTACGGCTATGAGGTCTGCCTGACCACCATCAACCAAGGCTCCCGCGAACTGGCTTTCACCCTCAGTCCACGGGTCTGTTACCGCGACTTGGACATCTGCCTCTACCGCCAGTACAACTACCGGGGCATCAGAAGACTCTGGCACAGACGCAGGCTCCTGCGTCTTTTCCTCCAGCGGCTCCGCACCACCATCCGTGATTTCCGTCCCGATGTGATTGTCTGTGTGCGCCGCGAACTCATTGGAGTCGTGGCAAAAGCCAGTGGTGACATCCCACTGGTCTTCGAGTCTCATGCCTCCTGCCGGGGAATGGCCATGGCTGGTGAGGGCTTGGTCAGCAGGTGGCAGGAGTCTTATTACAACCGCCAGGTGAAGAAGGCCCAGTGGGTGGTGGCGCTCACCGAAGGCGATGCCTCCGAGTGGCGCAAACTGGTTTCCAACGTCTCTGTCATCCCCAACATCGCCCATCTCAACGAGAGTGGCACCTTTAGCAGCCTCCAGTCTAAGTCGGTCATCTACGTGGGTCGTTTCTCCCGCCAGAAGGACATCGGCAGCCTTCTGCTGATATGGCAACAGGTACAGCGCTGCCATCCAGACTGGCAGCTGCACATCTACGGCGGATACGGTGAACAGCAGGATAAGTTCCTGTCGCAGATAAAGACCCTGGGGGCCAACATCGCCTTACACGAGCCTACACCCGACATCTTCACACACTACGCAGAGAGTTCCATCCTGTTGCTCACCTCACGCTACGAACCTTTCGGACTGGTCCTGCCTGAAGCCATGAGCTGCGGCCTGCCCGTCGTGGCCTTCGACTGCCCCTACGGTCCGGCCGACATCATCACCGATGGCACCGACGGATTCCTCATCAGGAACCGCGACATCGCTGACTTCGCCGACAAGGTCTGCCTCCTGATGGAACAGCCAGAACTGAGACATCAGATGGGAGAGGCAGCCATACACTCCTCCCGCCGGTTTGAGGCCTCACGTATCATGCCCCTCTGGCAACAGCTCTTCAGCCGACTCACCTGACGCTGCCAACTTTCTGTAAAAATCTGAGCCGGAAATTTGGTTATTACGGGATTATTGCTTACTTTTGTCCCTGTTATGGCAAAAGACAAGATAGCTTACGTCTGCGAGAACTGCGGACAGGAGTCGGCCAAATGGATTGGCAAGTGTCCGGCCTGCGGACAGTGGAACACGTTCAAGGAAATTCGCGTGGCCGACACGCGACAGCAGGCGGCCACGTCAGCGGCAGCGAAGACTGGTCACCAGTTGCGCAAGAACAAGGTGCTGCGCCTGCATGACATCTCGGCCAAGGACGACCCGCGCATCGACATGCACGACGAGGAACTGAACCGTGTCCTCGGTGGCGGACTGGTGCCGGGTAGCATCGTCCTGTTAGGTGGCGAACCAGGTATCGGTAAATCTACCCTCACGCTCCAGACCATGCTCGGCCTCACCGACAAGCTCATCCTCTACGTCAGCGGCGAGGAGAGTGCACACCAGCTGAAAATGCGGGCAGAACGGTTAAGTGGGCAGACTCCTCATGACTCTGACGACCACTTCATGATTCTCTGCGAGAACGCATTGGAGTCTATCTTCGAACATATCAAGGAGGTGCAACCCGAACTGGTGGTCATCGACTCCATCCAGACCATTGCTACCGAGGATGTCGAGTCAAGTGCCGGCTCTATAGCTCAGGTGCGTGAGTGTGCCTCAGCCCTGCTCCGCTTCGCCAAGACATCGGGCGTTCCCGTCATCCTCATCGGTCACATCACCAAGGAAGGAACGCTCGCCGGACCGAAAATCCTTGAGCACATCGTCGATACGGTCATCCAGTTCGAAGGCGATCAGCACTATATGTACCGCATCTTGCGAAGCATAAAGAACCGCTTCGGAAGTACTTCGGAATTAGGCATTTATGAGATGCAACAGACAGGACTCCGTCAGGTTTCCAACCCTTCTGAGCTGTTGCTCACCGACGACCACGAGGGTCTCTCCGGTGTGGCCATCTCAAGTGCCATCGAGGGAGTCCGTCCCTTCCTTGTCGAGACGCAGGCCCTTGTCAGCAGTGCGGCGTACGGCACTCCCCAGCGCTCTGCCACGGGCTTCGACCAGCGACGTCTGAACATGCTCCTCGCCGTGCTCGAGAAACGTGTGGGTTTCAAGCTGATGCAGAAAGACGTGTTCCTGAACATCGCCGGGGGACTGCGTGTCACCGACATGGCCATGGACCTCTCCGTCATCGCAGCCGTACTCTCGTCGAATGTCGATACGCCCATCGACGCTGGATGGTGCATGGCTGGCGAGGTGGGACTCAGTGGCGAGGTACGACCTGTCAGCCGCATCGAACAGCGCATCGCTGAAGCCGAGAAGCTGGGCTTCACCGACATGGTCATCCCCCGCTATGGTCTCTCAGGACTCGACAGTAAGAAGTTCAAGATCAACCTCCACCCGGTACGCAAGGTCGAGGAGGCCCTCCGCGTTCTCTTCGGCTAATCCCATCGCAGCCGAAGGACCAGGGGCAGATGGTCACTGTACCCAGGCTGGTACTTCATGCCGTTATAGGTGCGTCGCGGCCGCAAGCCACCGTACTGAGGCTCCTCTTCCAACAGGAAGCGAGGGGCGTGAATGTATGTAGTATCAACCTGAAGAAACAACGCATGTGAACCTAAGATATGGTCTATGCTGCCCCAACGGCCTTTATAGCGGTAGGTGCCTTTTGCCCCGTTCATGCCCCGTGCATCCTTAGTCAGGTTCCTCAGCCGGTGCCGGGCAGTATGCCTCAATACCGCTCCGTCAGCCTCTTCATTGAAATCGCCTGCCACTATGATGCGTGCGTCAGGTGTTGCATTGAGTATGGAGTCCGTCTTTGCAAAGAGCCTGTCGGCCACAGCCTGACGGAAAGGACGACTGTAGCGTTCACCGCCATAGCGGCTGGGAGCGTGTATGACGAAGACGTGCAGCGTGTCTCCCGATATGACACGCCCTCTGACATAGAGTATATCACGGGTTGGACGCATGTCGGCCACAGTGGCCACACGCAGGGCCTCGCTGTCTATCAGTCCGAAGGACAGTGGCTGGTAGAGCAGTGCCACGTCAATACCGCGCAAGTCGGGTGATGACGTCACGACATATTCATACCCCGCATTCCGTAGCATCGACCGCTTCGTCAGGTCACGCACCACCGAGTCATTCTCCACCTCGCAGAGGGCTATCAGGTCTGCAACGCCGTCATCGCAACACGATACCAGTTCCTGACCGATATTGTTCAGTTTCCGCCAGTAGCGTTTCCTGGTCCAGTGACGCGTCGCCTCTGGCAGGTATTCCATGTCCTGCTTCAGTGAGTCGTGCTGATAGTCAAACAGGTTCTCGCAGTTCAGCTCGACAACTGTCAGCGACTGTGCTGAAGCCGCCTGAGTGCTGAACAGTGAGCAATGGGCAATGATGACAACCGCGCAAACCCGCATCATCCTCCGCCAACAAGCACCCTTAGAAGCCATCATAACGCCACTTCGTATTATTTACGGCGCAAAGATAGTGATTATTTCCGAGAAAAGAGAATTATCGGGTGTTTTTCTTAATCCCACACCTGTCGGAGCATACCAATTTAGTTAAAGATTATTATGATAATTAGATGATAATAATTATCTTTGTGCCATCAAAAGAAAAGCGTTATGGTAAACAACCCTTTCATACTGTATGGCTACGAGTCAGAGAGAAGAACTTTATCACATCGGCACTTGGTGTCTATGAAGTTTACGACCGCTTCTTTGCTATGTGGCTAAATCGGAAGTAAGTTGTCTATGTTGTCTTTGTCGTCGTTCCCCCTTTCCGCTTGATTTTCCAGCCCGTGGCAGCGACGACAATGCTCGTCAGCGGCGACAGGTAGTTAAAGAAGCAGAAAGGCAGGTAGGTCAGCGTGGCCACGCCGAGCACGGTACTCTGCGTCAGTCCGCAGGTATTCCACGGCACGAGCACCGATGTGACCGTAGCACCGTCCTCACACGAACGGCTCAGCAGGCGCGGCTCATAGCCATGTTTCTTGTAGGAGTCCTTGAACATCTGACTGCTGAGCATGATAGACAAGTACTGGTCAGCCAGAGCGATGTTACAGAACAAGGCCGTACCGACAGTAGAGGCCACCAGCGACGCCGTACCCCTGACCAAACGGAGTACAAGCCTCATGAGATCCTGCAACTGGCCAGTAGCCGTCAATGCGCCGCCGAAAGTCTGGGCACAGATGATCAGCCAGATGGTGGGCATCATCCCCGCCATTCCACTGGTATGGACCAAGTCGTTGAGCATGGGCACCCCCGTCTCAATGGCGGTAGAACCGTAGCACACCTGCATCATACCCTTGTAAGCTGAGAGCAGTCCCCCACCCTCTTCGCCAGAGATATGGTGTATCAGGTCAACCTGCACCAGCAGTCCCACGAAGGCAGCTAACAGAATGGCCAGAAACAGCACCACCATCGACGGCCACCGGCGGGCAATCATCACTCCCGTCAGCACAGGCACCACCAGCAGCCACGGTGAGATGACGAAAGTGCGCTGCAGCCCCTCCATGAACTCTGCCACATTTCCATGTCCCGACACGTTCATCGTCAGACCGGCAATCAGGAAGATAGTCAGCGACACGCAGAACGTGGGTACGGTGGTAAAGAGCATGTAGCGAATATGGGTGAAGAGCGGTGTCCCCGACACGCTGGAGGCCAACACGGTGGTGTCGCTCAGCGGTGACAGCTTGTCACCGAAGTAGGCACCGGTGATGATACTCCCCGCTATCCATCCGTCATCGAAGCCATGAGCCTTGCCAATACCCATCAGCGCCACGCCGATGGTGGCCACGGTGGTCCACGACGAGCCAATCATGAGACTGACCAGTGCACAGAGCAGACTGCTGCTCACCAGAAACACTTCGGGACGTATAATCTGCATGCCGTAATAGATCATCGTAGGCACGATGCCCGACACCATCCACGTGCCGCCGATGGCACCAATGAGCAGCAGTATGATGATGGCTGGCGTGCAGCTTGCAATCTTATTGGTGATCTCCCGCTCCAGGTTCTCCCACTCCAAACGCTTAGCAAAGTGACCGACAAGCACGCTGACCGCGGAGGCCACCAGCAACGACACCTGACTGGCACCATCAAGTGTTGCGCTGCCGAAAACGGCAACGCAACACGTGACAAGTACTATCAGTACGATGAACGGAAGAAACGACAGCGCAGCCAATTGTCAAATAGTCCAATTGTCCAATCAGCAGACTTTTTCCAACCTCTTCATGATAGAGAACATGAAGACAGCCGAGATGATGCACAGGGCGATGAAGACGCTCCACACAGCCCAAAGGGGAATGTTACCCCACAAGTAACCACCCACACCAACGAGTTTGTTACCGATGGCGGTAGCCACAAACCATCCACCCATCATCAGACCCTTGTACTTCGGAGGAGCCACCTTCGACACGAACGAGATGCCCATCGGCGAGAGCAGCAACTCAGCGAAGGTCAGTATCAGATAGGTGTAGATCAGCAACTGCGGTGTGACATCAGCCACATGCACGGCCACCGACTCACCATCAGGACCAACCGTGGTCTGCGGCATCGGCAAGCCGAACGATGCAACGGCCATGAGACAGTAAGCCAGACCGGCCACCACCATACCGTAGGCAATCTTTCTCGGTGCCGAGGGTTCCTTGCCCTTGGCCGACAGCGAACCGAAGATGGCCAGCGAGACAGGCGTCAACGCTACCACATAGAACGGATTGAACTGCTGGAAGATAGGAGCCGATACGGCCACCTCACCGCTGAGCACGTTGTACTTCCAGAGCAGAAAGCCGACAGCCGCTAGAATGACGAGTCCGGAAATGAGTTTTGCCTTCTGCGTCTTGCTCTGGAACAGGGAGAAACCGGCATAGACGATGAAGATGATGGCCACGAGGTTCCACACATCGAAAGCCATGCTCTCAACACCCGTCGAGGTCTTGGCCGTGAACTCATCGGCGAAGTAGGTCAGCGACAGACCGTTCTGGTGGAAGGCCATCCAGAAGAAGATGACCACAGCAAACACCAGACAGAGTGCCACGATGCGGGCCTTCGTCTCCTCCTTCGGCAATTCTTCTACTGCAGCAGAAGCGTTGTCCGCTGTCTTCTTGCCGCCCTCCACATGACGGAAGGTGCCGCGGAAAATGTAGTAGATAGCGATGGAAAGAATCAGCGATGCGCAGGCCACGGCAAAGGCAAAGTGGTAAGAGTCGTTGACGCTCGTGCCGAGGTTCTGCTGTGCCCACTCCATGATCTTCACGGCAGCCGTCGGAGCAAACAGTGCACCGATGTTGATGGCCATGTAGAAGATGGAGAAGCCCGAGTCGCGCTGTCCGGCATACTTCTGGTCGTTATACAAGTCACCCACCATCACCTGGAGATTACCCTTAAACAGGCCCGTACCCAGTCCGATGAGCACCAGAGCCGCCAGCATCACGATAAGCGCGAAGGTGTCACCGCCCAGGGGTACCGACAGCAACAGGTAACCGGCAAACATGATGAGAATGCCGATGGTCACCATGCGGCCGAAGCCGAACTTGTCGGCCAGCCATCCGCCGACGATAGGCAGGAAATAGACCAGCATGAGGAAGTCACTGTAGATCTCGCCCGCCCAACCGGCGTCGAGTCCGTAGTTTGCACGCAGGAAGAGTGCGAAGACGGCAAGCATGGTGTAGTAACCAAAGCGCTCACCAGTGTTGGCTAATGCCAACGCATAAAGTCCTTTAGGTTGATTTTCGAACATAGATTTATTTGTTATTTTTATTATTGGTTTTTCAATTAGGAGCCCCACCTGTAACTATAATCTGGTAACAAAATAGTAACAAAAACGGCATTATTATTGCCTTTGGCGGGCTATTCTTGGGGCAAAGGTAGCAATTTCTTCTGAATCTGCCAAACAATCCGATAAAAAAACGGAAGAATGTATTATACCATTCCCCCGTTCCCTTAATGGACGCATGAAAAAAGAGAATCGTTAATGCGTAAGCACTCTTAGAAATACACATCTGCGGGGAGACTTCAAAGAGAAGGTCCGTAGTTCTTCACGTACTGCAGCAGCGTGTCAATATAGGGAGCGAACGGCTGTGGGAACTCCGCACGGATGTAGAGCCAGTAGCCATTCATCTTGATGTCCTTCTCGAAATAGCGTTCTTCTCCCGACATTTTACCAGCCACCATGAAGAAGTTCTCCCCCATCGACTTCGTATTCGCCGTCCTGCTCACCTCCTTGATCTTCTGCTCCAAGCTCATGTCATCCTTATACGCCTTTGCTATCAGCCGTATATCCTTGTACTCAACGAACACACTGCTTTCCGAAGTCCTGTTCAAGTCCTTCACCATAAACTCCGGATAACTCACGACGAAGCCATACTCATAGCTTTCGTACTGCTTCCATTCACACGACTCGAACTTCTGTTTCAGCCACCGCCCTTCATAATATCTCACGTCTTTCACGACCACCGTGTCGTGCACGACGATGGTGTCCCCTGTATAGATGGTGTCATGCACCTCCTTCTCTACCCCACTCACCTCCATCTTCCCGTTCTGGCATGAGGAAGCAACAGCCAACACTGTTAGCGCAACAGCGCCTATGATAATCATTTTCTTTTTCATATTCTGTTCTGATATAAAACTCTTTGGAAATCATCACCTATTTGATTCCAATATGTTCGAGAAAAACTATGCCCATTCACTTTCCGGATTCGATTGATATTTAACGTCCGTTCTTCTCCAAAGTCCTCGCAAAAAGCCAGGATATATCCCCCACCGTAGTAACGGGAATAGGTAATATCCGAGATTTCACACGTAAATACACGACCATTTCGTGTACAGTATTCAATCTCTATCGACTGTCTCAGCTGTACAGCCCTATCTATAACCCCCTCAATAGCCAACTTTTCCCGCTAATTTAAATGGATCATACTCTTCTGAAGAGAATATCATGCCATTATCCTCTCCATTAACAACAGAGCCTCTGATTTCTCCTCCTTCTGTTGGTAGGCGAATTCCAGCTAATGGGTCATCATAATTCTCAAAGCGTGTATATTCACCTTTAAAATTCATCATGATAATTCCAGTTGCCCCTTTTCGATGTTTTGAGATGATAACCTCGGCTTTCCCTTGATAGTCAATTGATCCGTCAGCACTCTTTAAGATGTGATAGTATTCTGGGCGATGCAAGAATATGACCATATCTGCATCCTGCTCAATGGCTCCTGACTCTCGGAGGTCTGATAGCTGAGGGCGCTTCCCTTCGGCACCTGTACGTCCCTCAACGCCACGATTCAGCTGACTTAATGCCAAAACAGGGATGTTCAACTCTTTGGCCAGTCCCTTCAGCGAACGCGAAATCAACGACACCTCCTCTTGGCGACTATTATACTTCATCCCGCTGGCAGTCATCAGTTGCAGATAGTCTATCATAATCAGTTTTATTCCTTTCTCGTTAACCAGTCGCCGTGCCTTCGACCTAAGATCCATGACAGAGAGTCCCTCTGTATCATCTATATATAATGGCGCGTCTTCCAATATGCCCAACTTCTTATCAAGCCTTAACCAATCTTCCCTGTCTAACTGTCCACTCAACAGTTTCTTTCCGTCTATCTTACATGCATTCGACATCAATCGGTTTGCCAACTGTACATCCGACATTTCTAATGAGAAGAACGCCATAGGAATCTTCTGGTCTGCCGCAATGTTCTTTGCCAAAGAAAGTGCAAAAGCCGTCTTGCCCATCGCAGGACGCCCTGCGATAATCACGAGGTCAGAGTTCTGCCATCCGCAAGTCATATCGTCAAGTTTGAAGTAGCCCGTCGAAATACCAGTAGTACCCCCCTTGTTGGAATGGGCAATCCTCACCATTTCCATTGCTTTGTCTACTATTGGTGCCAATACGGAATAGTCCTTCTTCATGTTTTTCTGCGTCAGTTCAAAGAGTGTACTTTCCGCTTCCTGCACCACATCCTTGATGTCGTAGGACTCATCGAAGGTTTTTCTGCCTATGACACTGACAAAGCTTATCATCTGTCGCGCCAGATACTTCTCTGCCACAATGTTTGCATGATACAAAATATTGGCAGAAGTCGCCACCTTCGAACTCAGTTCTACAATATAAACGGGGCCACCAATCTCCTCAAGTTTCCCCATCTTCCCCAGCTTGTCTGTTACCGTCAGCACATCTACAGGGTTGTCATCCATACTGAGACGTACGATGGCATCATACACCATTTGGTTCCGGGGCTCATAGAAACTCTCTGGCCGCAACAGGTTGCAAACCTCCATGTATGCATCCCTGTCAATCATCAATGCACCAAGTACAGCCTTCTCCACCTCTGGCGCTTGTGGCATTAAATGACCATACGTGAGGTCTATTGATTGTGAATCGCGTCTACTATAATTTCTTTGTTCTGACATATTGTTCTCTCGTCATTCTTCAACTGTTTCCGCTTACTCTCTGCCCACCTCATATTTGCTTTGGTAGTTTCAGACAAAGTATCGAGAATCTTCACTTTTTCTTCATCGCACAACGAGTCATAACGTTCTTTCATTTCAAGTACGATGAACTTCCCATAACCATTTTCGTCATTGAGATTCTCTATCAGCTCATCTACATTCATCTCCTTGATTTTCCTGTCTCTTTCCTCAATTCTTTCCTTAAACATAAGATGGAAGATGGTTTCCTTTAGAAACTTCTCCCCACTTATCCACTTGCTGTTGTAGAGCAATACCAACTCTTGCCGTGACAATGCCTTAAGCATTTCCGCGCACTTCCTCAACTCTCCATCGTCCCACTTCGTATAATGGAACTTCCTTGCCTGCTGTAAAATGTACTCGTAGTCTGTCATAATAGTAACAATTAAACTTGGTGGCAAAGATACGCACATATATCTTTGCCACCAAGTTTTTTCGCCCCACAAGGCTTGTGGAAATACGATTTTATTCCCAGATAACGAGCGAACGGTCTAATGCTATTTTCTTGGCCTCGCCACGTCTACCATCTATATAATAATGTTTAGCCATATGATTATCAAATTTCCCTACAAAAGCCCCACGTATCCTCGCACATTTCTCGTTGATGGAGTTCAGGAGTGGGTTCGTCACATCCTCAATACTTTGCAAGGCCTTATCATTCAAACCTGAAGGTTTCAATTTGAGGTATATCGCTGTGAGTTCCTCGCGACAGTCTGGAAGATGCTTAAACATAATCCCTTCAGGATGATGCAAGAACAAAAGATATACGGCTTTTACAAGAGGTTCCATCTTGATTTCCATTTCGTTGTAGTCGGGCAGAACGATACGCCAGTCCTTGGTAATCACCATCCGGCTCAGACGACTGTCCGGGTGAATCAACTGCTCCAGCAGATACTCTGCAATACCCCGTTGGCGCAACTTCGCAATCCGCTCCCGTACCTCCTCCATCAGATCATCCGTTGACTCCTCATCACTCTGCGAACCAAAGCCCAATTCAGAAGGTGGCTCATTATCATTGGCATCGCCCCATTCTTCATAACTTTGGTTTTTGCTTTCCAAATACCTGTCGTATCTTGCTTTTTCGACTGATATTTGTTTGCCTATCCTGTGCAGTTGGTCTGCCAATGGCTCACCACTCGTCGATGACAACGGATAGAATCGATTCGTCGCCCTATCCTTACCGTCACTTCCTCGATGAATGTCCTCAGTACGGATGAATCCCTGTTTTATCTTCTTTCTGTCCGCAGGGTTCTCCAGATACTGAAGCATGAAGTCATTCCCCACCGCGACATCATCCAAATCAGCGTCGCTTAGATGAGGTGCCCTGTATTGCAACACTCGCTTATCCTTCAGTCTCTTCATCAGTAGCGGCAGATAGACAATGTGGAATCCTATCATCTGTCCCCAGCCCTCCAGCACCTCTGGTCGTTTCTCAAACAATTCTGTCAGAGCTTTATCCTCTTCGCTGGCAACATATACCAATTCCTTGGGCGATAGTTTGCCTGCCAGTTTAAACTCTATCTCGTTGTTTTCAAGTTTTACCTGATCATGTGGCGGCAGCTGTTGATAGCCAACTGTCGTTTTCTTCTCAAGTCGCTTCTCTAACACGAACAACCCTATCAGCAACACTGCGACCAACACGTCAACAACATTCCACATCGCCCGTCCCAACGCAATCTTGTAGATGGGTTGGAACAGCACTGCCAGAACTCCGAATACTACCGATGCTATAGCTTTCTGACTCATGTAGTATTGGTATGCCATCAAGCCAAACACCACCATCGCCACAAACCGTACCAGCTGGAAATAGCCATACGGCATCGGCATAAGGCAAAGCAGCATCAAGACTGCAAGAATGAGATAGACCTGTTTCATCAGCAAATATCAAAATAAGCAAATCACGGTTTGCATTTTTTACACGGCTCATAGCCAACGCCAATAACGTCTGAATGTGTTGCCTGCTTCACTTCATCCGACTGCCTAAGAATGTAACAGCCTCTTCTGTGATATTTCCTTCCCTTTGTCGTTATGAACACATCGCCGTCTGCATCAGACTCTACTCTGTCGTACATCGATGCGTTGCCCCTATGCGGCATAGTATCATAGAAATACGAAATCACGTTTTTATTGTCAGACAAGGCATTGATTCCCATGACTGAGCTTGCTCCCATGATTACCCCAACAATTCCACTCGTTAAATGATTCTTATCCAACTTCATAAATCATTACCTCCAATCATCTAAACTTGAATAAGCCTCAACTTTCTCCTCAATACTGTCAGGCAGCGAAGAAAAGAAATCATAGCCAGTTAGACGTTCTACTTCATCAATTGTATTTACGTATTGGTCTTTCTTTTTTGTTCCTGCATTATTCTTGACAATGAAACCAATTGCTTTTGATTGTCCCTGTAAGCATAGTACCACCTTGAAAAAAGCCTCTGGAACGACAACCTTGTTCATGCCAATAGTTTCATGTTCTTTGTTGTATAACAATGGGCCGCATACGATATATACGCTACCATACCTTTGTGCCCATTTGCGACAGTCCATCTCAATTCTATTCCATAAACCACTATTGAGGTTTCTATCTTGAGGACACATGTTTGACAACAAGAAGGTCTCGCTCATTGCATTCGCATCCCATTTGCAGTCACCTGCGGGGCACATGTGTCCTCTTGACCACGAACTCCCCCTATAATCTTCATTGGTTGCCCTTGGCGCAGGTACTTTATAATCCTCCCGATAGTCGTTTGACCTGCCCCATTCTCCATCTACATGGTCAGCTGTCAAATTCCAAGCAACCCAATTTGGACAGCGTGTTTCTTTATTGTATGATAAGCAATATGCAGTGCGAGATAAAAACAAGCTGGGAACGTTTGATGGTAAGAGAACGATTCCTTTGACATCAATTCCGTCAACATCAACATCGTCTCTTTCTGTTGCAACTTCTTTCTCAGACATAATATCTTTCTCACCCTTTTCTTCTGTCTCTTGTGTGAGTGCAACAACATACTTCTCCCCTTTATCTTTCTCTTCGGTGTAGGAATATAGGGATACCATCTCGCCAGCGTCTTCTTCTGTCGTGTCATTGCATTGACCAATGGCAAATGCAAGAAATAGAATTGTAATGATAAATCCAATTATAAACCTCTTCATGGCGACTAATGGTTATAAACCTCTTTAAGTGTTCTGTTAGATTCATCCTTCCATTCTAACCAGCCATTAGCAGACCTGCCAAGTACGAAACTCGCCGCTGCACTTGGGGAGTCACACAAAGCATCACGTTTCATCACAAAGCCATTTGACTTTTTGACACAGTTCAACTTGATAAACTTCTGTCGCTTGTAATCTGCTGCAGTATAACGATATGATGATGACACATCTAATGACAAAATACTATCTTTCAGAATAAGAAATTGTTTTCCAACACTATCGTAAGTTCCTGAAGCTCGACAGTATCTTTTGGCATCATCCGTTTTCACGATATGGAAGAGTGGAGGTTCATCTAAAGGAAAAGGAAGCGACAATTGAGAAGATTCTTTTTGTGGGGTAAAGAATCGATTCGGATAGACTTCTTCCAAAGATCTTCCTTTATCATCCTTCCAAGATGTAAAATCAGCTTTACGACCTAACACATAGCAAGCTGCCGCTGATGCAGAACGACATTTAGCGTCCTTTGACACGCAATAATAATGAGTCTTCAAGACACAAGCCTTATCAAGAAACCGCAGTCTTGCTTTACCTGATTGAGAGGATGCGTATATTATGTCAGACTCCTTAGAGACTAAACTACCTTTTTTGATGAAGAATTGTTTAGAGTCTTCTTCCAAATAGCCGGAAGCACTACAAACCCCATCTTCTTCAATATAGAAAATGTGCCTATTAGCAGCTCTTTTAGTCAAGTAATTAGCGATACCATTAAGCACCCCCAACAACACACTCCCTTTGTTCTGTTCTTCTTTTTCTGTCTCTTTCTTCTTTCTTTCTAGTGCCTGCAATCTTGCCAACTCTGGATAATAGGTAACGATAGATTTCCCTTTCTCGTCACACCATTCGGATAAGTCTGCCTTACGTCCGAGAACATACGATGCTGTTACCAATGGTGAAGAACATCTGACATTCTCTGTTAAGTATCTACCTTGTTTGTCCTGACAGCTCTTGTGAATTAAGAGCTTTTTTCTGCCCGACAAAAGGGAGAAATCGTTGCTATATGAATTTGAATTAACAATATAGCTATATCGGAGGAAAACAATGGTGCCTTTGCATGCGTCAAAATAGCATGCAGCCTTACAAAAAGGTTTACTCTGTTTTATGTAGAATACATGTCTACCGTCATGGGTGGCTGATTCTATTTCCCCTTTCCATATATATTCATTGTATGGTGTCAATTCGATTCCATTAAAAGGAAGGACACGGCTCTTTATGTAATCATTTGGCTGACTGATTATATACTGCCGAAGATTTTCGTACTCTTCGTCAGAATCGAAAAGATTAATGGACTTTGCCCTGCCAAAAAGCTTTTCATATTCATTATTGATATCCATTACAGACTCCGTCATGACCTATTTACCTTGGAGTTTGTTAATTTTTTCTTTCGTTACATCGATGTTTCCAATAACTGGTACTATGTGTATCAAGAAGCGTTGATTCTTTCTTTCTTCTTCTTCCCACAGTGTTCTATACTCTTTGTTGTCAGACGCTAGTTTATGCAACTCATCTTCATTAGGCTCTATACGGGGAACCCCTCCTTCACCGCTACCAGATATGATAAGTTCACATTTCGGGATTGCGGACAGGTCTATACCATGTTCTTTCCAGAAATTATTCAGAAACTGGGCTCTCAGATAAGAAAGCGTATAATTGTTCTTCCAATCGCTTTCAAAAAATGGAATCTTTGAAGATTGGCCTTCGATAACTACCAAGAACTTTATGTTGTTTCTTATGGAGTCTGAGTTCTCTAATTGGAGAATGGTGTTCTTGATTATCTCTCCAGCTACCACAATACTGTCTCTTTTGTTATTGGCGCTAACAGGGTCTTTAACATCAAGCTCTAATTTGTCAATATGATACTCTTTCAGCTGGTATTCGACATCAACAGTAAAAAGGTGTTTAAGGTATTGCTCGTTGTAACCAAAATAACGAGTAGAGTCTATTGAACCAACTGTTGAGTAGACCGTGATGATATTCTCATATTCATCAACAAGGCTTTGTAGCTGCTTTTCCTTGATTTTAAAACGGCTGAATGAGACTGCAAATAAAATAAGTGTTATGGCAAACAACGTTGTCATAATATCCACATAGCTAGGCCAAAAAGAACTATTGTTTTTCCCGTCCATATTCAATCATCTTCTACCGAATCCAAACAACCCGCCACCACCACGGTTTTCATTTACTTCAATTTTACCAATTTCATCCTGGATCTTCTGGAGGATTTCATTCAGTTCATCAGCTTTTACTGGGTCTTCAGTCAACTTAGACAATTCTGTAGCAATATCATTCAATTTCCTAAGCGATGCAAAGTCTTTTTGTATTTCTCCAATATTAAGCTTTTCCTCCATTGCCTTCATAAACTCCTTGTGCCTTGTTTCGAGTTCTTCGGTCTGGCGTTTAATCATTGCTTCAAATCCATCAATGTGGCCTTCCAAAGCTTCTTTGTATCGTTTGTTCATACTCTCAATGACAGCCGTCTGTGCTGTAAATAAGTCTTCGAGTTTACCATCTGCCATTTCAAGATACTTATCAGCAATCTTTCCCTTCTTAGAAATGCCCTTTATCTGGTCATGGATTGCATTAACTACATCGTTGCCAAGAATCTCTCGTCTATCAAGTTGAGGACCAAGACGCTGGACACTCTCCTCGAAATTCTTGATTCTGTCAAGAATTTGGTTGATTCTGACAGCCACCTCTCTTGGAACTTTAAGAGATTCTGAATATGCATTTTGGATATTTATAGCTTCCTGTGTCGCTGCCAATAACATTCTCCGAGCCTCTTCAAACTTATTAAGAGATTTAGTGATACTAACGAAGTGATTGGCTGCCTCAATGTATTTGTCCAAACCCTTGACAATTTCGTCACTTCTCAGAGTCGATAGCAGTTGTTTCTGCAAACTGATATTCTCGTTAATCTTATCCATATTCTTGCCCATAGTATCAACAGCATTGGCAACTGCTGTAACATTTTGCTCAAAGCTGTCGCCAAAGGCTTTGGTACAACGGTCAAAGGTGTCTTGGAATCGGTTTATCACTCTGTCAAAAGCAGGTTCAAAACGGTCAACAGTTTCATGCAGTTTGGTAATTGCAAGTACCATTGAGACATCGAGTGATGGCATCAGTTCCGTTTGAACGAAATCATAAAACTCGTTTTTATCCTCTTCTATATTCTTTCTTGCTTCTCCGGCTTTAGCATTGTTAATCGTTGTAAATAGAAGACCAAATAAGCTAGTTGACATTGAGACAAGAACACCTGTCAAGAGATTCTTAATGGATTCGTCTGACACGTCGCCTGCACCATTAAATCCAAGAATAAACATAAGTATTCCCAAAAATACGCCAAGGAATGTTCCCATCAGACCAAGGTATGTGGGAAACGCCAGTTTAGCTACAGACTGGTCATACCGCATATTTAGTTTACGCTCAACTTTATTCTGAATAACAGAAAAGTCGGTTGTCCCCTTAGTTTTTGCCACATAGTGATTAATCTCGTCTATGAGCACATTAAGGTCGCTTCCTTCTACTCCTACACGGCTTAGCTGAGTGATTGCCTCGTCCCCAATCTGTTTGCGGAACGTCATATATTCCGAATTCTTCTTGAAGAAATCGTTAAACAATCGCCTGTATTTCTTGGTCTCAAAAAAATACTTCATCTGAAGACCTAGAAATATGACGAATACAAAAGCAGAAAATATAAGGGTGCCTACAAAAGTGTTCATATTACAGTTTTGTCATTTCAAACACACGATTAATAATAGGGATAAAGAATACCGAATCATTGTAAACCACCTCTTCACTATATTTCTCCTTAACTTGTGTTTTGTAGTAGTTACTAAGGGGTATGCCCATGTCAGATGTAGCAGCATCAAGATACTTCTTCGTATTGGCTGCACTATCAATAATCTTCTCTTGTTTCAATAAGTCAATGACAGACTTGTACAAAGTGTTCAAATCTTTATACTTCGCGAGAAGGGCAACCTTAAGAGAATCAAAGTTGGAAGTAATGTCTGACACTTTCTGATAGTTTCTCGTATTATCGCCTTGATATACTACATTTCTAACCTTAGGAGCAGATGGCTCACGGTAAAGACCACCGTAACAAGTAGATTCCTTGCGTTCTTCAGGAAGTTTCAGGTGTATGTTATGCGTACCTCCAAAAACCTTGCCAAACACAGTATTGATAATCTTTTCCAATACTTCAGATTCTGTTGAAATGAAGCTATCAATATACTTACTGCCATTGCCGCTAAACACGACTGTGCGCGGGGCTGCAAGTCCATTGTCCTTATACATGCTTGCCATATAAAACAGAATTGACGTGAAGTGATAAACGAAAACTGGTTTGAAGTCAGCCCGTAACAATTTAATGATACCACAGTACTGTTCATTTCCAAGCCAGAAATTGATAATGTCTTTCGTTTTGACAGCATCAACATTCTTGAAACTCTCATTCAAGTCTTCAAGGTCTTTCCTCTCGAAACGTATGGTGTCAGCATAGCGTTTAAAGATGCCGTTATCCCTTGCATTACCAAAGGCATTGAAACCATTTTCCCATAGAACATCACATCCAAAATGAACGGAATTGGCTACAACTGGCTTATTGTCTTTGAAATAGACGAAATCTGTAGAACCGCCTCCAATGTCAATCACTGTCACAGCATCGGAGTCTACTATATAGTCCATTTTCTTGTAGTAGTAATATGGAGCCTCAGATTCAGAGTATTGTTTTATTTGTTCCTTCTGTATGAAAAGCACTTCTTTAGGTTCATTAGTCCAAATGTCTTGATACAGTTCCTTTTCCGTGCCAGAGAAACTTAATGGGCTAAACCATACAAGTTTTGTGCGATTCAAGTCACCATTGCGTTGTAAAATGTCACATTTGATAATCAGCAATAGTTCACGAACAAATATACGTAACAAATCCTCGTTCTTATCCCATTTGATGTCGGTGTGGACTTCTTGGTCTTCATTAGCCATCAACTTTTCATAGAAGAAGGCTATGTTGTGATTGTCAAATAATTTTGGTTTCTTTGAACGGTCATGAATACCGCAAATTGCAGTACGGATGGGGAACTTGTAATCAGTACCATCAATGATTGCAGGCAAGAACTCTGTTTTGATTCTATTTTTTGCTTTATCGAATATAGAATCTTCTATTCTTCTCGTCAAAGAGAATTGCTGGTCGTTGGGTATCTCATGCATGAAACTGACCATAGGTTTCTCCATCTTGAACAGTTCTGGTTTACGGCTTAAGTCTGGCTGGCCGTCCGGACCATTCTTACAACGAGACATAAACGTGTTAGACGTTCCAAGGTCGATGGCATAAGTATATGTCTCGTTCGTTGCTTGGCTTCTACGCCATACAGGTTTAATGAGCCCCGTGAAATTCAACACTTTCACCTCAATAAGGTCAAAAGTGGTGTTGTACAATTCATAGAATTTCGTGCCGCTTTCTTCCAATTCTGTTTTTTGTCGAGAGCGTACAACTGCAGGCCAAGTACCAAATGAAGCATTTTGCTCAGCAGTAACTTCTTTAATATGCTCAAATCCGTCTTCTCCATTCTTAAAGAATGATAACGAAATCTGGTCGATATTGAAGTTTGGGGCTTCTGGGTCTTCATCAGCACCAACAACAAGTACCTTGAAATAGTTGTTCTCTTGTGTTTTATGAGATAAGATATTTGGGAAAATTCCTAAGTCAAAGCTGATCTTACATCCCTGAAGATCCACGATTCGGCCTTGTCCTGCCTGGAATGGATCTAAAGCATACTCTTTCGTATATTCTTTATTATTATAGCGGAGAATAGCAGTTACAGAGTTTCGGTTGATATGTATGTCTGCATCCAGATGACCATCATCAAACAGCCCCATCACCTCTGGTTTGAAGGGCAGGAGATAATCATAGTCTCTCCCTGAGAAATCATTCTGATATGTAACGGCTATGAAATTGTCCTTTGATATTCTGTAAGGTAGTCTAATCAGCGTATCTGTAAAGAAATTGTTTACGTCAATTTCGTTGAGTTCTTGAATGCGAAGACCATTGATTACCAAATCATCGTTTTGGTCTGTTTTTACAGGTGCAAGTTTCTGCTTGTAGTCACTACGGATGTCGGAATCCAATTTATAGCTTCTGACAAATTCTTTTATCTCCTTGAATCTGCCATCTACATCGTCGGAGCCAAACAAAGTATTGAACATATAGTTCTTGAATTCAGCTTCCCTTTCGCTAAAAGGCTTAACATCGCGGAAGTATTCACCACCGGATTTCCTCCTGATATGCAAATCCTTGTATTGTTCGCCAGCAAATACAAGGGTAGCAACACCATCAATCTTTGCCATAGACTTATCCATGTCTGGGGGAGTCACAAAGCCAGTAAATGGAGAACTACAAGCAAGCAATACCTCTTTACCGTTTTCAGAAAACACAAGGAAAAAGAGTTTGTCTTCCTTGATGTCCGTATTGAAATACTCTTCTATTGAATTGTAGAATACAGGCATTTTAGCTTTGATTATTGCCAGATTCTCCTGACTCTTCCATTCTCGAAGCTCCAACCTTTCACCACGTTTCCAAGAGTTGTTCATATGGAATGTGAGGTTAAAGAGGAGTTCATATACATCGAGGATATCCGATACCATTTGACTATAGGCAAATCCTGCCTCATTATTGCTATTGAGGTTTTCTGCCAGCAAGCGGCGGAATGCTTCTTTTGCAACAAAGAAACGTGCAAAAGGTGTGGGCAAGGAGTTTAAAGCACCGCTGTTATCGGTTTTTTGTTCCATTACCTCATCAAGACTTTCTGCGGTCAGAGCAATACTGTCTGCCGTCCATGATGTTCCTTGGGCTCCTCTATCGACTATATTTAAATCTATTCTTGGCATAATTATATGTAAATTTTCTTTGTATAGTGATTGATAGCGTCATAGGCAAATTGCAGGAAAAATCTGAATTTGTTGCTATGGTCTTTTGCTTTATAGGCATTGCTTGCTTTAATCATCTCAAGAAGGTAATATGAATCGTCTTTAGCATCAAGGTTCATATGCTTTATAAATCCAGACATCATACGTGGATTATCGTAATGTAGTGGTGCAAAGGCGCGGTTGTTCGTTGCCAGTTCGTGATACCATTTGAAGTATACATCAGTAAAGCGTTTCAGTGATAAGAACGCAGAATCTTTATAGAAAGAACTGTTCAACCCACGATCTTTTGAAAGAGGGAAAAAGGGCTCTTCACTCAAATGCTCGACTAACTGTCGTAGAATCATGTAGTCAGCTACGGATTTGACTATATCTTTGTAGCCATCTCCCAAAGATGGTAAAGACATGGATTCTTTGTCATCCTCAATGGCTCTTGTCATATATTGACGACGTTCTGGCCTTTCTCTTGTAAGAAAATCAAACAATGCTGATGCTGCCACCAATTCAATGAAATTGGCAGTATCTTCTTGTTTCTGTTCATCATTCTCATAAACCTGACGAAGTGTTTTCTCTCCAACGTAGTAAAGATAGTCAGATTGCACAGTGTTTTGATAGTAAGCCAATGCTGCTTTCGTCTTAGTGTAGAAGTTAGTCGAATCAATATCACTACCAGATGAAGACGGGTCTTTCAGACCAAAATAGGGCAAGACCGTAATGGCGCCCATTAGGGCATTCTTTACTGTTGGTTGGTTGTTCGTTCCACGGATTTTCTTTTCAAGGAGAGGATATCCAGATGCTCCTGTTCCACCAAAGATGGAACTAATGATAAATACGCGGTCATCTTTCTCACAATGTAGTTTAAAAGCCTTGAACCAATCCGCACCTTCAATCATGTCGCCTAAAACGACGGTTCCTACGTTGGGGTTCCCCTTGAACCCTACAGACAAAGGGTTGTTCAGATTCTTAGTGGAGAACAGAGTCTCGACAAGATAGTTGTTGATATCTCTTGTCCCCAGATTTGAAACATCAATGTATGAACGGAATTGTTCCTTGCTACCTACAACCTCCTGTGTGTCATTTTGTTGATTGTTTAAATCTTTAAGGGTTCGCATCTCTGAACTAAAGAATCCGTCAAGATGATTCAAAGTGGACGTTCCATTATTAATGCTTTGTTTATATATAGTTTTGTAGTCGTTAATCAACGAATGCAAATTCTTCTTTTCTTCAAGATCCAGATGCGGATCAAGAATAACTGGCACAACAGTATATCCATTGGTACTCATACCTCCAGCCATAAGCATCGTTATGCTTTTCATTACACGGATTCCTGTTCCTCCGATGCAAAATACGAATACTTTCTTCATAATCGTTCAAAATTTAAACATCCTGTATGCGTTCGTCGGTAATGTATTACACCAAATGATAGAGGTAAAAAGATATGCTAATGCTGCGTAAAGTGCATTAGCAATAGCTATCTTAACTTCAAGCAAGAATGCTCCGTTGATTTTTGGCTCTACGGCTAAATACTCAAAGCCGAGTGTCACGAGGAAGGTAACGACAACAGTAACGAGAAGCATAAGAATCCAGTGCTTAGGTGTATAATGACGGCCAGGATTGTTATTGTAAGATGTGTAGTAATAGGCGGCCCATGCAATGCCTAAAACCAAAAAGATAAGAAAAATAACCAAGGAAGAGTTCTCTAACTTGCTCCAAAACCCTTTGGCTTGATTATAAAGAGCCTTGTTTCCTGAAAAAGGCTTCGCGAAATCGGCCATTGTGCCAGCAATCCAACAATATAGCTTTAATAATTTCATACATTATGAGTTTTTAGAGATTAATATGTAATTGGGCTTTAATGTCTTGTTTACAACGCCACCATAAAATATTCCTTTTACAAAATCTGCTACAGAGTATGACTTTGTGACGTCTGCTTCACTGATAGCTCCATCAAAGTATGGACTGAAAAGGGTATAGTCTGTATCAGGGAGTTCTAATGTCCATTCAAGAACCTCGGAATCCATAGCCATATTGAAAATTTTTATTTCTGCAATAGCGGTAGCAGTGCGAACAAGTTCTTTGTCTGTTATATTCTTAATGTTAAAATCCACCTTACCAACTTCCACGTTCGAGCCATAGAGAGCTTTAATCTTAAATGCGTTTTTGAAATACTGCTCTGATGCTACAATCCACCGATAGCCTTCAAGATGGACTTCCATCTTTATCGTACATGTGTCATTAGCAGACTCGTCAAATCCTACAAAAGTCGGGGTCGTTTCATTCAACTGCCAGCAGTTGTCAGGAATGCCAAAAGAACATGTAGGTACTCCATAGTCAAAACCACTCTCAATATTATCAATGTATCGCTTGTTATTTTCCAGCATCGTAGAAATGCCGTTTCGCATAAATGCCACTTGCTCACCATTTCCTATGACAAAGAAATAATATGGCGATTTGTCAGTCATCACAGTGCCTTTTTTGTCCAAATAGTCAGAAATCGCACCTATTAGGCAAACAGCTTTCTTTTGTCTGCCAAGTTTTTCGCTGATGTCTGTGCTATACTGGCTCAGCAAAACTTCTGGTGCAGCTAAACCAACTGGACTGTATTTCATATCTGAAATCAAAACTGCAACCTCTCCATTTTCTGTGTTGAGGTTATTGAAAATAGATTCTAGCATATCCGGTACCCTTGTTGATGCCGTACTTACAAATGCTCCTGTATTCATCATGGTCTGGAATTGCGATTGGGTGTAACTGGTTCCCATATTACCGTCATTGGTAAGAATCGTTATTTCAGGGGCTATAGCAGAATAATAACTAAGAACCTGCCACACATCTTTTTTGAAATTTGTAGCCTTATTGGCTCTAAAAAAACCATTCATGCTACCTGACACCTCAACATAGAATTTGATCTTTGCAGGAGCGCTCGGCTTCAAAGTAACTAATTCCGTCGAATCCGCCAAAGTACCATCTGCATTAAAATGAGGGTCGCCAACTGTATTTATGTCACATCCACTTAAAATAATGCTAAAGGTTCCTATTAAAAGTATTGCTGCTATTACCGCCAAACCATACTTCTTCATTTTTGCCAATATCGCCTATTGCCCTCCCAAGATTCGGCTTGTTTGTTTTAGGTTAAATGTAAAGACGTGGGAGTCACTACTTCTCGCTTATCCCAAGTCTCAGGCTCTCGCATTGCCCCTTCATCAAGATAAGCAACTCGAGTTAGCCCACGCCAAGATATACTGTAGCAGAATACAATACATCTAACGCGGACGTTCTAGCTGCGTTTCCTCAGATGAAGATTCAAATTTGCGAGATTTGAGACTCTGAAGATAACGTTCGTAAACGTCCTTTTCCAATAAAATTTGACCCTCTCACCCTAATGGGCTATCTGAGTCTGCTGCAAAGATAAAAAGAATTATTGAACATTCCAAATTATTTGATAAGAAAAAGAGGAAATTTGTTTTTCACAAGCCTTGTGGAGTGTCTATTTCTGTTGTTCGGAATTCCGAACAACCGCTTATTAGGGCAAATGAAATCCAACTCATAAGTTTTTCTTATAGATTCCTGAAAGACTTCTCAGCATAATGCTCTTTGGCAATGGCGATGGGGTGCTGTGGCTTGATGCGATACTCACTTATATCTTTGCCACGATGGTCTCATTCACCAATTTACGTACATTTTTAATTAACCGGCAGCCTCTGGACAAAGGAACCTTAACGAACTCAGCCCAGTCCAATTCGTCAGCTCGGCTGACGAATTTCCTCTTCAGAAAAAAGTGTACGCGCTGCGTACTCTATCAGTGCCATCCCAATATATAACAAAAATTTTTTTCGCCATCTTATTACCACTTCCACCACTTTTGTAGTTATCTATTTGTATATAAATTAGTTATGAAGTGGTAATAAGGGTGGTAGAAGTGGTGGATATTTACCACTTCCACCACTTTTTCTATAGTTTTACGACCAGATACTGGCTGTTTTGGTTCGTGACGCGGAGGTGGAGGCCGGGTATGTTGGCGAGGACACGGCCGAACGAAACAGCATTCTTGAAGCGATGGAACGACGTTCCGACGGCCTTGGAACGGCGTTCCAAGGCTGCTGGAACGTTTTTACTACGGCTCCGGAACGATTATTTGCGGCTATCTGTAGTCGAGACTCTGCTCGTAGCGCTCATAACGCGGCGGTTCGTAGCCGAACTTAGCGAAGACATGGGCAAAGCCCCACGCCACCTGTTTTGGATCTGCCGTGCAGAATCACCGGCACTGCTAACAGTTGGCAGGAATCTCGTTGAAATCGAAAGTTTTTTCCTCCAAGATGTGATTTTTAGTTGTAAACGGTTCGGAATTTCACTGCAAAGACACAAAAAATAAACTGAAAATGCAAGTTTTTTGCTGCGAAATACGCCGAAGTGGTAATATAATACCACTTCAACCACAAAATCCACCACTAAACAACCATCTGTTTTTCAATAGATTAAGTTGAATAGTGGTGGATGTGGTAATAGGTTGCAAACTTTTTTTTTGCGAATCTAAAACGAAATTTGGCTGCCTTGACAATAGTACGAGGGCTTCGGCGCTATTTCTTCAGCAGCGATGCTATGTAGAGGATGAGAACGGCACCAACGATGGCTGTGCCAAGCTGTCCGAGCAGACCACCCCATTCGATACCTAATAGATTGAAAAGCCAGCCGCCCAATGCACCGCCGAAGAGTCCTAACAACAGGTTCATAAGGAAGCCGAAGCCGCCGCCTTTCATCAACTTGCCGGCGCAGAAGCCAGCCAAACAGCCAATAACAATTGATAAGATAATTCCAATCATAGTTCTAATACTTTATAAATACCTTTATAACGGGTGAAAGTTACGAATAAGGGTTACACGAGTCCTCTACCGTGACACTGTTTGAACTTCTTGCCGCTGCCGCAGGGGCAGGGATCGTTGCGGCCGGGCAGCTTGTCCTTGATGACAGGATTGCGGGGCTGCTGGGCACGGGTGTCGTGCTGGGCAGCGGCACGCTGGTTGGGGTCGGTGAGCTGCTCGGGAGCACCACTGGCGTCGAGGCTCTGCTTCGACTCGGTGTATTGCTGGCGGGGAGCCGGCTGCTCGGGGGCAGCCTCCTGCACCTGCTCGACGACAGGAATCTGGGCACGGGTGAGGATGGAGGTGATACGGTTGTACATCTCGTTGATCATCGAGTCCCACACCTTGGCGCTCTCCAGTTTGAATATGAGCAGCGGGTCTTTCTGCTCGTACGAGGCGTTCTGTACAGAGTGCTTCAGCTCATCGAGCTGGCGCAGGTTCTCCTTCCACGAGTCGTCGATGATATGGAGGAGGATGGCCTTCTCGAACTCCTTGACGACAGATTTCGACTCCGTCTCGTAGGCTTCGCGCAGGTTGCAGGGTATGTTGTACATGCGGCGACCGTCGGTCAGGGGCACCATGATACGCTCGTACATAGCACCCTGGTTCTCGAACACCTGCTTGATGATGGGCTGTGCCACCTCGCGAATCTTCTCAGTCTTGCGCTCGAAGTTGCCGATGGCGGCCTGGAAGGCCTCTTCCTGCAGCTGTTCGCGCTGTTTCTCGGCAAACTCCGTCTCAGTGAACGGCACCTCCATAGACAGGATATGCAGGAACTCCTCGCGGCAGCCGGTGTAGTCATTGTTCTCGATGATGTTGACCACGCGGTCCCAGATGATGTTGGAGATATCCATGCCGATGCGCTCACCCATGAGGGCGTGGCGGCGCTTCTCGTAGATAACGGTACGCTGCTTGTTCATCACGTCGTCGTACTCGATGAGGCGCTTACGGATGCCGAAGTTGTTCTCCTCGACCTTCTTCTGGGCGCGCTCAATGCTCTTCGAGATCATGGGCGACTCAATCATCTCACCCTCCTTGAAGCCGAGGCGGTCCATGACTGAGGCAATACGCTCAGAGGCGAACAGGCGCATGAGCTTGTCTTCGAGTGAGACGTAGAAGACGCTGGAACCTGGGTCACCCTGACGGCCGGCACGACCACGCAGCTGGCGGTCCACACGGCGAGACTCATGACGCTCAGTACCGATGATGGCCAGACCACCAGCGGCCTTCACCTCGGGTGACAGCTTGATATCCGTACCACGACCGGCCATGTTGGTGGCGATGGTGACGGCACCACGACCCTGAGAGTCCTGCTGACCGGCGAGAGCCACGATGTCGGCCTCCTTCTGGTGCAGCTTGGCGTTCAGCACCTGGTGGGGGATGCCCTCACGTTTGCCTGTCTCAGGATTGACGTACATATCGAGCATACGGCTCAGCAACTCGGATATTTCGACTGAGGTAGTACCAATCAGCGTCGGACGTCCGGTGTTACGCATCTTCACGACCTCGTCGATGACGGCACGGTACTTCTCACGGGCGGTCTTATAGACACGGTCGTCCTGGTCGTTGCGGATGACAGGACGGTTGGTGGGAATCTCGACCACATCGAGCTTGTAGATATCCCAGAACTCACCAGCCTCGGTAGAGGCGGTACCCGTCATACCAGCCAGCTTGTGGTACATGCGGAAGTAGTTCTGCAGGGTGATGGTGGCAAAGGTCTGCGTGGCAGCCTCCACCTTCACGTGCTCCTTGGCCTCGACAGCCTGGTGCAATCCATCGCTCCAGCGGCGGCCTTCCATGATACGGCCCGTCTGCTCATCGACAATCTTCACCTCGCCGTCGATGACCACGTACTCGTCGTCCTTGTTGAACATACAGTAAGCCTTGAGCAGCTGCTGGAGGGTGTGGACACGCTCGGACTGTACGGCGTAGTGAGCCATCAGCTCGTCTTTCTTGTCAACGCGCTCCTGGTCAGTGAGCGACTTGTCGCCTTCCAAGGCCGACAGCTGTCCGGCAATGTCGGGCAATACAAACAGCTCGGCATCGTTCACCTGATTGGCCAGCCAGGCCGTACCCTTATCGGTGAGGTCGCAGGAGTTCATCTTCTCTTCGACGACGAAGTAGAGCGGCTCGACACACTCGGGCATGCGGCGGTTGTTGTTCTCCATATAGATTTCTTCGGTCTTCAGCATACCGGCCTTGATGCCTTCCTCCGACAGATACTTGATGAGCGGCTTGTTCTTAGGCAGGGCCTTGTGCGAGCGGTAGAGCGACAGGAAACCCTCCTCGAGCAGCTTGTCGGCCTCCTTCTTGTTGCCCTCCTCGGCCAGACGCTGACCTTCGCTAATCTTCTGCTTGGCCTCGGCCAGGTACTGGGTAGCCAGCTGGCGCTGTACGCCAACGAGTTTCTCCACCAGCGGCTGGTACTCCTCGAACATCTGGTCATCGCCCTTGGGCACCGGACCACTAATAATAAGAGGTGTACGGGCGTCGTCGATGAGCACAGAGTCAACCTCATCGACGATGGCATAGTTATGAGAGCGCTGCACAAGGTCGGCAGGCGACGTAGCCATGTTGTCGCGCAGGTAGTCGAAGCCGAACTCATTGTTCGTACCAAACGTGATGTCAGCCTGATAAGCACGGCGGCGTGCCTCAGAGTTGGGCTGGTGCTTGTCGATACAGTCGACTGAGAGACCGTGGAACATATAGAGCGGACCCATCCACTCGGAGTCACGCTTCGACAGATAGTCGTTGACCGTCACCACATGAACACCGTTGCCCGTCAGCGCGTTAAGGAAGACGGGGAGCGTTGCCACCAGCGTCTTACCTTCACCCGTTGCCATCTCAGCAATCTTACCCTGATGGAGCACGGTACCACCGAAGAGCTGCACGTCGTAGTGAATCATCTCCCACTTCAAGTCGTTGCCACCGGCTGTCCAATGATTATGGTAGATGGCTTTGTCGCCGTCAATAGTGATGAAGTCCTTGCGTGGGTCGCCGGCCAGTTCGCGATCGAAGTCGGTAGCAGTGACCACCGTCTCTTCGTTCTCGGCAAAGCGGCGAGCCGTCTCCTTGACAATGGCAAAGACCTCGAACATCACCTCGTCGAGGGCTTTCTCGTAGATGTCGAGCGCCTCTTTCTCTAACTTGTCTATCTGGTTGAAGATAGCCTCGCGCTCGTCGATGGGCGTATCTTCGATGGTTGCCTTCAGCTGGGCAATCTTCTCCTTTTGTTCCTTGGCCGAAGCCTGTACCTGCTGCTGTATGGCCTTCGAACGGGCGCGCAGCTCGTCATTGCTCATGGCCTGCACCTGGGGCGTGAACGACTTTGCCTTCTCTACGAGCGGCTGTATCAGTTTCATGTCGCGTGAGGACTTATCGCCGAACAGTGACTTTAAAATCTTTGTGAAATTCATTATTATCGTTTTTTATTTTTTTTGTAATGGGTTAATGGAGCCTATGGGGCTCAAAGGGCTCAGAACAGCGGTTCCGATGAGCAGGCATTGGGAGCTCGAATACGGATGGACTTGGCGATGGTGGGCGCTATGCGGTCGGCGGTCACATGGTCGTTGATACGTCCAGCCTGCGTGCCAGCACCGTAGAAGATAATGGGGAACTGGATGAAGGACGCACGTGACAGCTGCGTGTCCTGGTTGTCCTCGTTAAAGAGCTTCCACCCTGGCGACACCTCAATGAGAATGTCACCGCAGCGGGTGGGATTATAACCGTTGCGCACCTTCAGAATCTGCTCGCTGGTGCTGGTCAGCAACTGCAGGCTGCTATAGACGTTGCGCACGCCAGACAGCTGCGTGAGAAACTCCTGAGCACGCTGGCAGGCATCGGTGAGCGAGATGCGCTTCGACTCCAACAGCTTCTGGTTGAGAAACATCTGGTTGTGGAAGCACGACTCAATATAGCGGCCCTGTCCCCAGATGGCACCCATATACATGTTGAGCAGATTGGCCGAGCGGTTCATGTAGAACGTGCCCGTTGGAATGCGGTATTTCTCGTAGTCGGCACTCTCAGCATCGCTATAGCCCGTAGAGGTGATAACGAAGAGGACGTTCTCCTCGCCGACAATCTCCTGAACCTCACTGACAAGCCGCCCCACCTCGCTGTCCAACCGGACATAGGTGTCCTGGAGTTCTATCTGGCATTCAGACACGGGCTGGTGATTGAACGTACCGGCATAGTAGTTGACGGTGAGGTAATCGGTCACGCGGTCGCCTCCCAAAGCCTCCTGCGCCACACAGCGGCTGGCCATGTCGGTGACATAGGCATTGATGATGCCGCTGGTCTTCAGCTGCGCGATGCGGTTGGCACCACTGAACTTGTGCTTGAAGGGTTTTTGAGCGTTGGCCGAATGTTGGAAGTAGTTGAACTTGCCCGAGAGTTCGAAGGCGGGTTCCCAGGACTGTCGGGTCTTATCCCAGGCAGGCGACTGCGTCTCGTTGAACAGCAGCAGCCAGGCCGGCAGCTGGAGGGCATAGTAGGGTGACGTACACCACAGGCCGTTCCTGTCGTCAATCCAGAAGGCACCGTCGGCAGCATGACCGGCTGACATAATGGCAGCATCGTCGAACGGTGCGATGCTGAAGACCTTGGCCTTGCCCTCGGTGGCCACCTTCAGTTCGTCGCCGATGGTGGACGTCGAGAGACCATCGGGTTTCATGTCCTCACCAGCGCAGTAAACAGGACAAAGCGTCTCGCGGTTGAGCCACTTCTCACCAACGATGCTGTGGTAGTAGGGCGTGGTGCCTGTGGCAACCGACGCCGTGGCCGATGCACGATCGATGGGGCTGAAGGGGAAGTTGGAGTTGTAGAACACCAGTCCTTGCTGCAACAGCTTCTTGAAACCGTCGGCCCCGTAGAGCGGCGAGAAGGCTTCGAGATAGTCGGATCGCAACTGATCGATGGTGATGTTGACCACCAGTCGCGGCGCATGCTGTATGTTGTTCTGAGCCATCATCTCGGGCGTGATGCCCAAGATGGCCAGCAAGGTGATATATATGTATTTATTTCTCATTTCTATAATGAATCCAGATTCTCAATAGCAAACATAATGCCAAAAGCAGCAGACCCTCGGCGTAGTGCTGGACGAAGGCTCCTGCAAGGAACAGGACGACCAGGACTGACAGCAGCCTGAAGTAGTGGGTGCGCCTGCGGCGGAGCACTGCTGGCAGATAGAACAGGTGGACGGGGTTCACCAGCAGCATCTGCAGGTTCAGGCTCGTGGTGGGGTGCTGCGAGAAGACCATAAACAGCAGCAGACAGCCAGGCAGTCCCATCAGCAGCATCAGTGCTGCATCCCAGTATTTGAAGGTCTTACGGCGTTTCCACTCCAAGACGAAGAAGAGCACGGAGAGGGCGAGCAACAGGAGGAAGCTGGCCATCGGCGACAGCGGGAAGCCGCTCTCCACCGTCTGAACACCAGGGCTGACGGGCATGGTGTGATCTATGACCAACGGCCGCCAGCTGCCGTCGTTGTTCCTGATGCGCGCATGGTCGAAGTCATACTGGAGGTTGGCAGGCAGGAACTCCTGCTCCTCGCGGCTGATTTTCTGGTCGGCCTTCAGGCCCAGGAGCATATCGATGCCGAACGTCGTCCAGGGATAGTTCCTCGTGTTGTCGTGCAGGATGTCACGGAAGGTCGGCTCGTAATCCTTGCGCTCCTCGTAAACCACCTCGCCGTCGATGCAGCTTTCGATGACGTCGCGCGGACGGGTGGAGCAGTTGTCGTAGAAGATGTTGTAGCGATAGACACGGTTTTGGGGCAGGTAGTTCGTCTTGAGTGCCTCGTTGAGACGGAGCTTCTCTGCAGACGTCAGGTTCAGCGTCTGTTCGGTCACGGAGCTTCCCCAGTGACGGTAGTAGTTGCAGAAAGGTTCGAACGGCGACAGCCCTAACTCATAGTCGGTCAGGCCCAGGATGAAACGTGTGATGAAAAACGACTGATGGTAGTTGAAAACGCCCCAGTTGAACGCCACTTCCTGTTCGTGTCCCTGATGCAAATCGGTCACGCCCAAGGCCGTATGGCCGTAGAGGCTGTAGATTTCCTGATGGGGCGAACAGGTGATGAGCGTGAACTCCACACTGTCCATATAGGCCACAGGGTCAACGGTTTCAGCCATTGCCTGCGACTGAAACAACACACCGATGGCTAATACATATAGGGTCTTTATGATGTGGCCAATACGTTTCACGGGTGCAAAATTACTAAATTATTCCCGAATAGCCGAAAGATGGCCCGATTATTATAAAAAATTAGGGGATGAAGGCGTTTCGGCCATCATCCCCGCATTGGTTATTTGCTTTGTTGTTTATACGATGCTTACACAATGCTTGTCATCATCGTGCTAACCTTGGCTTCGCCGAGCTTATACGATTCCCTGACGGGCATCATTGTGTAAACCTTGGCTTCGCCGAGCTTACACGATGCCCTGAGCCATCATGGCCTTGGCAACCTTCATGAAGCCAGCCACGTTGGCACCCTTCACGTAGTTGATGTAGCCGTCCTTCTCAGTACCGTACTTCACGCAGTTCTCGTGAATGTCGTTCATGATGCGCTTCAGGTAGTTGTCGACCTCCTCAGCCGTCCACGACAGACGCTCAGAGTTCTGCGACATCTCAAGACCCGATACAGACACACCACCGGCGTTCGAGGCCTTACCAGGAGAGTACAGAATCTTGGCATCCTGGAAGATCTTGATAGCCTCAGGCAGTGAAGGCATGTTGGCACCCTCAGCAACGGCGATGATACCGTTGTTGACCAGAGCCTGAGCCTCGTCGCCGTTGATCTCGTTCTGAGTAGCGCAAGGCAGGGCGATGTCGGCCTTCTCATACCAGGGGCGCTTGCCCTCGTAGTACTTGGCTGTGGGATACTCCTCGACATACTCCTTGATACGTCCGCGCTCCACGTTCTTCAGCTCCATGATGTAGTCGAGCTTAGCACGGTCGATGCCATCGGGATCGTAGATGTAACCGTCAGAGTCAGACATGGTCATGGGGATAGCACCCAGCTGCAGGCACTTCTCAGCAGCATACTGAGCCACGTTACCAGCACCAGAGATCAGCACCTTCTTGCCCTTGATGTCGATGTTGCGGGTAGCAAGCATAGAGGTCAGGAAGTAAACGGTACCATAACCAGTAGCCTCAGGACGGATGAGTGAACCGCCGAAGGGGATGCCCTTACCAGTGAGCACGCCCTGGAACTGGTGGGTGAGCTTCTTGTACTGTCCGAACAGATAGCCAACCTCACGGCCACCAACACCGATGTCACCAGCGGGAACGTCCTCATCGGGACCAATCACGCGGTAGAGTTCGTTCATGAATGCCTGGCAGAAACGCATCACCTCAGCGTCGCTCTTGCCACGGGGCGAGAAGTCGGAACCACCCTTGGCACCACCCATAGGCAGTGTGGTCAGCGAGTTCTTGAAGGTCTGCTCGAAGGCGAGGAACTTCAGAATACCCAGGTTCACGCTCTTGTGATAACGGAGACCGCCTTTGTACGGGCCAATGGCGTTGTTGTGCTGAATGCGATAACCCATGTTAGTCTGTACGTTACCCTTGTCGTCAACCCATGTAATGCGGAACTCGCATACGCGATCGGGGATGCAAAGACGCTCGATAAGGTTGGCCTTCTCGAACTCAGGGTGCTTGTTGTACTCTTCTTCGATGGTGGGAAGAACCTGACTGACGGCCTGGATGTACTCCGGCTCGTTGGGGAAGCGCTGCTTCAACTGTTCTACAACTTGTGCTGCATTCATAATCTTTTTTTTGTCTTTTTTAGTTGTTATACTGTTTGTTGTTTATTGATTTCTTGTTTGCGCTTCTTCGCTTGCGAAGCGAAGGTCTTGCTTTCGAGCGGCAAAATTACATCAAAAATCTGAAACTACAAACATTTTATCAGTTTTTTTAACGAAAAACTTTCTTTTTGTCATCTTTTTGACATAAATCAATGAAAAAGTGACAGCAGGAGCCTGCTTGGCGTGCCCGCAAACAACAGGGAAAGGGAAATCAAGAATCTCTTTCCCCTCAGTGGGACACCCCGTTGTGGCGTTCCCCTCCTAAGTTAGGAAAGGCTACGGGTAGGCGAGCTTTGCTCGGGCGCTCGGCCCTTTGGGACGCTTTGCTCGCAAAGAATGGGGTTAGGGGAGGTCTGAACAACTCCCCCTGACTCAGTGGGAGAAACGGTTACCTGGCACGCCAAAGTTGAATTATGATTATTTCTGTCTGACGAATGAAAAGTCACGAAACAAAAAAAACGGGAACCTCCGTAGAGATTCCCGTTTCCGAGAGGTGCCTAGCAGATTCGAACTGCTGTAGACGGTTTTGCAGACCGTTGACTAAGCCACTCATCCAAGGCACCGTTTTAATGAGAGGAGAGCGAAGCTTGCTTCAGCTCTTCCGAGCGTCAGGTGGCTCGACCGAAGGCCAGGGCTCCTGCTAAAATCGGCTGCAAAGGTAACGCTTTTATTTGGAATGGCCAAATTTTTCGCAGTTTTTTTTGTCGCAGCATTGATTTTTCATCGGACAGCCCTCGCATCCGCAGCACGTTGTGTCGCTTCGCAGTGTCCGCCGTATGCGCCATCCGGCATATCCGACGGCCAAGACCAACACAATGATGATAATAATGTACTGCCACATCTCACTCAACCTTCAACTTTCAACATTCACCCCTCCTAAAGCTTCGACAGCTTGCGCAGCATCAGCTTGTTGATGACCTGTATGCGATGGCCGCGTTTCCCGATGTCCTCGCGTACATTATTTATATTATTAAAGAAGTCGCTGAAGGCATTCAGCACAGGGTTGGGCTGGGCAACGTCCTCGGTGACGTCAGGGTTGGTGACGATGCGGATGCCGAGATGCTCGATGCGGATGTCAATGTCAGCGTCGGTCATCATGGGGTCGCCGTCGTAGTGGATGGCGCCAGGAGCCTTGCGGTGTATCTGCAGGTGCTTGGTGCGGAAGGTCTTGATCTTCGAGTTGTTGCCCAGGGTCTTCATAAACAGGTCGGCGGCTATCTGCGGCGCTTCCAGCGCGTTGAACGGCTCCATGATGATGACGTCCATCTCGCCGTCGGTCATCGTGGCACCAGGCGCAATGTAGGCGTTGTTGCCGTATTGCGACGCATTGGCACAGGCTATGAGGAACGCCTTGTAGTGGTGGGTGCCCGTGTCGTCCTTCACCTCGTAGGTTTCAGGCTTGTACTTCAGTCCCTCCTTCAGCACGTTCTCCACGTAGGTGATAGGGCCGCGCTTGCCGGCTTCGGCAAACTTCAGCGAGATAAACGCGTCGAAGCCCATGCCGCAGGTGCAGAAGAAGGGCAGGCCGTTGATGATGCCGTAGTCGAACGCCTCGATGCGGCAGCTGTTGATGACCTCGATGCTCTTGCAGATGTCCATCGGCAGACACAGGTGCCGCGCCAGCCCGTTGCCTGAGCCGCAGGGCACGATGGCCAGCGCCGTCTGGGTGTGAACAAGCGAGCGGGCCACCTCGTTCACAGTGCCGTCACCACCCACGGCCACCACGATGTCCGTCTGTTCGTCGGCCTGCTGTCTGGCCAGCTCGGCAGCGTGGCCGGCATACTCGGTGAACAGGACCTTGTGGTCGAACAACTCCCGGTTGAGAGTTGCCTCTATCATCTCAGGCACTTCCTGCTTCGAGTGGGTGCCTGAAATGGGATTCACAAGGAACGTGACGCGCTTCTTGTCCATGTTCATGTTTGCAAAATTACAAATTTCATCTGAAATTTAGCATGTAAATACAAGAAAAATGTCAAAAACAAACATTTATTACCAAAAAAGTGCACTGTTTAATAAAAAATGTGTAACTTTGCAGCCTGAAAAAAAAGAAACGAAAAAAATAAACTATACCAAAATCGGAATGGGACAGTTACAAGAAAGATACAAGCAGTACCGTGAGCCGCAGAAGTACATGGCCGCTGACGTGTACCCCTATTTCCGCGCCATCGAGGGAAAACAGGGCACGGAAGTAGAGATGGGCGGACACAAGGTGCTGATGTTCGGCTCTAACGCATATACTGGACTGACAGGCGACCAGCGCATCATCGATGCTGCCAAGGCCGCGCTCGACAAGTACGGCTCGGGCTGTGCTGGCAGCCGCTTCCTCAACGGAACGCTCGACCTGCACGTACAGTTGGAAAAACAGATTTCCGAGTTCATCGGCAAGGACGACTGCCTCTGCTTCTCCACCGGATTCTCTGTCAACCAGGGTGTTATACCCGCACTGCTCAGCAAGGACGACTTCGTCATCTGCGACGATCGCGACCACGCTTCAATCGTCGACGGACGCCGACTGGCTTTTGCCAAGCAGCTGCACTATAAGCACAACGACATGGACGATCTGGAGCGCGTGCTCCAGAAACTGCCGCAGGAGGCCATCAAGCTCATCGTCGTCGATGGCGTCTTCTCCATGGAAGGCGACCTGGCCAAGCTGCCCGAAATCGTGGAGCTCAAGCACAAGTACAACTGCTCCATCATGGTCGACGAGGCTCACGGCATCGGCGTCTTCGGCCGACAAGGTAGAGGCGTCTGCGACCACTTCGGACTCACCGACGAGGTAGATCTCATCATGGGCACATTCTCGAAGTCACTCGCATCCATCGGCGGATTCATCGCCTCCGACTTCGATACCATCAACTGGCTGCGCCACACCTGCCGCACCTACATCTTCTCAGCCTCCAACACGCCCGCAGCAACAGCTGCCGCCATGACCGCCCTGAACATCATTCAGAGCGAGCCTGAGCGCATCGAGGCCCTGTGGAACGTCACCAACTACGCCCTGAAGCGCTTCCGTGAGGAAGGCTTCGAAATCGGCGACACCGAGAGTCCCATCATCCCCCTCTATGTGCGCGACGTCGAGAAGACATTCCTCGTGACGGCACTCGCCTTCAAGGCCGGCGTGTTCATCAACCCCGTCATTCCTCCCGCATGTGCACCTCAGGACACCCTCGTACGCTATGCCCTGATGGCCACCCACACCACAGAGCAGGTTGACCGCTCGGTGGTAGCCCTGAAGAAAATCTTCGTCGAACAGGGTATTATCAAATAAAAGTCTTTGAAAAATTTGGGCGGGTCAAAAATTCTTTGTAATTTTGCACCCGCTTTCAAGGCAACGAGGTGTAGCGCAGTTGGTAGCGTTCCTGGTTTGGGACCAGGCTGTCGCAGGTTCGAGTCCTGTCACCTCGACCACCTATATCGAAAGAGGCCGCTGATTCACAATGAGTTAGCGGTCTTTTTCTTTGTATTATATCGTTCCGCTTTGATTCCCCACGTGTTTGCTTACCATAAAAAAAAGACCGACAGCACTTGCCGATGCTGTCAGTCCTTGATATGAGAGAGATTTACTTGATGGTCAGCCAGACGGCTTCACCCCTACCCTTCGCCTCGACGATTTTCTGTTTCAGACGGTGGAGCCAGATGCGCGAGTCGAGCACCTTGCCCACCTCACGGTTCTTGCCTACGAGGATGCAGCCCTCGGTGTCCTTGGCTGTGTTGCCCGCATGGATTCTAACGCCGCTGAACTTAGGTACGCCGAGCAGGATGGGGAGCCACTGCTTGAATTTCGGTGAATAAGAGATCACTACCGCGTAGCGGCCTTCGGGAATGGCCGAGCGGCCTTTCATCTTGTAAGCACCTTTGGCGTAGTCGCGCCAAGTGGGTTCGAGGGTGTCGCAGAAGTAGGCCCCAATCCTACGAGCCTCCCCAAGCCTACAAGCCTCCCCAAGCCCCTCCCAAGGAGGGGATGTTTGATTACTTGGAGCGGCGGAGTTTGGTATCTGAACATCCCACCCTTGGGGAGGGGGTGTTTGATTACTTGAAGCGGCAGCGTCTGGTATCTGAACATCCCTCCCTTGGGGAGGGCTTGGGTAGGCTTTCAAATAGAGTCTCCCTATCGTGTAGGTCTTGCGTTTTGCTATACGTTCTAATATCAGTTCCATAATCATACATATTTAAAACAACCTTAATGTGGCAAAGTGGCAATGTGGCATTGTGGCACTTTAGCCCAGTGTTTGCTGTCGGTTTTCTCAATCCAGCCATCGCGTTTCCAGCGGGTGATGATGTTGCGCAAAGCCGACTCACCACAATAGCCACGTTTCAGAGCACGGAGATCATCCATCGAGAACGAAGGAGCCAGTTGGTCGAACACCGAGTGATTGGCGCCATAGCGCTGGCACTCGTCGCTGGCATCGACGTACTGATTTTGCAGGGCCTCACCGAAGGTCTTAATCTGCTGACTTAGGCAATACTCGGCCATCATCAGCGCAAACTTTATACAGTTTTTGGACTCCCGACCCACCCCCTTACCCCTCCCTGTATGGAGGGGAGTTGATAGTTCCTGCCCTTGAAGGTGACTACTCTCCCCATTCAGGGGGAGCGGGGAGGGGGTCTCCAGCAGGTGGAAGATCACTCCACAACGGAAGCCGATGACGGCAGCACGTTTACGATAAGTGTCCTTCACATGGTCGATGTCCTTAGCAGCCTCTACACGCTTCTCCTCCACCCACGCCTCGATGGCTTTCCTCAAACGTGGTACATCCACCAGTCCGCTAAACGAACGCAATCTTGTTACAGCCTGCTGGATTCGAGCCTCGTCCTCAGCCGAACGTTTGCCAAACTTCGGCATCTTTGAAAAAGAACTGTCAGGCATCTCGGCAACGAGGATACGCGAAGAAAGACCGTTCTCGATATTATCCGACTTAAAGCACTTCCGCATGGCCCCATAGGTTCCGAGCATCGTCCAGTTATAAGCTACTTTCACGACACCAGATTCAGCCTGATCCGAGTTGTAGTCCTGCCCCCATTCACCGTTATCAAACGAGAGGCGATAGATGTCGTACTTCGAACTCCAACTGCCAGCACCGTTGGTTTTCCGGAGGGTGTCAAGTTCCTCGCCAAACGAGTATAGCGTGTGCCCTTGGGCATTCTTGAATCGCTTCAACAGCGTAGAACACGAGACCGTCACCGGCACCATTCTTATCAAAACGTGTGGGTCGTCGGGAGCCTTCTCGTTAGCCTTACGGCCCTTCTTGCGTTCCTTCCATTCCTCTTCACGCTTGCGGGCCAGTGCATCCTCCTCTTCCAGTTGGCGTTTCCAGATGTCAATGGCATTTTTCACCACCGATTTGTTCGAGGCCTGCTCACCGCGAATGATGCTCATCAGCCCGAGGCGATGGATATTACCATCACAATACTCCACCTCCACCTGGTCAGCGTAGGCCGCTGCCATCGGCATGATGCCACAGAGCACAGGCATGTGCATGGAAACGGGAACACCCGTCAGCGACTCTTTCAAACCAATGGGCAGGGCTTTGACATTGACTTTCACACCAGTCTCAGCAGCCACAGCCTCGGCATCCTCGATTTCATCCGAAGAGATTCCCATTTCGAGCGCACTCACAATCTGATCTATCAGTCGTGAACCTTTGGTAGGTTCCTTGCAAGCCGAATGGATAATGCTCCTCATTTCCTGAACGGAAAGGCCATATCGGGGCATCACTTCCAACAACCATTCCTCGTTATCATCGCAGATGGCTCGCAGGTTAGCCGCCAACTGATGCAGTCGCTTGTTACGCTCACCCTCTGAGGGCTCACCACCCGTTCTGCGCCAGTACTCACTGATAATAGAGGTATAAGGCACACCCTTAAATTCTTGCGGGTACTTAGTTTCAACTTTCTCTGCAGGGGCTTCGGGGGGCACGGCAGGTGCTACAGGGGCAGGTGTTGGAGCATCGCCATCATCGCCTGGATCATAGTAAGAGCCATCCTCAGTACGACCATCTATCGAGAGTCCTCTATCTGTATAGGCCTTGCGACGCTGAGCAATCTCTTCCTCTGAAAGTTGAGCGTACCAACCATCAGCACGATAGATTTCAAAATCGGCTGGCGAGATGTAGATAAACCTCTCAGGGGTAAAACAACTTGTATCGCAAGCTACACCAAGAGCCTTACAATACTCACGTTGCGCCTCGGGCACCGTCATACCTAATGGCAGACGAATATCGATGTGCAGTTTGCGACGGATAGAGTAATCCTTATGGAGCATCAAGCCCTGCCAACGTCCACCTATCTCAACATCGAGTTTTTCAGACATCTCGTTGGCTTTTTCCACCAACTCAGGGTCATCAATATCGATGCAAGTCTGCCAAGTGAAACTCTCGGCAACGATATGCTCACGATCGCGATAGTCATCACGGAACTTGGTGTAGTGCGGACAGCGGAACGGCAACCAGCCCTTTAACTTGCGCTGCTCCTCTTCATCCTGACTGCCGTTGATGCGCTGCTCCAACTGCTTCAATCTTGGTGACTTCGTAAGAGAATCATAGTCTTGGAGCGGGCATTCTTTTACGAATGCCCTTGTTTGCTCCTTGTTCTGTCGCGGATTGATTGCTATTAGCCATTTCATTTGCTCCATACAGTTTCCTCCTTGCGTGTTTTAAAGTAAGACAAAATCTCGTCGGCCTCCTCCTGATAGAGGGCCTTGGTCAGAGCCAGCCCGTATTTCTTCGGGAACTTGAAGGTGACGTAGATGTACTCCTCGTTGATGCGTCGGCGACCATCGCTGGGACGTATTTGAGGGCGTGTCATCTTCACTGCTCCGTGAAGAGTCTCGAAGAGAGTTTCGTGGAGAGGTCCTCTTGAACCCCGGTTCCACCTTGTTACACGTGTCAGTCCATTGGGCTCTACCTTGATGCCGCCCTCATAGCTTACACATTCACCGTTGGTTACCTCCTTCTCGTCTTCCCACGGGCATGGAATAATGGTAATGTTACCATTCACGTTGAAGTTCACACTGCCGTCCATCTGGACGTTTTGCAGCAACAGCTGCTTCTTGAATTCGTTCTGCATAAATCTGATTGAATTTGCGAGATGAAGCAAGTGCTGAAATTTGGCCATTTTCACTCGCGAGACTTCCCTCACTCGCATTCAGCTCAGATTAAACTTTTTGTTGTGTCTCGGGCCCTTATGTCCTTTCGACGATGCAAAGGTAAGGCAAAAAACGAGGGGTTGTATTTGATTACTTTCAGATAGTAAATTCCAGATAATCATCGTAAATTTAAGCATTGATTGAAAGTAATTTCAGCAACTTTTCGGCAATAAGCAACTGTCTTGGAAACACCCGGTCACCCTTCGGAGCACGATACTTCTGCCAGGCCTTAAAATCCTTCCTGAGTATGCCATTAGCCGCCAGCGGTTTCTGGATAGCCTGATAGTTACAATCAAACGAGACCTTCACATCTTTAATAATAAGGTTCATGCGACGGCAGAATGCTGCCACATCGCTGTCCCAACCACAGAAGTCAACCAACACCCTATAGACAGCCGTCCACTGAGCACCCACACCAAACAACCGTGTAACCTCGGCTACAGCCGCAGCCACCTCTTCGTTTGACTTGCTGACCACGTCAACTTTCACTTCGGCCCTCTCAATGGCACTCACCAGCCCATTAGCCAGCAATGCCTCAGCCATCTTTACCTTCTCTTCCGAATCACCTTTCTCAATTATGATCTTCATTTTGTTTGAGCTTTGTGAGTTTCGAAGAACGCTGCGCAGCCTTACCTCATGAGATTCTCACTCCACCCAGGTTAATAAAGGGGCATAAACGAAAAGCCCCAGACTCCATTTTGGAATCTGGGGACAAAGGTAATAATGGTGTAGTACTTCTGTAGTGGTCGTGTAGTACTACAAACTTATCAATCGTCTATATATCTATCTCTAATTTCGCTTGCTAACTGAGGATTATAGTCATCCAACATCTTAGCTACAATCTCTGCATCTTTCTTTGTTTGCTTGCCGGGCTTTTTGGCCTTGGCCAGACTCATAATCTTCTGTCTAACACTCTCAAATTCTTTGCCTGACACACGAGCAATGAAAGTCGCCAAACTACTTTGATTGTCAAAAGTTGGATCGAGGCTGACGTTTAGCACAGAAGAGAATAAGATAACAAGCTGGCTGATGGTAAGAGTTCCAGTTTTGCTTTCTACCTCCTTAACAGGCGATTCAATGACAGGTGTTTTATCATTTAAGCCTATCTCGTCTATCATCACATTGATGTCCTCTGATATCTGCTCGTCTGAAACCAAATAATCTGCAAGATACTTCCTGAAAGCATCTGCATCCTGCATATCGAAGCTATCATCGAATTTCTTATGCACATCGTCAGTATAGCCAGGCAAGTGCATTTCTATCTGATAGATCATTGTACCTGCCAAGGGAATGAAATTGGGAAGATCACTCCACGTCAGGAGCATGGCCACAGAATACATCACCTCGGCCACGGCCTTATTCAGATCATCTTTTGAATATACACCGCCATTCTCCCTAAAGCAACTATACAAGTCATCCCACAAAGCATTACTGATATATTTCTTAGCATCAACACTGCTCCATTGCTTTATCTCGTCTATTGTGAAAAGCGTATGATAAAACAAGTCGCTGGGGTGTAGCGCAAATTCTTCCGATTCATTCATCTGCGCTATGCATGGAATTCTCAGTGCCTCATACACGCGGAATTCCCCGTATTTATCTTCTACGGCGTCGCGCAGTTCCTTTCTGAACAGGTATTTCATCTCCATATGTCTTTAATAGTTCCTGCATGCGGTCGAGCCAATCTATTAAGGCAAAGCTGCCATTGGGATTCTCGAAGTTCATTCTCTTGACACCGCCTTCAAACTCTTCTATCACTTCGTCTTCCACACCAAATTGGGCTACGATGTCAGCTCCATAGCGATAGAGACCAAAGTGCGGAATTTCACAGTTAAGTCGTAGCCCTTCTGCGTCAGGCAGATATTTGCCATGTTTGTCAGATCTTCGTGAAGTTCATCCAGCTTCACCTCTTCACCCTCGGCATTCAGAGTGACAGCAGCCGTAGATGCTGATTTTCTGGCCAGCGAGCACATCATGGCCACCACATCATTTGGATTAGAATCAACATCTGCATCCTTGCCCGAAAAATCCATGCGAATCTGACGCACACTATCCTTGAATATACTTCGGATATCATTCACCACAGGCCAGAATTCGTTTTTCTTCCTCTGTCGCTTGATAAACTCAATTTGCAAATGATACTGCCCAAGAATAGTCGGGCTGTTGAATACCTGATGGAGTATGCCACATACTTTGTCAGGCTTATTGTCGAAAGCCGAATTCTTCACTACAGCCATCACATGATGTCCTGGTCGATTGTCAATCACCACGTGACAATAAGGATGATGCTCATGTGGCACGTCTTTCTTTTTGTTGGTAGTGTGCTTAACCTTGTTATTTTCGATAGTCATTAGTATCACATCGTCAGCCACCATCAGTACGTCATTCTCAAAAGGTTCCCATTCTACAGATTTCTCCTTGCCTTTCCCCTTCTCCCTCAACACGTTCAGCGACAACTTGCCACCCGTTTTGAAAAAACTCCCGAAGCAGGCTTCAGGCGAATCATAATGCTTTTGGGGTTGGTTATCCTCTTCCTGAACCTTAAACATGTCAACCTCATCATCTTTTCGCTGTCCAATCCTAAAATCATAAAATGCAAATATCGGCATACCTTCTACATCTATTAAAAAAATGAAACCTCAAAATTGTAATTGGAGTGCAAAGATACTAAAAATCCCACACCTTATTGCAGGTAAGGGAGAAAAGTTGCTGATTTCAAACTATTTTTAGTAATTTCGCCATTCGAAACAAATGACAAACAATTATTACTAAGTTGAATTGTGCATCTTCTTATTGCTACAAAACACATATCTTTGTCCACGATATTCGAAGCAAGCCTTATGGAATGAACAATAGTCGTGACATTCTTTTGCATTTACATAATTCTGACAAAAGTCATATAACTCCTTAAAGAGCCTATAGGTAGCATGACATCTTCGTTTGTGTTCTTCATTCTCGAACAGATTTCCTTTAGGGTAGACTGCAATTACATGCTAGACCATTAGGAACATCTTCAATATAGACCATCTTCCCATGAGAATCGATTGCATAGGTTAGAAAATCACCTTCCATGATCAACTATAACCTCATCTGTCATTATCCAAAAAGCGATAATTGCTGATACTCTCTTCTGCCTACCAATAAATCTGCAATACCTTTAGCAGGTGTTTGCATCAACTCCTTTGGTTCCATCTTTCGAAGACCCCCTCCATAGAAACGCCCATTACGAGAAAGTGTTTCCGTTGGAATAGCATTTAGTTCATGCCAAATTTCTTCCAACACATTCTCATCCTTAATGCAATGGGCATATTGTGGCTTCGGGTAAAGCAATAGATAAACGTTGGTAGTGATGGCTTTAGAGGTATTTAATATAAAACGGAAAAGACGATTACTCGTTTCTGATCGTCCCATATATGGCACAACAATAGCAGCAGGTTCTCGCTCTTCACATGAATACCATGGCGTCCTGCGACTACAGATATAGCCTTTTTGTACCCCCCGCTCATAGCCAAGACAAACATACTCCCACACTTTGGGGTATTTCTCTTTTAGGACGCTCTCAGGTAAACTACAGCAGAATAGGAATTGTTGGTGCTGTACAACAGGCATGCCATTGTCACTCTTAATGCGGTCACTCTTAATATGACGTGGGCTTGGAAGAATCGGGCGCAAAAATTGCTGAGGAATTTCGTAACGTTCTATAGTTTCCTTATCAAGGATAAAGAAATCGTTGTCGCCTGTGGCAATACCGCGCTTTACTGTAAAGAAATCACCGAGTTTTGCTTGATGCTCATCATGTTGGATTTCTTGTGTGAATAGATTAGTCCACTTTTGATCTGCCTTTAATTGTTGTATGCTCACCATCTTAACAATCTCAGGAGCAGTTATATTACCGCCAAGTGTGAATTGTATCTTATGCTTTTCAGCAGGTCTATTGTTTCTAAAAATGACAATGCATGAACTAACCAAGGCATCGGCAAATTGCAAATCGTCGGCATTGAATCGGTGAATATGTAGCAGTTCTACATTTTGCAGAAGATAACGTTTAACAGCTTCTCCGTAATTGACATCCATAAACTCACTAGGAACTAGCCAACAAGAGACACCTCCTTCTTTTAGCCATGCAGAAGAAAGCATCATAAAATAGCAGTAAAGTCCTGCTAGACCGGAAATCCTGATGCCAGTCTTACGAAGTATCTCGTTTTGGAGCTTGACTTTTGTTTCGTTATCAATATGGTGGTGGCGAACATACGGAGGATTAGCCACAAGCATGTCAAAAAGCCGATCCGGTTTCTGGGCAAGAAAATCAGAGCATCTGAGTTCTATCGGAAATCCATCCCAAAAGTCTTTTGTTGGATTGAAATAATGTGGGTCTATCTCAAAGCCCAAAACTTGCTGCCCCTTGTTTCCAAACACCTCTGTAAAAGCAGAGTAGAAAACTCCTGTACCAATAGATGGCTCAACAAATGAAACATCATCAGTTCCGAGCAACTTCCGCATATATGTCATCATGTCAAGCGCCAACGGGAATGGTGTGGAGAATTGCCCCATAACATTCCTATCCTTCTGCGTTTTTTGCGCATCAAGATGGTCTTGCATTTCCTTTCTTCTTATCTCTCTTTCATTCATAATGTTTAGATACCTGCTTTTTCTAAGTCCTCAATGCGATGTTCCCATACCCAATCAATACCTTCGGCCGCTTCATAACCAAGATATCCGCTGTCAAAATAACCACAAAGGAAAAGAACAAACTCAACATCTTTGCCATATGTGTTTTTAAGCTGTTCAATTTTTGTAGCCTCTTCCTTGCGTCGTTTGTTCGTGTTTGTGAAATCGCCCGCAGATTTACACTCAACGAGTAAGGGCAGTTCACCTGTTGCTGCCGTTTTACGCATAATAACGACATCAATAGGCATGTTAACATTCTGTCGCCTTCCCATTTTAGCAGATACATTCAAATGGTATGTGAATGTACCAGGCTCCATTTCCCTAAAATCATTAATGTATTTTGACTCTACAAAATTGTACCCCCTTTCTTTCAAGAACTGACTGATACTTCCAAGTTGTCTGCGCTCTTGTTCGTTTCGAATTATCGGGTCTGCCAAAGAGCCGCACACACGATCACCAATTACATGAGTAGCCAACAATCGATCCATTTCATGAGGGAAGGCCCCAGTTGTCAGCCAAGGCATAATGTCAATATCAAATAATTTACTGATAACTGCAATAATACGGTTCAGATTATCTTCAAGAATATCAGCTGGCATACGTTGTGGCAATTTGCCTTCTTCCATTCCCTTAACAAATGCTCTTGGGACATCAGCAAGGCCCATTAAACGATCACGTGCCAATGGAGGAGTTGTAGCCATGCGGAGAATCGTAATGGTTTCAGGAGCAGTCCTCAGTATATCAATAGTGAGCTTGTTGAAACATTCAGTCTTCTGGAAAGCATTCTCTACTTTATTGATAGCATCTTGGCGAGCATTGACATATGTAGAAGGTGCAAAGTTTAGAAACCATTCATTATAAAATATGACTGATTTCTGGACGTCCTTTTTCCATTGTCCTGTATTATTCTTGTTGATGGAATATTTCTTCATAATAGGAGATGCTTTATTTGATAATAAAAGTTATTTATTTCTTATGGCAGCAAGAGAATTTCGAAGCTCATTGATCAGGTTGTCCAGAGTGTTCAATTTCCGTTTGCCTTCTATCGCCTCCTTGGCCTCCAAAAGTGCACCACGGAGTTCTTCAGTCAGGTCGCGCTTGTTTATCACGATATCATCCTCGCTGATGGGAACGACACGGAAACTGCCGGCACGTGATTTCACCACCACGTCCTCACCACGAAGGGCCACGTCAACATACTTTGCCGTGTTGGCCCTGAAGTCTCTGCCTGTTACTACTACCATAATATTATTTGTTTTAATATCTGGGGCAAAGATACAAAAAATTTTGAATTGTGTACCATTTTGGCTAACTTTTTTTATTTCAATCCGCCACTTTGCCACAATGCCACTTTGCCACATTAAGGTGATGGCAATAGTGACGGATTGGAAGAATTGATATTATAGAATTATTATATATTATAATATATAATAATTTAATAAGGGTATTTGTGCAATCTCGAAGGTGCTTAATGTGGCAAAGTGGCGTTGTGGCGTTGTGGCAACCGAAAACCGCCCACCTTGCCCGGCAGCGACGAAAAGTAATCTCAAAGGCTCGGAAAATACGGATTTGAGGGCGTGAAATTACGGGGCCTTCAAATTCGCCCAATTTGTGCTGAAAATCGCCCCAAATCGAGGGGTGAAATTTGGAGGCTCACGAAATATGTTGTACCTTTGCATCGTGATCACAAACGGGATGTTGGCGACCCGTGAAGCTCGCCACAGAGTATCTAAAACCACGAAAACACACAACGATTATGGCAAAGATTTTGTATGAAGTGAAACAGAACATGAACACGGCTTCGAAGACGTACGGCAAGTGGTACGGCCGCGCCAAGGCACTCGAGACGATGAACACGCGCAAGCTGGCACAGCACATCGCGGAGCACGGAAGCATCTACACCTCGGACGTGGTGTTCGGCGTGCTGGAGAAGTTCCGCAGCTGTCTGGTCGAGATGCTGCTCAACTCGAAGAAGGTGAAGATTGACGGCCTCGGCACGTTCTACACCACGCTCGAGAGCTCGGGGGCCAACTCTAAGGAGAAGTACAGCGTACAGGAGAACGTCAAGGGTCTGCACATCCGGTTCCTGCCGGGTCAGGAGCAGGAGATGGACCTCTCCAGCCGTCAGTTCCTGAAGAAGGCCGAGTTCATCAGCATCGACCAGCTGAAGCCCGACCCTGAACAGGAAGAGGGCAGCGGTGGCGACGACGGCGACGAGACGGAGCCTTAACTCCAAGGGGGCAGAGGATGAGCTGAGGGTTTCCAAGCCGCCCTGCCCCCCTCCTAACTATAAAAATGAACGAACAAAAGGACGAAGAACCATGAAGAACAAAGAAACTTGGAAGACCATCCTGCAGGTCATCGTGTCAATCCTGACGGCGGCTCTGACCGCCCTCGGAACGACCTCTTGCTTGGGCCACGGTCCAATCACATTCTTGGCATAGCCAAGCGGCCGCTCGACCTCTGGTTGCTTGCTACCGCAGGGACGCAAGAAAGCCGAGCGCTGAAACACGAACACACACCCATCTCTTAACGTCCGCAATCTCTCCCTCAAGAGGTTGCGGATTTTTCTTGGTCTTGCACCAGCATTCACCAGGAAGCATGTGTCTGTGTCGTAATTACTCAATCACCTCAATATAGAAGCTGAACGGGCGGAAGCCGTCGTTGCAGCTTATCATCGCACTCATGGGGTTCTTCATCCAGCCATCGTAGAAGTTCCCTTCGCCCTTGGCCAGCGATTCCACGAATTCCCGCATGGTGTACCATGCAGACGGGCACATCCCTTCCGGACATTCACCATTAGCTGAAATCCATTGCTGCCCCTCCCTGACATCACAAGTATGTTCAATGGGGTTCTCAAACTTTGCCATCAGGTCAGGATAGACTGTCTGGCGTATGGCTGTAATTCTAACCTTGTTCATGCTTTTTCTCTCTATGGCCGAGCTGTCATCGGTTCTGGTTTACAGGAAGTTATTCATGGTGCTGATGACGGCCGTCACTTCATCGTCGGTCATGGCCTGATGGCAGGGAATGGAGAGTTCCTGCTCGCTGATTAGCTCGGTGATGGGCAGCGCGAGCGTGTTCCACTCCTTGTAGCAGGCCTGCTTGTGGGGCGGAATGGGATAGTGTATCATGGTCTCAATGCCGTTCTCCTTCAGGTAAGCCTGCAGTTCGTCACGACGAGGGCTGAAAACGGGGAAGATGTGATACACGCAGTCGCGATCAGAGCGTATAATTTTCACCTGCTGATTGCTGATTTCGCTTTCATAGCGGGCGGCAATCTCACGGCGCCGTTGGTTATCGGCATCGAGGTGTCGCAGTTTTACGTCGAGCACGGCGGCCTGCAGCTCGTCCATCCGGCTGTTGTAACCGATATAGTCGAACACATACTTGCGCGAGGAACCATAGTTGCCCAGCGACCGAACGATGGCAGCCAATTGCTCGTCGTTGGTGGTGACGGCCCCTGCATCGCCCAATGCGCCAAGATTTTTGCCTGGATAGAAGCTGTGGGCGGCAGAAGAAAGGGAGCCGGTTAAGGGCCCACCCAAGTCAGAAAGCCTACCCAAGTCAGAAAGCCCACCCAAGCCTTCCCCAAGGGAGGGATGTTTAGATACCTGAGAAGCCGCACTATCCTCCCTCTTCAGGTAATCAAACACCCCCTCCTTAGGAGGGGCTTGGGGAGGCCTTGAGGCTTGGGGAGGCCTTGAGGCTTGGGGAGGCTTATAGTTACAACCATGTGCCTGCGCATTATCCTCGATGAGTTTGAGGTTGTGACGGCGGCATATTTCCCCAATCCTTTCCGTATAGGCGCAGCGGCCGTAGAGGTGAACAATCATCACAGCTTTAGTACGCTTTGTGATGGCCTGCTCAATGAGGGTGTCATCGATTTGCAAGGTATTGAAATCCGGCTCCACCAACACAGGTTTCAAGCCGCACTCGGTGATGGCCAAGATAGAGGCAATGAAGGTGTTGGCGGGCACGATGACCTCGTCACCCTCGTGCATCACGCCCATCTCCATATAGGCTCGGAGAATCAGTCGCAGCGCATCCAAGCCGTTGCCACAGCCAATGCAATAGCGCGTGCCGATATACTCGGCATAGTGCTGCTCAAACTGTCGCGTGGCCTCGCCTTTCAGATACCAGCCGGAGTCGAGCACGCGGCTGATGGCCTCGCGAATTTCAGCGTCGTAACGGGCGTTTATTCGTTTCAGGGGCAAATATTTAATCATCGGCGGAAGCAAATTTTTCACTTATCACTTATCACTCATCACTTATCACTCATCACTTATCACTCATCATTTATCACTTATCACTTATCACTCATCACTTATCACTTATCACTTATCACTTATCACTTATCACTCATCACTTATCACTTATCACTCATCACTCATCACTTATCACTCATCACTTATCACTCATCACTTATCACTCATCACTTAAACCGTCCATTCGTAAGTATCGTAACAGACGGCGCGAGCGCCAAAGCCTTCCTTCTGGAAGATGAGCTGCTCGTTGAGGTCGGCGCTGTCGCTGACCGTCGATTTGCCGAAATCGATGTAGGGATAGTCGGCGTAGACATGATTGATAAGGTGGTCGAACAGCAGGTCGATGGCTCCATGCTGCTTGCCAAAGGAGTTGGCCGAGATGTACTGCGTGTGGAGCACTTGCGGCGTGAGGAACAGCAGGGTGCCGCCAACGGGCGTGTCACCATCGAGGACGAGCCACAGCTTGATATGCTCAGGCAATCGTGAACGGAGCAGGCGCAGTTCGTCGGCAGTATGCACAGGACGGACGGCATATTTCTGCGTGAGGTTGTCGTTGAGAATGTGCCAGAAGGCATCCACATCGTCAGACTCGCTGACCGTCAGCCCTGCTTTCAGCGCCTTGCGAAGTCCAGAACGGCGCGACTCGGTGAACTTCAGCCGCCGCGTGCCGACAATAGCCGACGAAATGTCGCGGATGGTGAGGCGGGCGTTGCAGACAGCAGTCAGCGCATAGAGGTCTTCCTCGGCTGGCAACTGGTGGTAAATCCAGGGAATGGCCTTATAGACAACACTTCGGAAACCATTGTCGCGCAGATAGCCGTTGATGGCCGTGAAAGCATCGAGCACGCCCTTGGCCGAACACTGCGGTCTCATCACCAAGCCGCCATAGGTCAATCCACCATGAGAGACGAGCACGCCGTCACGCTCGTTGGCAAGCAGCAGCGCGTAGAGCCGATGGTCGCGGAACACCATCAGCGAATGGTCGTGAAAACGGTCACTGTGGTAGTCCATGAAGCGGCGGTCAAAGAGGAACGTGCCGTTCTTCGACGCAGCCACGAAGCGGTTCCACTCGTCGGCCCTGTCTGCTGTGTATCGTCTTATTTCAATCATTCGTTCGTGATAACGTTATTTCGTTATGACGTCATTTGGAGGGTCGCCCTATATAGGCGAGGAACTCATCGTAGTCGTATATGTAGTCGTCCTCGTCGTAATGCTCGGAAGCCAGCACGAGGCAGACGGCACCCGAAGAGAAATCGTCGAGCGTGCGCCACGTGTTGACATCGATGAGCAGGCCCTGATAGGGATGGTTCAGCAGCACCGTCTGGCGCTCATAGCCGTTGTCGAGCGTCACATGGAACGAGCCGCTCAGCGCCACCACAAACTGCTTCAGCCGCTTGTGGGCGTGGCCTCCCCTACTCTCTCCGGCAGGCACGTCGTACACCCAATACGCCCGCTTGATGTCGAAGGGCACCATCGACTGCGCTTCGGCAAACGTCAGGTTGCCGCGAGGGTCGGTGATTTTGGGCAAGGAGTAAAGCCCACCCAAGCCCGAAAGCCCACCCAAGGCCGAAAGCCCAACCAAGGCCGAAAGCCCACCCAAGCCCTCCCGAAGGGAGGGATGTTTGATTACCTGTTCTTCTCGCTGTTGTTGTTGTTGATGTTCTTCTTCCTTCATCTCTTTTAGTATTTAAACACCCCCTCCTTGGGAGGGGCTTGGGGAGGCTTTTACCCTACTATTATGTATCTAAACACCCCCTCCTTCGGAGGGGCTTGGGGAGGCTTTTAGCGCATACGGATCAGTTCCCAATACCGTCTTTGCCAGTCGCTTTGCCTTGTCGCGCAGGGCATTCACATCGTCGCCCACCTCGCCGTAGCAGAGCACGACACCCATGCGGCGGCCTTTGTGAGCCTCGGGCTTGCCAAAGATGCGGATGCGCGTGCGGTCTTCCTTCAACGGCTCTTCCAGGTTGTAGTCGAGCAGGGAACGGTCAACGGGACTTGAAGCCTCCTTCGGCGACAAGATGACTGCCGAGGCTCCTGCATGCTCCAAGTGGATGCCTGCAATGGGCAGGCCCATGATGGCGCGGAAATGCAGTTCAAACTCCGAGAGGTTCGTGGTGTGACCCAGCGTCACCATACCCGTATCGTGCGGACGCGGAGACAATTCAGAGAAGATGACCTCGCCCTGCTTCGTCAGGAAGAACTCAACGCCCCAGATGCCTGCACCCGTCAGCGCCTTCGTCACCTTGTCGGCCATCATCTGAGCCTGCTTCAGAGCCTCGTCGCTAATCTTGTAGGGTTGCCACGACTCACGATAGTCGCCACCCTTCTGAACGTGTCCGATGGGCGGACAGAACAGCGTGGGCCAGCCGTGCTGCTGGGTGACGGTAAGCAGCGTGAACTCTGATTCGAAGTCGATGAACTCCTCGATGATGACTTCCTTCACGTCGCCACGACTTCCCTCCATAGCCTCGCGAAAAGCCTGTTCCAGCTCGCCGTCGTTGTGCACATAGCTCTGACCGTGACCTGACGACGACATCAGGGGTTTTACTACGCAGGGGAAACCAATCTCATCGGCCGCCCGTTTGAACTCCTCGAAGGTCTTGGCGTAGAAGTACTTCGCCGTACGCAGGCCGAGCTCCTTTGCAGCCAGGTCGCGGATGGCACGGCGGTTCATCGTGTAGTTGACGGCACGTGCCGAAGGCACCACCTGAATGCCCTCCTCCTCGAACTTGAAGAGGCGCTCGGTACGGATGGCCTCAATCTCAGGCACGATGATATCGGGCTGATGCTTGCGGACCACAGCTTCGAGTGCATCGCCGTCGAGCATGGAGAACACTTCGCGCTCATCAGCGACTTGCATCGCGGGCGCATTGTCATAACGGTCACAAGCGATTACATACTGGCCAGCCCTCATGGCGGCAATTACAAACTCCTTGCCCAGTTCTCCTGAGCCTAATAATAGTATTTTTTTCATCTTAAAAGCCTCCCCAAGCCCCTCCCAAGGAGGGGGTGTTTGGTTACAAAGCCTACCCAAGCCCTCCCGAAGGGAGGGGTGTTTGGTTACTTTTTATGCGATTAGTGATTTTATTATTGTTGACATAACAGATTCTAAATCCGTTAATACTTGTTGATTCGTAAAACGGATGACACGATAGCCCTTACGCTGGAGATAGTCTGTACGATATTGGTCAGCCAACTTCTGTTCTGAGGAAAGATGATATTCGCCGTCCACCTCAATGACAAGATGATTTTTCAGAGAAACGAAATCGGCAATATACATTCCCATAACATGCTGGCGACGGAAGTGAACTCCCAGTTTGTTCGCTTTCAGTTCATACCAAAGTCTGTCTTCAGCTTGTGTCATAAGTTTGCGGTTCTCGATTGCGTTGTTCTCTACTGCAGTATATGCTAAGGCATCGGCAGTTGACCAGCCATAGTGCACAGAGGGCCCACCCGAGTCTGAGGGCCCACCCAAGCCCTCCCGAAGGGAGGGATGTTTGGTTACCTGATTTTGGGATTTAGAGCGTTGAGGAACAAAATCCTGCAGATCTACACTCACCCCTTTCTCACGTTTCTCCATACTGCGTTTCTACCTCTTTATCATATTAACATCCCTCCCTTCGGGAGGGCTTGGGTAGGCCCTCTGGCTTGGGGAGGCCCCTACCTATTATTATACATCTTCTCGTAATACTTCTGATAGTCACCTGATGTGACGTTGTCGAGCCACTCCTGGTTGTCGAGATACCAGCGGACGGTTTTTTCGATGCCCTCCTCGAACTGGAGTGAGGGTTCCCAGCCGAGTTCCTTCTGGAGCTTCGATGAGTCAATGGCGTAGCGGAGGTCGTGGCCAGCACGGTCGGTAACGAAGGTGATGAGGTCCATGTCCTCGCCTTCCTTACGCCCCAGCAGACGGTCGACGGTGTTGATGACCACCTTGATGATGTCGATGTTCTTCCACTCGTTGAAGCCGCCGATGTTGTAAGTCTCGGCAATCAAGCCCTGATGGAAAATAAGGTCGATAGCACGGGCGTGGTCTTCAACGAAGAGCCAGTCGCGCACGTTCTCACCCTTGCCATAGACGGGCAGCGGCTTGCGGTGGCGGATGTTGTTGATAAAGAGAGGTATCAGCTTCTCAGGGAACTGATAGGGGCCGTAGTTGTTCGAGCAGTTGGTCACGATGACGGGCATGCCGTAAGTGTCGTGATAAGCACGCACAAAGTGGTCGCTCGATGCCTTGGCAGCTGAATAGGGTGAGTGAGGATTGTACTTGGTGGTCTCCAAGAAGAACTTGTCGCCGTAAGCCAAATGGTGCTCAGCACTCGATGCCGTGGTGGTGAACGGAGGCTCGATGCCCTCTGGGTGCGTCAGTTCCAAGGCACCATACACCTCGTCGGTCGAGATATGATAGAAGCGCTTGCCTTCATAGCGTTCAGGCAGCGACTCCCAATAGAGTTTGGCAGCCTGCAGCAGACTCAGCGTTCCCATGACATTGGTCTGGGCAAAGGTGAAGGGGTCTTTAATTGAGCGGTCCACATGGCTCTCAGCAGCCAGGTGGATGATGCCGTCAACCTTCTTGTCCTGCATCAGCTGGTAGAAAGCATCGAAGTCGCAGATGTCCATCTTCACGAACTCGTAGTTGGGCTTGTCCTCGATGTCCTTGAGGTTTGCCAGATTACCTGCATACGTCAGCTTGTCGAGGTTGATGATGTGGTAATTGGGATACTTGTTTACAAACAGGCGCACCACGTGGCTTCCGATGAAGCCTGCGCCACCAGTAATGACGATGGTACGAGGCCTCTGGGCCTCCCCAAGCCCCTCCGAAGGAGGGGGTGTTTGGTTACATTTACTATTCATATTATTCTCCATTATTTTATATTTTATACTATATTTTTTTCTCTTTCACCCCCCTATACATGTATCTAAACACCCCCTCCTTAGGAGGGGCTTGGGGAGGCTTTTCACTCGCCCATCATGTATCTAAACACCCCCTCCTTAGGAGGGGCTTGGGGAGGCTTTTCAGTCCCCCAAGGTTATCACCTCAAGGTCTTTGAATTCCTTCCCATCGATGACGAGGCGTATGAGCGTGCGCTCCTTGTGCCACCCCTGCAAGCCAGCAGCTCCAGGATTGATGTGCAGCAGGTTGAGCGTCTTGTCGTACTTCACTTTGAGAATGTGCGAATGCCCGGCCACAAACAGTTGTGGCGGATTGGCAAAGAGCGTCGAGCGAATAGAGGCATCGTAGTTGCCAGGATAGCCGCCGATATGCTTGATGAGCACATCGACGTCCTCGCACTTGAAGCGGTTCAGCTCGCGATACATCAGCCGCAGGTCGCCACCATCGCAATTGCCATAGACAGCACGGAAGGGGCGGAAAGCAGCCAATTTCTCGGCCACCTCAACAGAGCCGATGTCGCCCGCATGCCAGATTTCGTCGCACGGTTCGAAGTAATGCAGGTACTTCTCGTCCCAATAGGCGTGGGTGTCGCTCAGTATGCCGATTCTCTTCATAGCTCAAAACGTTTGCGGATAAACTCGGCAATGAACTTCTCGGTCTCGACCAGCCCCAGTATCGATGAGTCAATACAGAGGTCATAGCTTGTAGCATGCCCCCACTTCTTGCCCGTATAGTAGTTGTAGTAGTCGGCACGCTTCGACTCACCCTGTTCGATAAAGCGGCGGGCATCTTGCGGCGAAGCAAAATACTGTTTGCTCATGACCTGCTTGATACGGAAGTCCATTGAGGCCGTGATAAAGATGCTGACCACATCCTCACGGTCGCGCAGCACATAGTCGGCACAACGTCCGACAAATACGCAGGCCCCTTGGTCTGCAGCCTTCAAAATGGCCTCGCTCTGGAACTGGAAGATGGTATCCTGAGAAAAGCCCTGGCGCCCAAAGTCGGCACCGGCCATTCCATTAGGCAGATGGAGGAATGACCGCAAGAAGCTTTTGCGCTCGTCGTGCTGTTCGAAGACGTGCTCCGAGAGTCCGCTTTCCTTTGCTGCCAGATTCAGCAGTTCACGGTCGTAGTACTTGGCTCCGAAATCAAGGGCCAGCATGCGCCCGATATCATGCCCACCGCTGCCCAACTGGCGGCCAACACAAATGATGATTCGGTTATTTTCCATAGGTTTTGAATTTTCTAAGATACCACAACAGCAGAGGCCAAGTCATGGCAAACGAGCCGAAGTCGCTGAACGGCATGGAGTACCATACACCGTCCAACTGCCACCACAGCGGAAGCAGATAGGCCAGCGGCAACAGCATGAACAGCTGTCGCGAAAGCGAGAGAAAGATACTGATTTTCACCTTGCCGATGCATTGGAAGAAGTTGGTGATAACGGCCTGTGACGCAATGATGGGGAACACCAGCATATCGAGACGGATGCCACGCACCGACAGCCTCAGCAGTTCGGGATCGGTAGTAAAGATACGGGCTATCTGCAGCGGGAACAACATAGCCAACGCCCAGCCCACCAACAGGATGGAGGTTGCCACGCCAATAGCCAACCACAGGCATCGCATCATGCGGTCGTACTTCTCGGCACCGTAATTATAGCCCACGATGGGCTGCATGCCTTGGGTGACACCCATGACGAACATGAAGAACACCATCGCCATCGAGTTGGCAATAGAATAGGCACCCACAGCCATATCACCACCATAACGCACGAATTGGTTATTCATGAAAATAACGATAATACAACTTGTGACATTCATCAGGAAGGGAGAGATGCCGATGGCAATAATGTTGCGCACCAAATCGGCCTTCAGCTTGAAGATGCCCCGCTTCAGATGCAGCAGTTCACGCTTGTCAGAGAATATCCACATCTGCCAGCACAACGCCATCGACTGGCTGGCAATAGTGGCCAGCGCGGCTCCTCTGATGCCCCACCGGAACCACCACACAAAGGCGATGACCAACAGGATATTCATACCCACGGTAAAGAGCGTGGCATACATAGCGTGGCGCGGCTTTCCAGCAGCCCGCAAGACTGCATTCATACCGAAATACATGTGCGTCACCATGTTACCCAACAGGATGATTACCATGAACTGACGGGCGTAGGGCAGTGTTACGTCGGAAGCACCGAAGAAGCGCAGAATGGGGTCAAGGAACAGCAGACAGACCGCCATAAACAGGAAACCTACAATCAGGTTCAGCGTCACCGTATTACCCAGCAGGTTCTCAGCCGTCTTGTAGTCCTTTTGACCCAGTTTCATTGAGATGCAAGCCGAAGCACCCACGCCGACAGCTGCGCCAAAGGCTGCGCTCAGGTTCATGAACGGAAACGTGATGCCCAGACCGGCAATGGCCTCAGGGCCTACCATCTGACCGATGAAAGCACGGTCGATGATATTATACAGGCTCGAAGCCGTCATCGCCACAATAGCAGGCAGGGCATATTGCCACAGCAGACGGCCTACGGGCTTGGTGCCTAGTTCAAGTGTCGATTGCTTATTATCCATATCCAAGGTGCAAAGTTACGAAGAAATACCGAGACCACCAAATTTCTTGAAGTTTTTGAGAGCAGCCAGAACTCTAAGGGCATAATAGCCCTGTCATCACCTCTGCAGCACGGTCGGGTGCATCGCTCTCCCCCAGTCTGCGATGAACTTCCTCATAGTCATTGAGCATGCGCTGGCGCTCACTACCGCCAGGCAGTATCTTTTCCAGTTCGCTGCGGATGTTGCCGACACTGAATGTATCAGCCACCAATTCCGGAACGACCTCAAATCCGGCTATCAGGTTGACCAGCGAAACATACTTCACTTTTAGTATAAGCCGACGAAGCAATCCAAACAGTGTGGGCAACGGAGTATAGTAACAGACGACTTGCGGTATGCGGAACATGCAAGTTTCCAAAGTTGCCGTACCGCTGGTAACGAGTGCCGCCGTCGATTCTGACAGCAGCCGGTAGGTCTCGTTCATGACCAGTCGGACATGAGTACCCTCCAGATAGGATTCGTAGTACGTCTGGTCAATGGAGGGTGCCCCTGCCAGCACGACGTCATAACTGTCGGCCAGATGCCGCGTAGCTTCAATCATGGCCGGCAAGTTGTCCTTGATTTCCTGCTTACGGCTGCCGGCAAGCAGCGCTATAACATGTCGGGGATTAGCTTGCCGGGGAGCTGAGGTCAGGTATTCACGCACTTCCTGCGCAGTAGGGTTACCTACGTAGTGAATCGGGAAATGGTGTTTCTGCTCGAAAAACTCCACCTCAAAAGGCAGTATGGAAAACAGTTCGTCAACATCGCGCTTGATGCGACGGATACGATACTCCTTCCACGCCCATATCTTGGGCGAAATGTAATAATAGACAGGACAGATGCCTTCAGCATGCACATACTTGGCAATATCGAGGTTGAAGCCAGGGTAATCAACGAGAATGACCACGTCGGGATTCCATTCCCTGATATCCCGCTTGCACATCTTCATACCGGCAAGAATGTCGGGAAGATGCAACAACACGGGCACGAACCCCATATAGGCCAGCTCACGGTAGTGCTTGACCAATGTGCCCCCCTCGGCAGCCATCAGGTCGCCGCCGAAAAAGCGGAAATCGGCCTTGGAATCTCTCGCCTTCAGCGCGTGCATCAGACGCGATGCATGCAGGTCGCCACTGGCCTCACCGGCTATCAGGTAATACTTCATAGGTTCCAGCCCCTTATCTGCTCCATAGACTCATAAGCCGTCACGTCAACCCTCGTTGGGGTAATGGCTACGTAACCGTGTGTCAGTGCCCAGTTGTCCGTCTCGTCAGCGTCTGGCTCGTCATTGACATAACTGCCTACCATCCAATGATAGTCGTAGCCCCGAGGATGATGACATGTAGTAATCTCATTTATCCAGCGGCCTTTGGCCATCCGGCAGACTCGCACGCCCTTGAACTCGGTTGCCAGGGGGAAGTTCACGTTCAGGCAGGTGCCCGTTGGCAATCCCTCGGCGAGTACACGCTGCGTGATGGTCAGAATGAGCGAACGGAGCGGAGAGAAATCGGCATCCTCCCTATGGTCGCACAATGAGAAGGCCACCGACGGGATATTCTTCATACAGCCTTCGACAACAACACCCATCGTACCAGAGTAATGGGTGTTCACCGAACCGTTGTCACCGTGGTTGATACCACCAATGACCATGTCAGGACAGCGCCTGGTAATGCGAGCCAAGGCTATTTTCACGCAATCGACAGGTGTGCCATTGCACGACCAGACCTGCAGTCCGGGCTCCTCTCTGCGCAGCCGCAATCGGAGGGGTGTCTCGGCCGAGAAAGCACAGGAGTAGCCCGAACGGGGACCCTCGGGCGCACACACCACAAGACTGGCTATAGGCCTGAGCATCTCAACTAAGGCATTGATGCCCTTGGCGCCATAGCCGTCATCATTAGATATCAGTATGATTGGTTTTTCATCCATATATTATTTTCACATTGCTTTATTGTCTGCTTGTAACATTTCCAGAAACTCATCCTCGGAGACGATGCGGATACCGAGCTTCTCGGCCTTCTGCAACTTGGAGGGGCCCATATTGTCGCCAGCAAGAATGAAAGAGGTCTTGCCGCTGATGCTGCCCACGTTCTTGCCGCCGTTCTGCTCGATGATGAGCTTGTATTCGTCGCGGCTGTGGTGTGCAAACACACCGCTGATGACGATGCTCTGGCCGGCCAGACGGTCGCTTTGTGCCGCCGTCTGCTCAGCCGAGAGCGCAAACTGCAGGCCGTAGCCGCGCAGGCGCTCCACTATCTGGCGGTTCTCCTCGTTGTGGAAGTAGCCGATGATGCTCTTAGCCATCACCTCGCCTATACCCTCCACCTCCTGCAATTCTTCGAGTCCAGCGGCCATCAGGGCGTCCATCGACTTGAAGTGGCGGGCTAAGAGACGGGCCGAGGTCTCGCCCACGAACCTGATGCCGAGGGCAAAGACGACACGCTCGAAAGGCACCTCCATAGATTTCCTGATACCGTTGACAATGCGCTGTGCCGACTTGGTACGGCTACCGTCGCCATTGATCTGCTGCACCTCGATGTCGTAGAGGTCGGCCACGTTATGAATAAGTCCACGACGGAAATATTCATCAACGGTCTCAGGCCCTAAAGAGTCGATATTCATGGCCTTGCGGGCTATGAAATGCTCGATGCGACCCTTAATCTGCGGCGGACATCCAACGTCGTTGGGGCAGTACCAGGCGGCCTCGCCCTCATAGCGCACTAACGCTGTGCCGCACTCCGGACAGCGCTTGATGAACTGCACCTTCTGGGCGATGATGGGACGCTGGTCGATATCGACACCCACTATCTTAGGAATAATCTCACCGCCCTTCTCCACATAGACATGGTCACCGATGTGAAGGTCGAACGAGCGGATGAAGTCTTCATTGTTAAGCGTGGCACGACGGACTGTTGTTCCAGCCAGCTGAACAGGTGCCATATTGGCTACGGGTGTGACAGCCCCGGTACGGCCTACCTGATAGGTCACTTCCAGCAGTTCGGTGCAGGCACGCTCAGCCTTGAACTTATAAGCGATGGCCCAACGGGGTGACTTCGCCGTGAAGCCGAGTGCCCGCTGCTGACGCAGAGAGTTCACCTTCAGCACGATGCCGTCAGTAGCCACGGGCAGGTTCTTGCGCTCGGTGTCCCAGTAGTTGATGAAGTCCATGACCTCATCGACGCTCTGCGCTTTCCTCATGCCCTCGGAAATCTTAAATCCCCACTGCCTGGCGGCTTCAAGGTTCTCATAATGACCGTCGGCAGGCAGTTCCTCGCCTAACAAATAATAAAGGTAAGCGTCTAACTGTCGCTGGGCCACCACACGCGAATCAAGGCTCTTCAGCGTACCACTGGCGGCGTTGCGCGGATTGGCAAACAGCGGTTCCTCGGCGGCTTCTCGTTCGCGGTTCAGCCGCTCAAACGATGCCCACGGCATGAGAATCTCGCCGCGTATTTCAAACTCCCTGGGGTATCCGCCACTGGTGAGCACTAATGGGATGGCACGGATGGTCTTGACATTTTGCGTCACATCGTCACCCTGCACACCATCACCACGTGTGACGGCTTGAATAAGCCTTCCATCAACATAGGTCAGCGAGATACTCAGACCGTCGTACTTCATCTCGCAACACACCTCGAAAGGTTCACCAGCCAGTCCCTTGCTGACGCTCTCATACCAGTCGCGCACATCCTGCTCAGAGTAGGTGTTGGCCAACGACAGCATGGGGTACTTATGAGCCACCTGCCGGAACTCCGACTGCAGGTCGCTGCCTACGCGCTGCGTTGGTGAGTTGGGGTCGGCCATCTCTGGATGACGAGCCTCCAGCTGCTGCAGCTCGTGCATCAGCTGGTCGAAGTCGTAGTCGCTGATACTGGGCTGGTTCTCGACGTAGTACCGATGGTTGTGCTCGTGCAGCTCACGCCGCAGCTGCTCTATGCGAAGTTTCTCGTCCATAGCCTATTTGATGACAACCTTTTTGCCATTGACGATATAGACGCCCTTCGACGGTTCACTGACTTTTCTGCCTTGCAAGTCATAGACTCCATTTCTCATTTCCTCACTTCCATCAGCTCTCATTCCCTCAATGGCGGTCACGTCATCAATACTCTTGCTACCATAGAAGTAGAGGCGGAAGTTGTCGAAGATGGCCCAATATGAGGAGGGCATGGACGTGGACTTGACACCCACCTTGAGTGAGCCGTTATCGGTATCAACCACACCAAGGACGCGGTTCTCATAGCAGCCCTTCTGGAAGTAGGCTGCAGCTGCCAGCATGTCGTTGGGCACATACTTGCCACTTGCCACAGGGGTCTCAGCACCCTTACCCACCTTGCGCGCCATAATCGTGTCGCAGATGTGAGCCATCTTCTCGCTCTTGTTGCCTGCATAGATGACGGCATTGACCTTATTGGTGCCTGACTTGTAGTCACTGTAGGAAACCGTCGTGGAACCTGGACGCTGGAAGCCCTGACCGCAGAAGGCATAGGTGCCCTTGGGCAAGTTCTTGACCGTCTGGTTGAAGTCAAAAGTCTTTTCATAGAACTCCACACAACCGGAATTGACCGTGGCCGATGACAGCGACCATCCGGCAGCATCCGTATCGAACGTGGGGTTCACTAACATGTATGTCAGGTCGAACGGACGCGACATGTCTGTGGGGGTTGCTCCGCGAAGGAATACGGCTGCTGCTGCCAGTGCCTCGCCGGACATCGATAACAGTTCAGACGGAGACTTGGCATCGGCCATACGGCTCTCGATGCTGCTGACTGTGGTCTGCAGGGCAGCGTCTGTCCCTTCTACGTCTTCTGCATGCGGTACCTCAGCCAAAGCCTTCACCAGCTCCAATGTACCTTTCACCTCTTTCCTTATCTGTTCCATAGCCTTGGCCTCAGCGGCTTCCACATCGGCGAGCGTCATTATCAGCCAACGCTGCGATGTTGCCGTGTTGGCGATGTTGAACGTGACAGAGGCCGTATTGCCATTGGCATTGGCCTGCAGGCAACGGGGTGTCCAGTTCGACTCGGGGTGGATAATCCAGTAGCCGCGCTGTCCGTCCACATCGACGCGTCCCTTCATCAGGTGCCAGTTCTCGCTGGCGGTCAGCGTTGTCTTCGTGGCTGTCTTAATGGCACTGCCACTATATGACAGATACTGGCCGGTAGCTGCATTGCGCAGCTGGTAATACTGATTGTTGGGCGTGAAGGTGATGTACCAGGCAGTACTGTCGTTCCCTGATGCCTCGGCGGCCGACATCTCCACCCACTTTAACTGTCCGTTCTGGTTGGGTTTCAGATAAGAGGTATAAAGACCGCGATCAACCGATTCGTTCTTCAGGTAGTATTTGATGGTATCTTCTTGTTCCAGGGCATAATAAGGCTCGGCAAACAGAGAACTGGTATGCTGCAAACCGTCCTCACCCAAGGCCTGGCAAACGAGTGAGTTGCCGATATAGAGCAGGTCGCTGCCGTTGTCTTCCTGGGCACCGTTAATGCCGTAGGGCCACATGTGCTGGTAGTCACCGTTCAGCAGCTCTGTGGTGGAGTTATCCCAGAAGCGCAGTACCGCAGTGACACGGTCACCCAGCCAGTTGCCTGTGCCGTAGCCGTCGCCGTTGACGCCTGAACGCAGATTATGGCGGCTCCACTCGGTATCGGCCCAGGGTATGACGCCTATGCCGTGAAGCATCTCATGCATGATGGTGCCGCAGCGCTGATAGGAAGTATTCGATCCCACGCGAATCCAGCCGCCATACGAGCAGTCGGCAGTGGGAGTTCCAGAGACAAAACCCACACTGGGAGAGAATCCCTTCATCTCAGTCAGCTTGTTCCACCAGCCAACGGCTTCCTCAGAGGCGGCCTTGATACGGTTATAGGTCGTCTGGTCACCACCATCGCGCATTTGAAGTTTGATGGTACCCATAGGAATCGTGTAGAACTTGATGACGTCGCCATAGCCCGTCACGCTGTCCTTGTTGGTGGCGTAGGCACGCATGTAGTACTTCGTGGCCGGCTTCAGGTCCTCGAAGTAGTAGATAACGCCGTTGTTCGACAGCTGCTTCGTGCTGACGATGTCATCCACCGTCGGCTCTGGTGTCTCGCTCAGACAGAAACCACGCTTCAGGATGGCCGCGCCGCCGTTGGCCGACGAACTCTTGATACGTCCGAAAGCCATCGTGGCTCCGCGGGCATAACGGGTATCGGTCACTACTTTGGGCGCCTGCGCCGAGGTCTGCAGGGCAAACAACCCGACAAGACCTGCTGAGATTAATCCTCTCTTTTTCATATTCTTCCTTGTTTTTAGTTATGTTCTTATTTTATCATCAGCTTCTTCCCGTCCATGACATAAACGCCACGGGACGGTCTGTCAACCTGTTGACCGTTAAGGTTATACATCCTCCCCTTACCATTTGGAACGGACGAGATGGTGCTGATGCCTGTTTCAGCGTCAAAAACAATATTCAGCATTCGTGATGACGAGCCAAGCACGAGGAACGCCTTACTACTGGGTATTTCCTTGTCACTATACGGATGGAAGCCAAACACACTGCCTGACTCACCCATGACATAGACGCTGCCACTGTATTGTGCTACAGTCGTCTCAACATCAACACCCTGCAGGTCATTTCCACCCTCGACAATGGCACTCTTGGACGTTCTGTTCAGTGTCAGCGTGCCCTCTGTCTCGCTCACGATGATGACAGCACATCCCTGAGGTATGACACTGCCAAGCTTATGTAGAACCAGAGTCTCTCCTTCAACAGTACCAGTATAAGCCGTGGTACCTGTAGGCAATTCATAGTTGCCCATGCCACTATAGAACGTTGCCCAGAACTTGTTCCCTGCGGAACGGGCTGTAACTTCCATCGTGGAAGGCACGCCAAGATAGAAGAGACGGAAATTGTCGAAGATAGTCCAATAGTAGTCAGATGAGGAAGTACAGCGCAGACCGACTTTCAAACTGCCGCCATCGGTGGGCAATTTGGTGATGACGCTGTTCTGATAGAGATTCTCGCCGAAATAGATGCTGGCAGCCTCCATGTTATTGGGGATGTACTGGCCATTGACCTCCGACTCATTGCCACCCAGCTTACTGCTTTGAGCATCGCTGACGGCATGAGCCACAGCCTGCGAAGCACTACCTGCGTAGATAGAAGTTGTGATGTTTTTTCCGCTACACTCTTCAGCCTTGCCAGGACGCTGGAAAGCCTGAGCGTCGAACTCATAGACTCCGGCAGGCAGCCCCGTGACTGTCTGGTTAAAGTCAAAGGTCTTCTGATAATACTCCACACAACCAAAACTGAGAGCCGTAATGCCTGCCGTTGTCGTCCAACCGTCGATATTATCATTGACTGTGGGATTCACAAGCAGCCACGTCAGATCGAAAGGCTTGGAAGCATCAACGGGTGTGACACATTTCAGGAAGTCCATGCCGACAGTCTTGGCCTCGGTTGCCAGTGCAGACAGTTCTACAGTATTGGCAGAGGCTTCCTTGCGGTTTTCAATACCTGCAAGAGCTTCTTCCAATGTGGCACCGGCTCCTTCCACGTACTCCTTATAAGGCGTTTTTGCCATCTGCCTCACCTGTGCTATCATATCATCGACCACCTTCTTCTGCTGCTCTACGGCCTTCGTCTCAATAGTCTCCAGCTCCTCGGCTGTCATAATGAGCCACCGCTGCGTCTCTGCCGTGTTGGCAATATTGAACGTAGCTGCCGTTGTAGCACCGTTCGTGTTGGCTTGCAGACACTGGGGACTCCAGTTGCCTGTGGGGTGGATCATCCAGTAGCCGCGCTGTCCGTCCACATCGACACGGCCCTTCATCAGGTGCCAGTTCTCGTTGGCGGTGAGTGTCGTCTTCGTGGCTGTCTTAATGGCACTACCACTATATGACAGATACTGGCCGGTAGCTGCATTGCGCAGCTGGTAATACTGGTTGTTGGGCGTGAAGGTGATGTACCAGGCTGTACTGTCGTTCTCGACAGCCTCGGCGGCCGTCATGCTGACCCACTGTAATGAACCTGATTTATTGGGCATGAGGTAGGAAGAGTACAAGCCACGCTCCGCAGACTCGTTCTTGATGTAGTACTTCACGTCGTCCTCCTGGTCGAACGAATAGTAGGGGTCGGCAAAGGTGGACGATTTATGCTCCAGTCCGTCCTCGCCCAAGGCTTGTCCTATCATGGCATTGCCGTAGTAGAGCACAAGCGTTCCATTGTCTTCATGGGCACCATTGATGCCGTATGGCCACATGTGCTGGTAGTCACCATTGAGCAGCGAGCCGGTGGTATTGTCCCAGAAGTCGAGGAAGGCTGACACGCGGTCGCCCAGCCAACAGCCGGAGCCACGGCCTTCGCCGTCGAGACGCTCACGCAGGTTGTTCTTGTTCCATTGTGTGGAGTACGGCACAAGTCCCAACCCGTGTTGCATCTCATGCATGATGGTACCCGTACGCTGATAGTCGGCATTGGCACCCATATTCATCCACGGATCGTCCTTGTAGTTGCAGTCGGCGGTGGGCGTACCTGAACGGTAGCCGATAGCAAAGTGCTTCTGTATGCTTGTCAGATTACTAAAAATTTCACAGGCCTGAGTGGCAGCTTGGTTCACACGCTTGTTAGCAGCATCGTCACCAGTGTTGTTATACCAATATGTAACGTTGCCCATAGGAATGGTATAGAACTTGATGGCTTCCCCATAATAGGCTTCGTTATTATCCATGATAGCGTATGCCCGCATATAATACTTGGTGGCAGGAGTCAGGTTCTTGAGGCAGTATATTTCGCCATTGTTATTAAGCACCTGCGACGAACGGGTGTCATCAATGGTAGGCTCTGGGGTCTTGCCACAGCAGAATCCGCGTTCTTTGACTGTCATACCATTCGAAATCACCGACAGCCGACCGAAAGCCATTGTGGCTCCGCGAGCAAAACGCTTGTCGGTAGCGACGAAGGGGGCAACGGCGATGTCACCTTCGTTGTGAGGTGTTTCACTCAGCAACTTTACGTAGTCAACGGAAATTTTGGCTACGGCGGCAGAGCCTTGCCCTGTGACTGCCTTAAAGCCAACTTGGATCTTACCCGTAGTTTCTGCGGTCAGTGTGAACGAAACAACATCCTCCACCCATTGACCACAAGCAAACGAGTTGACTGCCGACATTACCGCCGAACCCTTATCAGGAATCCACCCAAGCAGACTCATGCCCGCTGTCTTCGAGGCATCGCCATTATAGTAAGCAGACACTATCCTATACTTACCTGCTGGCAGCGTCACCCTCTGATATAGTTTCAACTCGCAGCCCCACCCTGTGCTCAGCGCCAGAACGCCACCCTCGGCAGAACCCTCAACATTGGTAGCAGGGATGCTTGCATTGTTGTAGGTTTTCTTTGTGCCTACCTGATAGACACCCACGATGGTGTAATCCATTGTGTAGTCGTTCGTCCAACCTTTGACAGACAGCATCTCCTGCGCCACATTGCCCGTCTGGCTTACATCATAGTCGTAATCGCCGTCGAACAGGCTGTTCGTCAGGTAATGCTCCGTCAGGTCGTAATATGTTTCGGCTGTAGCTGAAGCCAATGACAGAGCCAGAAGTAGCAGAGTCGCGAAATGTCTTGGTCTCATAGAGTTACGCTGACATAGTTCCACTATCTTCATCTGCCTACCACAGCGGATGATACGGCAAGCCAAAGACATCGGCAACAGCTTTATATACCACCTTGCCCTCGACAACATTCAGACCTTTGGCCAAAGCCGAGTCATCCTTACAAGCCTGCTGCCAGCCTTTGTCGGCCAGTGCGATGGCATAGCGCAGGGTGGCGTTGGTGAGGGCCAGCGTCGAGGTGTTGGGCACGGCGCCAGGGATGTTGGCCACACAGTAGTGCAGAATGCCGTCCTCCACATAGACGGGGTCACTATGAGTGGTAGGCCGCGAGGTCTCGAAGCAGCCTCCTTGGTCTATGGCCACATCGACGAGCACCGTTCCCGGCTCCATCAGTGCCAGCATCTCCTTGGTGATAAGGTGAGGCGTCTTGTCGCCTGGCACTAATACCGAACCAATGACAATATCGACATCCTTCAACTGACGGACGATGTTGTGCTCAGAGCTGTAGAGGGTATGTACGTTGGCAGGCGTCTCAATGTCGAGCTGACGCAGACGGGGCAGCGAGATGTCGGTGATGGTTACGTCGGCTCCCAGTCCGGCAGCCATCAATGCTGCTGCCTCACCCACAACGCCGCCGCCAAGCACCAGCACACGGGCCGGGCTGACACCGGGCACACCGCTGATGAGCTTGCCCTTGCCGCCCTTCGTCTTCTGCAAGTAGTACGCTCCGTTGAGCACGGCCATACGTCCGGCCACCTCACTCATCGGCTGCAACAGGGGCAGCGAACCGTTCGGCAACTGCACCGTTTCGTAAGCCAAGCAGACGGCCCCGCTCTTCAGCATGGCATCTGTCAGCTCACGCTCACAGGCAAAATGGAAATAGGTGAACAGCAGCTGACCTTTCCTCACCAGCTTGTACTCCGGCTCAATGGGTTCCTTCACCTTCACTATCATATCGGCCTCTCGATAGACGTCCTCAATATTCGGCAATATCTGTGCGCCGACAGCCACATACTCGCTGTCGGCAAAGCCACTACCCTCGCCTGCCGTATGCTGCACCATCACCTCATGACCGTGCCTTACCAGTTCTGCTACTCCCGCCGGGGTCATACCCACGCGGTTCTCATTGTTCTTAATCTCTTTTGGAATTCCAACTTTCATACGCTTATCAGGTTATTTGTAATATTATTGAATTGACGGGACAAAGATACAACTTTTTTCTGAAATATCGTTCTTTTTCCAAATTTTATTCTTTTCTATTATACAGTTGCGTGCCAGAAACATTTCTCTGTACTTTTTTTAGGAGAAATATTACCACATCCGCCACTATTCAACTTAATCTATTGAAAAACTAACGATTGATAAGTGGTGGATTTTGTGGTTGAAGTGATTACCACTTCAGCGAATTTCGCGGTAAGCGTCCCATAGGGCACAATCATTTATACTTTGTGATCTACTGAATCTCACTCATCTTCTGCCTGCTTTAAGATTCTCAATACTTCTTGATTCTCAGGCAATGCCATAATAGCATCAAAGTCGAGCGACTTGCTTCCGATAAACTTGTCGAACTCCTCTGGCGTAACGGCTTTCAGATACTCTGCGATATTCCCATGAAATACATCACGGAAAGCCAAGTCACGCGAAGCCATCTTCTGGCGAGCATCATAGATAATAGGCTCCATAAGGACATCTCTCCGATTGATATATTTGGTACCTCCACCTGTTTTCTCATTAATGGTAGATATGACGATATCGAGAATGCGCGAACGGACATACTTCGCTTTCTCACTCTCAGTCAGCAGCATCCCGATATTGAGGAATGAGCGAAAATCAAAGAGACCCAAAGAAACTGCTTTGTGAGCGACATTGATGTCGCTAGCAAAACGTAACTTGAAGTCTTTCAAGGCTTTACCCTTACATAAAAAGTATCCGTTATGCTTCAGCTCTTCGTCATTAGCCACAAGTAGCCGCTCTATCGTTCTTTCATCTACCCCATAATAATCTGCCACCATCTGTTTTGTCAGCACATAGCGTCCTTCAAACTCAAGAAGCTTTACGTCTAAAGCCTCCTGAATCCTTGGCAGTGCCACTGTATTGTTTAATACGTTCTGCCGCTCAATAGCCGAAGTCGTTAAATCCTTTGCCATAATTCTCTTTTGTTTGATGCAAAGTTACACATTTTCTATTAATACCTAAATTCCGCAGCACTTTAGTTTATTTATTTTTCTAAGTTCCTGAGTAACAAAAAGTTGCCCAGGATTTTGCCATGTCAGATTTTTCACTTACCTTAGTGCTGCAAATCAAGACAAGCAAAATCATCAATGGCATGGCAAAGGTAAGCATAAAATATGAGAAAATCACTCCTTTTGGAGGAATATTTCACGTGAGGGAGCAATTATCCCGTTATGCAGGTCCGGTTATCGACAAAGTACTGGGTCTCCGATGTACGTCATTCGGCTACCAGTACGGCGAGATTGCAGGTTCGCTGGCAAGTGTCTACTTTTGTGGCGGTGACTGCGTGGAGGACGTTACGAGCCACCTGATGCCCCATCTCTCGCTGCATCCCACACTTCGCACATGCAGCTCTGACACAATTCTGAGAGCGATTTCAGAACTGGCCATGGCAAACACGACCTACACCTCTGACACGGGCAAGAGCTATGACTTCAATACCGCCACGAGGCTGAACCGTTTGCTGGTAAAGGCTCTCCTGAACACAGGGCAGCTCATGGCAGGAGCGTCGTATGACCTTGACTTCGACCATCAGTTCATAGAGACGGAGAAGTGCGATGCGAAGATGACCTACAAGAAGTTCACAGGCTACAGTCCCGGTGTGGCCGTCATTGGCGACCTCATCGTGGGTATAGAGAACCGCGACGGCAATGCCAACGTACGTTTCCACCAGCAAGACACACTGGAACGCATCTTCTCGAATCTTGAATCGGAAGACATCCACATCAGACGCGCCCGCATGGATTGCGGATCCTGTTCGCGCAAGATAGTAGAGACCGTCGAGAAGCACTCGGAGCTCTTCTACATCCGTGCAAACAACTGCTCATCGCTCTATGACAGCCTGCTGGCACTGCGTGGATGGCAGCATCAGGAGATAAACGGCATCGAATATGAACTGAACTCCATCATCACTGAGAAATGGGAGGGCAAGGCATATCGCCTCGTCATACAGCGGGAGCGTAGATTGGACGGTGAGCAGGACTTGTGGGAGGGCAAGTACACATACCGATGCATCCTGACCAACGACTATACCTCAACCAACCGAGAGATCGTGGAGTTCTATAACCTCAGAGGCGGCAAGGAGCGTATCTTTGACGACATGAACAATGGCTTCGGCTGGGCAAGGCTGCCTAAGTCCTTCATGGCAGAGAACACCGTATTCCTGCTGCTGACGGCTATGATACGCAACTTCTACAAGTTCCTTATGGGCAGGCTGGACACAAAAGCCTTCGGACTGAAGAAGACAAGCCGCATCAAAGCCTTCGTGTTCAGGTTCATCAGCGTGCCAGCCAAGTGGATAAGAACGGCAAGGCACTATCAGCTGAATATATACACGGACAACAAATCATATCAGAACCCTTTTGCATTCACAGACGGCTAAGAAACCGAATTCGCGGGTTAACGGTAGCATAAAGCCCCTGTAATGCTTGACCGGGGTAAGGGGAAACTGGGCATGACCCATGCATAATCACGTCTGTACTGGCAAGACTGTCGTCTGATGGAGAAGCAAACTGCAAAATTAGTCAGCATCACTATTAGTTGCGGATTTTAGGTGTTACTAAAATGAAGATTTTTGTGTAATTTTGCCGTTGGTTTCCGCTTCGGCGGACTCCGAATAGACATCGTTGGTATAAATCAGCATTCGCTATTATTTCGCGCATAGCCAAGAAAGCCTCGGAAACTTAGATTGGTATAACAAGCACCGAAATAATTGTGACAGAGTAGCTTGTTGGGAGGGCTTCTGTGTCCCGCTTAGGATAGAGTAGTTTGACCAGGAGGACGGGCTGTTCAGATTTGAGAAGAGAATGGCGGATTAACAATTATTATGTCCTAAAATTAGGCAGTTTGGAATATTTTCCGTATATTTGCAACGTAAATATACCTATAACGAATGAAGCTGAAAGATTTTTTTGCTTTTAAAGACTGGCTATCGTATCGACAGAAGGTGGGTTTGCTGGTGATAGCGGGCGTCGTATGCGGCCTCGGCGGATTGTTTATGTATCTGCTTAGGGCGCATACTTATTTTATAGGTGACAACCCGTCGGCCTGCGTCAACTGCCACATCATGACACCTTACTATGCTACGTGGAGCCACTCCTCTCACGGACGTATCGACCATCAGTCAAACGGTGCCACTTGCAACGATTGCCATGTGCCCCATCAGAATCTCGCCGTATATTACGGTTTCAAGGCAGTCGACGGTTTAAAGCACACAGTGTATTTCGTGGGCCACATGGAGCATCAGGCCATCAAGGCCGAGAAGCTAACAGGTCAGGTAGTGATGGACAATTGTATCCGCTGCCACACACAGCTGAACACGGAGTTTGTGAAGACAGGCCGCATGGGCTATATGCAGCAGTTGGCTACAGGCGGCAAGGTGTGCTGGGACTGTCATCGTAACGTGCCCCACGGTGGCATGAACTCGCTGATGGCAACACCTGGAGCCGAGGGGGTGACTCCCCTACCACCATCGCCTGTGCCGGAATGGCTTCAGAACATGATGAAATGAAAAATTCAACAAACATCGCAAATAAATAAAAAAGAAATATTATGGCAAAGCAATTGAAAAAATGGCAAGGTTGGATACTCTTCGGAGGATCTATGGCAGTAGTCTTTATCCTGGGACTGCTTGTGTCGTCGCTGATGGAGCGCAGGGCCGAGGTGGCCAGTGTGTTCAACAACAAGCGTACTGTGTTTGAGGATGAAATAATCGCTCAGAACGAGAAGTTCAAGGCTGACTATCCGCGTGAGTACGAGACGTGGGCGATGACAGAGGACACCACGTTCAAATCAAAGTACAACTCGTCGCAGGAGGTAGATGTGCTCGAGCAGCGTCCTGAGATGGTGGTGCTGTGGGCTGGCTATGCCTTCTCGCGCCACTACAATACCCCTCGTGGACATAAGCACGCCCTTGAGGATATGCGCAAGATTCTGCGTACGGGTAATCCAGGAATTATGGTAAAGACTGCCGATGGAAGCGATTCTATCGCCGTAGATATGCAGCCCGCCACCTGCTGGACGTGTAAGGGACCCGATGTGCCTCGCATGATGCGCGAACTGGGTAATGGTAAGGATCAATTTGATCCTGCTAACTTCTATGCTAAGAAGTGGAGTGAGTTAGGAGCTGAAGAGGTGAATACCATCGGCTGCTCAGACTGTCACGATGCCCGCACCATGGATTTGCGCCCTGCCCGTCCTGCCCTCTACGAGGCCTTTGCCCGTCGTGGTCTGGATGTGAAGAATGCTACCCATCAGGAAATGCGTTCGCTGGTATGCGCTCAGTGCCACGTGGAGTACTACTTCATCAAGCCTAACGACGAGAAGAATCCCGGCAAGGCCAACTATCTGGTATTCCCGCACGACAAGGGATTAACCTGCGAGGCTGCCGAGGAATACTACGACGAGATTGGTTTCTACGACTATATCCATCCGCTATCTGGCACGAAGATTCTGAAGGCTCAGCATCCGGGTTGGGAGATGTCGCAGCACGGTATCCATGCTCAGCGCGGCGTATCGTGTGCCGACTGTCACATGCCCTATAAGCAGGAAGGTGGCGTGAAGTTCTCTGACCACCAGATTCAGTCGCCATTGGCCAAGATTGACCGCACTTGTCAGACCTGTCACCGTCAGGATGCCGAGGTGCTGCGCCAGAATGTGTACGACCGTCAGGAGAAGTGCAACGAGGTGCGCAACCGTGCCGAGCAGGAACTGGCCCGTGCCCATTTCGAGGCTAAGTTCATCATCGACAAGGGAGCTACAGAGGCTGAGATGGCTCCTATCCAGGCTTTGTTGCGCAAGAGCCAGTGGCGTTGGGACTATGCCATCGCCTCTCATGGTGCTACTTTCCATGCGCCTCAGGAAGTTACCCGTCTGCTCTCCCACTCTGTCGACTATGCCCAGCAGGCCCGTTTGCTCATCGCCCGCGTAGCCGCCAAGCACGGACATACCGAAGCCATCCCTGTGCCTGATTATAGCACCAAGGCAAAGGCTCAGGCTGCCATCGGTCTCAACATGCAGAAGCTGAACGAGAACAAGCAACGCTTCCTGCAGGAAATCGAGCCCAAGTGGATTGAAGAGGCGAAAAAGAACGGAAAACTGATTGAAATCTGATGTGGACGAAACCCTGGACATTTAAGGAAGGCTTCCTCATTGGAGGAGGCCTTATCTTTGCAGGACTGATGCTGGAACTGAGCGTGGGTCCTGTAATGTGGGATGCATTTGCGTGGCCAGCTAACGCCATTGTGCTGGCAG